>NZ_CP045649.1:1268526-1569552 GCF_009557055.1 Nocardioides sp. dk884 | reverse complement strand
GCGCGCGGGCGCCGGGCAGGGCGGCGTACAGGTCGCCGGGGCGGACCCGCTGGCTGCTGAGGGACACTCCGGTCACCGAGACGCCCTCGACCCGTCCCCGCGTGGTGGCGGAGGGGTCGTGTGCGACGGTCCAGCGGACCAGGTCCGCGAGGTCGACGGGGGCGGGGTGGCGCGGACGGGGGGTGGTCGTCGGGTCACTCACCGGTCGAGGCTACCCCCGTCGGGGCCGGCGCTCCGAGACGGGACCCTCACCACTCGACCGGCAGCTTCGAGGGCTCCGTGCCGGTGGGCGGGACGCCGTAGCGACGCAGCGTGAAGCTCATCAGCTTGGCGAACGCGGGGCCTGCGACCGAGCCGCCGCCACCACCGTTGCCCGGGTCCTTGACCACGACGTAGACGGTGAAGCGCGGGTCGTCGGCGGGGGCGAACCCGGCGAAGGAGACGTCGAAGGTGCCGTCGTAGCAGCCGCACTCGGCGCCGACGGCCTGCGCGGTGCCGGTCTTGCCCGCGACCCGGTAGCCCGGGATCGCCGCACCCGGGGCGACCCCGGCCTCGGGGTCCACGACCCGCTCCATCATCGCCGCGGTCTGGTGCGCGGCACGCTCGCTGAGCACGCGACGGGTGCCGGCCTGCTCGGTGCCGACGACGGTCCCGTCGTTCATCGTCGCGGAGCCCTCGATGAGGCTGGGGTCGACGCGGACCCCGCCGTTGGCGATGGTGTTGACCGCGGCCGCCATCTGCACGGCGTTGACCGAGAGCGACTGGCCGAAGGCGATGCGGTCCTCGGTCTGGCTGGTCCACAGCGAGCCCGAGGGCAGGATGCCCGGGCTCTCCCCCAGCACGCCGATGCCGGTGCGCTGGCCGAGGCCGAAGCGGGTGAGGTAGTCGCGCAGCTCGCCCTCGGCGAACTGGTCGGCCGCCAGCACGGTGCCGATGTTGGAGGACTTGGCCAGCACGCCGGCGAGGGTCAGCCGGATCGTGCCGTGGTCGAACCAGTCGCCGATCGGGCGGTCCTGGCGCTCGAGCACCGGCGGCACGGTGATCCGGGTGCGCGGGGTGACCTTGCCGGCGTCCACGAGGGCGCCGAGGGTCAGCACCTTCTGCACCGATCCGGGCTCGTAGACGTCGGTCATGGCGCGCGAGATCCGGTCGTCCTTGGCCGACTCGGCCGGCTTGTTGGCGTCGAACGTCGGGTGGTCGGCGACCGCGAGCAGGTCACCGGTGCGCGAGTCCATGACGACCGCGAAGCCGGACTTCGCATCCGAGTCCTCGACGGTCTGGCGCAGCACGCGCTGGGCGTACCACTGCAGGTCGCGGTCGATGGTCGTGGTCAGGTCACCGCCGTCGACGGCGTCGACGGTGGTGCTGTCGGCCAGCGGCAGCCGGTTGCCGGCGCCGACCTGGTAGCGCGCGGAGCCGTCGGTGCCCGAGAGCACCTGGTCGAAGGCGAGCTCGAGGCCGGCCAGCGGCTGGTCGCCCTCCTCCGGGTCCGGGGTCCCGAGGAACCCGACCAGGTTGGCGGCGACGTCGCCGGCGGGGTAGGTGCGGATCGGGTCGCGGCTGGTGGTGAGGCCGTCGAACCCGCGCTCGCGCGCGGCGTCCACCACGGCCTGGGCCCGGGCCGCGGGCACCTGGCGCGCGACGTACTCATAGCGGCTGCCCTCGGCACGCAGCCGCTCCAGGACGGTGAAGTAGTCCACCTCGAGGCGGTTCGCGAGGAACTTGGCCAGCTCGGGGGCGTCCTCGGTGGTGAGGGCGGGATCCGCGATCACCATCGAGCCCTCGACCGAGGTGGCGAGCGGCTCGCCGTTGCGGTCCAGGATGTCGCCGCGCTCGGCGGGCAGCACGATCTCGCGCAGGCCCTCGGCCGCCGCCATCGGCGCATAGGAGTTGGGGTCCAGGCCCTGCAGCTGCACCAGCCGGGCACCGAAGATCGAGAGCACCATCGCGATCAGCACGAAGCCGACGCGCAGGCGGACCTGGGGCGAGCCACGCATGCTCCCGCGGGGGCGCTGCTGCGGGGTACGACGCACGGGGATCTCCGGTCTCGGTCAGCGGCGGTTCTGCTCGTTCCTGTTCTTCCTATCGTCTCGGCGCTCCCGTTCACGGCTGCCCGCGCCGGTGTCGCCGGACTCACCCGGGGCCGCGTCCTGCGCAGCGGAGTCGCGGCCGGAGTCGGCGGGCGCCGCCGGTGCGGGCGGCTCGGGCGCGAGGAGCGCCGGCATCGGCGGCAGCTTGCCGGTGATCCGCTCCCCGTCCTCGCTGGGGGTCGGCACGGCCTCGCCACGCACCGTGCCGTCGGGCATCAAGAAGGCCGGGGCGACCGGCGTCCGCATCCCCTGGGCGCGCGCGGCGCTGGCCAGGTGCTGGGGGTCGCGCAGCTCCTCGAGCTCGGCGGTGAGCGCCTGCTCGCGGGCCAGCAGCGTGGTCGCCCGGCCCTCGAGGGTGGTGGCCGTGAACGACGTCTGCTGCATCGAGGTGTTGAACATCAACAGCCCGATCACCCCGCCGAGCATGATCGCGCTGATCAGCACCACGAAGGGCAGGCGCGCCGCTCGCACCGCCTGGGCGCGCGGGACGACGGTGAGCCGCGCCCGCTCGACCGCGGCCTCGGCTATCCGGGGGACGCGGGAGCGCACCGCGCCGTAGGGGCGCGGGTCTGCTGCGGGACTGCTCATGACATCACTCCGGGGGAAGACGGGTGAACACGTTCGACGGCCCGCAGGCGCACGGAGGCGGCGCGGGGGTTCTGGGCGGTCTCGTCCGCGTCGGCCTTCTCGGCGCCGCGGGTGACCTGACGGAACGGCGGCTCGCTGCCGGCCGGCACGAACGGCAGGTCCGGCGGCACCTCGCTGCGGGTGACGGCGGTGAAGGCCTGCTTGACCAGCCGGTCCTCCAGGGAGTGGTAGGACTCCACGACCACGCGGCCACCGACGCCGACGACGCCGAGCGCGGCCGGCATCGCGCGACGCAGCACCGCGAGCTCGTCGTTGACCTCCATGCGCAGCGCCTGGAAGGTCCGCTTCGCCGGGTGTCCCCCGGTACGCCGCGCGGGCGCCGGGATCTCGGCGTACAGCAGCTCCACGAGGCGTCCGGAGCGGGTGAACGGCTCCTTCTCGCGCTCGCGGACCACGGCGGCGGCGATCTTCTTGGCGAACTTCTCCTCGCCGTACTCGCGCAGCACGCGGGTCAGCTGGGCGTGGGTGTAGGTGTTGAGCACGTCGGCGGCGGTGGGTCCGGTGGTGCCGTCCATCCGCATGTCGAGCGGGGCGTCCTCGGCGTAGGCGAAGCCGCGCTCGCGCACGTCGAGCTGCATCGAGGACACGCCGAGGTCGAACAGGACGGCGTCGACGTGGTCGAGCCCGAGGTCCTCGACGACCTCGGCGATCTCGTCGTACACCGCGTGCACGCCGACGAACCGGTCGCCGTACGGCGCGAGGCGGGTGCGAGCCAGGTCGAGCGCGGCGGGGTCCCGGTCGATGCCGACGACCCGCACGGAGTCGAGCCGCTCGAGGACCGCCTCGCTGTGCCCGCCGAGGCCGAGGGTGCAGTCGACCATGACGGTGCGGCCGTCAGGGGCGGCACCGTCGGCGCGCTCGAGCGCGGGGGCGAGGAGGGAGACGACCCGGTCCAGGAGGACGGGGACGTGGCGGGGGCTGCTCATCTCGCCCTCAGCCGAGCCGGGACAGGACGAGGAGGAGAAGGGCTGCGCCGATGGAGACCGACGCGGAGAAGGCCATCACGGCGACGACGTCACGGGCCTGCTCACGGACCCGCCGCGGCGGCCCGTCAGCCCCGTGCGCGGACCGGAGGTCCGCGTGGGTGAAGGGTGTGCTGCTCATCGGTTCGACCCCGCTCGAGTGCGCCTGCTGGTGGGTGCTGGGTAGCTGGTGGCTGGTGCTGCGGTGGGCGTGCGGCCCGGGAACGGCTACGCAGGACCAGGTCCCTGCCCGCTCCCCTCCTGGGGAAGGCGCTCCGTCTGGAACCGGGGAAGTGATCCCAGAGGGGGCTGCGGGGAGCGGGCACGAGACCTCGTCCTGCGTCGTCCGTTGTGAAGTTGTGGCGGGTGGCTCAGTCCTGGGGTTGCTGCTCGTCGAGCTCGGCGAACTTCTGCTGGGCGCCGGTGGAGTAGTCGGCCCAGCGGGCCGGGTCCCAGATCTCGATGCGGTCCATGACACCGATCACGACGACCTCCTTGTCGAGGCCGGCGTAGTCCCGCAGGTTCGCGGGGATGCCGATGCGGCCCTGCTTGTCCAGCGACCCCTCGTCCGCTCCGGCGAAGAGGATGCGCGCGTACTCACGTGCGCTCTTCACCGTCAGCGGGGTCGACCGGGCTCGCTGGGCCTCCTCCATGAAGACGTCCGTGGGCCACACGACGAGGCAGTTCTCCTGTCCCTGCGTGACCACGAGCCCCTCCGCGAGTCGGTCCCTGAACTTCGCTGGGAGGAAGAGCCGACCCTTGTCGTCGAGCTTCGGGGTGTAGGTGCCCATGAAGAACATCGGGCACCTCCCAGGGTCGACCTCTCCTCCACTTCGCTCCACTTTACTCCACAATCCCCCACCGTCAACCACGGTTGATCCAGGTAGGTCGCGTTTGCGCAGGTCGGAGCCGGGTTCGGCGGTCGGCCGCGGGTATCACCGTGGGCGCGGCGCGATCTGGGAGCGGCCGCACGTGGCGGGGCTCCGGTGGGCGCGGACCCGGCGTTTGCGCAGGTCAGCGACGCCCCGGCGGGGACCGCGGGGCGGCGGCGCACGGTGGTGGGGAGCGGTGGTGGGGCGTGGTGGGGCGACGCCGCCCGCCGGTGGGGCGTGGTGGGGGGCGGTGGCGCGCGGAGGCGTCCGGACCGCTCTAGTCCCGCCAACACCTCCCCGTCGGTTGTGGCGACGGCCTACGGTGGTGACACCGCGGAGTGCGGCTGGTCACAGCAGGGAGAGAGCGCACGTGAGCAACCCGACTCCTGCCGGAGCCGACCTCGAGACCTTGGCGCGCGTGGTGGCTCGGGTCCGGGGCAACATCGAGCGGGTCATCGAGGGCAAGCCCGACGTCGTCACCGCCGCGATCGTGGTCCTGCTCGCCGAGGGTCACCTGCTCATCGAGGACGTGCCGGGCGTCGGCAAGACGATGCTCAGCAAGGCGCTCGCGCGCAGCATCGACTCGACCGTGCGCCGCATCCAGTTCACCCCGGACCTGCTGCCCTCCGACGTGACAGGCGTGTCGATCTTCAACCAGGACACCCGGCAGTTCGAGTTCCGCCCCGGCGGGATCTTCGCCAACATCGTGGTCGGCGACGAGATCAACCGGGCCTCGCCGAAGACCCAGTCGGCGCTGCTGGAGTGCATGGAGGAGCGTCAGGTCACCGTCGACACCACGACGTACCACCTCGAGGCCCCGTTCATGGTGATCGCGACCCAGAACCCGGTCGAGATGGAGGGCACCTACGCCCTGCCCGAGGCGCAGCGCGACCGCTTCATGGCGCGGGTCGCCGTCGGCTACCCGGTGGAGGCGGCGGAGATCGCGATGATCGCCAGCCACACCGGGCCCAGCCCGCTGGAGGACCTCGAGGCGGTCACCGACGCCGCGGAGGTCCGCAAGCTGACCGGCATCGTCGAGCAGGTCCATGTCTCCACCGCCGTCCAGCGCTACACCGTCGGCCTGGTGACCGCGACCCGACGCAGCAGCGACCTCGCCCTGGGCGCCTCGCCGCGGGCGACCCTGCACCTGGTGCGCGCGGCCAAGGCGTACGCCGCGATCAACGGGCGCGACTACGTGCTGCCCGACGACGTCCGGGTGCTCGCCCAGCCGGTGCTCGCCCACCGGCTCCTGCCCGGAGTGGAGGCGGCGATGAGCGGACGCACGACCACCGCGATCCTCGACGGCCTCATCGCCTCCGTGCCCGTGCCCGACGGCAGCCCGGGCTGACGAGGCCAGCGTGCGTGAGGCACTGGCCGGTCTGACGACCCGGGGACGCGCGTTCGTCGCCGGGGGCGTGACGGCGATCGTGTGCGCGGTCCTGCTCGGCCAGACCACCCTGGTCCGCGTCGGGGTCCTGGTGCTCGTGCTCCCGCTCCTCACGGCGTACGTCGTGGGGCGCTCGCGCTACCAGCTCTCGCTGGTGCGCACGGTGACCCCGCAGCTGGTGGCCGCCGGCCAGCCGGCCCGCGTGAGCCTGGCCCTGGCCAACGAGGGGCGCGCGCCCAGCGGGGTGCTCATGCTCGAGGACCAGCTGCCCTACGTGCTCGGCTCCCGGCCGCGCTTCGTGCTCGAGGGCGTGGGGCACGGGTGGCGACGCCAGGTGGGCTACCAGGTCCGCTCCGACGTCCGCGGCCGCTTCGAGCTCGGCCCGATGCGGGTGCGCGTGAGCGACCCGTTCGGCCTGGTCGAGGTCGACCGGGCCTTCCAGACCTCGGTGCCGCTCACGGTCACCCCCCGCACGGTCCCGCTGCCGGCGATCCCGTTGGGCGGCGCCTGGACCGGCTCGGGCGACAACCGCCCGCGCGCGTTCGCCACGGGCTCGGCCGAGGACGTCACCGTGCGGGAGTACCGCCGCGGTGACGACCTGCGCCGGGTGCACTGGCGCAGCTCGGCTCGGATGGGCGAGCTGATGGTGCGCCGCGAGGAGCAGCCCTGGCAGTCGCGCGCGACGCTGTTCCTCGACAACCGCGCGGTGGCGCACCGCGGTCAAGGGGTGGCGTCCTCGCTGGAGACCGCGGTGTCCGCCGCGGCGTCCATCGCGGTCCACCTGGGCCACCGCGGATTCACCGTCCGGCTCGTCACCGCCACCGGCGAGGAGGCCGGCGGCGCCTGGCACGTGCGCGACGCCGAGCTCAGCAGCCGCGCCCTGCTGGAGGCGCTGGCGGTCGTCGAGGCGGCAACGACGCCCCGAGTCGACTCTGCCTGGCTCACCGAGCACGGCACCGGCGGCCTCACCGTGGCCGTCCTCGGTGCCGTCGCGCCGACCGATCTTCCGGTCCTGCGCCGCATGCAGCACCACGCCGGTGCCGCGCTGGCCATCGCACTCGACGTGGACGCCTGGGCCACCGAGCGAGGCCCGGACCCCACCCGTCAGGGGGCCGGGAGCAGCGCCGCGCCGCTCCTCGCCCAGCACGGCTGGCGCGCCGCTCCCCTGCGGCCACGTGACCGCCTCGACACGGCCTGGCAGGAGCTGGCGCGTGCCGGGGCCGCCGGCGCGGGCCGGGCGACGTACACCGGGGTCGGGCGATGAGCCGCCGTCGTCCGCCACCGGGCGCCTCGCTGCGGCTCGCGGCGGTCGCCGCGGGCACTGCCTGGGTCTCGATGCTCTCGTGGTCGGGGCTCGCCGTCGACGCCGGCGCCTACCTCGGACCGCTGCTGCTCATCGCCGTCGCGGTCGTCGCGGCCGGGGCGCTCCTGCGCCGCCTGCGCGCACCGGCGGTCCTGGTCGCAGCGGTCCAGCTGCTCGTGGCCGGCGCCGCCGTCAGCCTCGAGGTCACCGGGTCGCCGGTCCCGCTCGGGCCCGCGTGGGCCGAGCTGACCGCGGCGTTCGACGCGGCCGGCGACAGCGCCCGGCTGTACGCCGCTCCCGTGCCGGTGGTCGCCCCGCCGATCGACCCGTTCATGCTGGCTGCCGGGGCGGGCTGCCTGGTCCTGGTCGACCTGCTCGCCTGCACGCTGCGGCGCGTGGCCCTCGCCGGCCTGCCGCTGCTCGCGGTGCAGAGCGTGCCGACCAGCCTGCTCGCGACCGGTCCACGCTGGTGGGTCTTCCTGCTCAGCGCGGCCGGGTTCTTGCTGCTGCTCTTCCTCGACCAGGACGACCGGGTGGCGCGCTGGGGCCGCCCGTTCGACGCCGCCACCGGCACCCGGCCCGAGCAGGGCACGCCGGCGCACCCGGGACCGCTGCGCGCGAGCGCCGGCGCGGTCGGGACCCTGTCGGTCGGCATCGCCCTGGCGCTCCCGCTGGTGATCCCGAGCGCCGACCTCGACCTGCTCGGCTCCGGGCGCGGGGGCGCGGGGGGCAGCGAGATCGAGCTGGAGAACCCGATGGTCGACCTGACGCGTGACCTCGTCCGCGGCGAGGACTTCCCGCTGCTGCGGGTGCGCACCACCGACCGCGACCCGTCGTACCTGCGCATCGCGGTGCTCAACCGCTTCTCCGCCGATGAGTGGAGCTCCGGGGACCGCGAGGTCCCCGTCGACCAGCTGCCTCGCGGCGAGCTCCCCGACCTGGAGGGCGTGGCACCCGACGTGGAGCGGATCGAGCACGACTACGAGGTCGAGGCGACCGAGGAGTTCGAGTCGACCTGGCTGCCCACGCAGGCCCCGGTCTCGGCGGTCGTGGCGCCCGGCGACTGGCGCTACGACGTCGCCACGATGGACTTCATCGCCGGGGAGGACGACCTGACCACCGCGGGCCTCAGCTATGAGATGACGGCCGTCGACCTGGTCCGCGTGCCCGAGGACATGGTCGCGGCTCCGTCCGGTGCCGGGCTCGTGGACGAGGAGTTCCTCGACCTGCCGGTCGGCCTCTCCCCCGTCGTGGACGAGCTCGCCACGAGCGTCACCGCCGGGGCGGGCTCGCCGTACGAGAAGGCGGTGGCCCTGCAGGACTGGTTCCGCAGCGACGGCAACTTCACCTACTCCACCGACGTCGAGCCCGGCAACGGCTCCGACGACCTGCAGAAGTTCCTCGTCGAGGACCGTCGCGGGTACTGCGAGCAGTTCGCCGCCGCCATGGCGGTGATGGCGCGCAGCCTCGACATCCCGGCGCGGGTGGCCGTGGGGTTCCTGCGCCCGGACCGGGTGGACGCGCAGACCTGGGAGTACAGCACCTGGGACCTGCACGCCTGGCCCGAGCTGTTCGTGCCGGGCTCGGGATGGGTGGCCTTCGAGCCGACTCCCCCGGACCGCGCCGCCGACGTGCCGCCGTACACGCGCATCGAGGTGGGTGCGGGCGAGGAGCCGATGCTGCCGAGCGAGAACGCCCAGCCCAACGGCGACGACCTGCCCCGGGGACCGGAGAGCGTGCCGGCACCGGCCCCGGCCGAGGAGGAGGCCCCGGTGGCCGCTGCGGCCGAGGAGACCTTCCCGTGGGGCACCGTGGCAAGCGGGATCCTCGCGGTCGTGCTGCTCACCGGGTCGCTGCTGCTGCCCGGCGGCGTACGACGTGGACGGCGCGAGCGCCGGCTGCGGGGCGGGCCCGAGGAGGTCTGGGCCGAGCTGCGCGACACCGCGCGCGACCTGGGGATCCCGTGGCCCGACGGGCGCTCACCGCGTCAGCTGCGTCGCGTGTTGCTCGAGCACCTCGGCTCGCCCGCCGGTCCGGGCCCCGAGGAGCGTCCGGCCCACGGGGCACAGGTCGCTCCGGAGGCGACCGCCGCGCTGGACCGGCTGGTCCTGGCCCTGGAGCGCGGCCGCTACGCGCGTCCCGGAAACCCGGTGCCGCAGGTCCGTGCGGACGCCGAGACCTGCCTCGCCGCACTCGAGGGTGGGGCGCCGCGCCGCGCCCGCCGCCGCGCCGCCTGGTGGCCGCGCACCGCCTTCACCCGCCGTACGCCGACCCCCCGGCGTCTGGGCGACGGCGAGCCGGAGCGGACCCGCTCCGACCTGGTCGACCGCGTCGGCTGAGCGCCCCCACTGCACGCCGAGTCGGCGCCAATGGTTGGGCGAGTCGGCGCTTGTGGCGCGCCGACTCGGCGCCAATGGTTGCGCGCCGGGTCTGGGCTCAGAAGCCGCCGTTCTCCTCGCGGCGGCGGCGCCAACGCTCCTCGGCCCGCTCCATGAAGGAGCCGGCGTTGCGGCGCGGGCGGCGGGTGCGGCCGCGCTTGCCGCCCTCGATGACCGTGAAGCCTCGCGAGGGGTGTCCCGCGGTGCGGGCGTCGGCGGCCACGGCGGCCTGCTGGCCGCGGATGGCGTTGAGGCCCACCGTCGCCGACGCCAGCATCACCACGAAGCCGACGACGCCGATCGCCCACTGCTGGGCCACGGCACCGGTCATCAGGACGGCGATGCCGACCACGAACACACAGCCCGCGGCGATCGCTCGACGGCGGGCGGAACGACGAATCGAGGTGCCGCGGAGCGTCGAGGCGAACTTGGGGTCCTCCTCGACGAGGGCACGCTCCATCTGCTCGAGTAGCCGCAGCTCCTCTTCAGAGAGTGGCACCGGATCCTCCCACTGTCGTGCTGACCAGCCGATCCTGATGGATGGCCCCTGCAGCAAGTCTAGGCAGGTGATTCCCAACGCGGTACCCGTGGCGGTCAAATCTCATGGCCGCGCCCTGACATCGGTGCCGTCGGCGCGCATTCAGCGGGCCAGGACGTGCAGCTGGGTGGCGAGCGGGAGGAACTCCTCGCGTCCCGCGACGGCGTGCTCGAGCTCGACCAGCGCGGCGCTCGCGCCGGGCTCGGAGTCGACCAGCGAGCCGGGGACCAGGTCGGCGAACACGCGTACGCCGTGGACCTGCGCGACCTCGAACCCGGCGCCGACCAGCAGCGCCTCGAGCTCGTCGCGGGTGACCCGGCGGCCGGCGCGCCCGGCGGGCGCGGTGTCGTCGAGGGCCGCGAGAGCCTGGCCGAAGTGACCCGCCATCGCGCGGGCGACCACGGCGGCGTAGCGCTGGGCGACGAGCAGGCTGAGGGTGCCACCGGGCCGCAGCACCTCGCGGATCGTGGCCAGCGCGGCAGCCGGGTCGTCGACGACCTCGAGCACCCCGTGGCACAGCACCACGTCGGCGCCGGCACGCCCGGGCACGTCCAGGAGCGTGCTCACGTCGCCCTGGTGGCCGGCGACCTGCACGCCGAGCTCGCGGGCGCGGCGGTCGAGCGAGGCCAGCGCGTCGGGGCTGGGGTCCACCACCGTCACGCGGTGGCCCAGCTCGGCGGCCCGCACCGCGGAGACGCCGGTGCCACCGCCGAGGTCGAGCACGTCGCACGGGCCGGCGTCCAGAACGGGACGCAAGGCCCCCCACACCACGGAGGTCCGAGCGGCCGCCCGGCGCTCGCTGGGCTTGTCCCCGAACGGGTCACTGCTAGGCATGCACCCACCCTAGGGCGTCGCCACCTTCGCGCCGTCGCGAGCCGCGCGGACGGCCACGGATCACCGCTGACGACCACTGCGACCGCGCTGGCCACCGGCCTCAACCAGCGCGCACGACCTGCTCCGCGGCCGGCACGTGCGGCATCAGTCCGAGCGCCTGCTCCACGACCGCGAGGAACCGGTCGGCGTCACGCAGGAGGTCGTCGGCCTCCCGCTCGGTGACCGCGCGGGTCGAGCCGGCTTCGCAGGCCGCGCGCTTGGCGGCGCCGGCGGCGAAGAACCCGGCCCACTCGCCGAGCTCGGGCGCGACCCCGGCGAGCAGCACCCAGGCGTTGCGCTGGGGCCGACGTCGGGCCGGCTCCGGGCGCGCCCGGGCCGCCAGCAGCGCCGCCGCGGCCCGCAGGGCGGCGACGTGGGCGCTGGCGTAGCGGGTCGGCGCGTCCGGGGCCGCCATCGCCTCGCTCAGCGACTCCGCGGAACGGGCGAGGTAGGCGTGGGTGGTCGCCGGCAGTGCATGGGGATGAGGGGCGTCGTACGGCACAGGGGTTGTCCTCTCGCTCACCGACCCTGGATGCGTCGGCGGAGAGGGAGGCTCCACCGACATCCTCGAACGCGCGTTCGAGCATGTCGGCAAGCTACACGCGCCCACCGACAACGCCGGTGGGCCCGCGCCCCGATCAGCGCTGGACGGTGTCGCGGTCCTCCTCGGACCAGGAGTGCAGGTAGGCGGTGGTGTCCTTGTGCACCAGCAGCACCAGCAGGGCGAGGGTCAGCAGCAGGCCGATCACCGAGAGCACCAGGAACAGCGCCGGCGGCGCGGTGATCAAGATCGCGCCGACCCCGACCACGAGGGTCAGCAGCGTGACGATCAGGCAGATCCGCGCCCACTCGAAGCCGGCGGCCAGCAGCGGCGCCAGCACCGCGAGCATCCCGCCCATCACCAGGTAGATGACCGCGGTCACCGGCACGAACGCCGGCGGCTTGATCTCGCCGTCCTTGACCGCCTCGACGCCGCCGGCCGCGAGCACGTCGTGCACCGAGCGGTGGCCCTCCGCCCACGATCGGATCAGGCTGTCCTCGAAGATCCAGGTCAGCAGGACGGCGACCGCCCCGAAGGCGACCAGCGCCCAGAGCACCTGGAGCGCGCGGCGCACCGACTCGGGCCTCGTGTTGTCCTGTTGTGCAGCCATGCATCCTCCGTAGGTCGTCCCCGGCGCCGGTCCGCGCGCTGGCTAGGGTTTCCCCATGAGCCCCATGAACGTGGAGCACCCCTCGGTCGTGAGGTTCCGGGCGGAGCACACCCGCCGCGGCGGAGCCGGTCAGGTGGTCATTCTGCCGGACTCCGTCCACACCGCCGCACTCGCCGCGGAGGCACTCGGCTGCGAGGTGGGCGCGATCGCCAACAGCCTGCTCTTCGACGCCGACGGGTCCCCCGTGCTGCTGCTCACCTCCGGCGCGCACCGGGTCGACACGGTGGCGGTGGCCGAGCGGCTCGGCGTGAAGCGGCTGCGGCGTGCCAGCCCCGAGCAGGTCCGTGAGCACACCGGCCAGGTCATCGGCGGGGTCTCGCCCCTCGGCCACCCGGCGCCGGTCCCGACCTGGCTCGACCCGTGGCTGCGCCGCCACGAGGTCGTCTGGGCCGCCGCGGGCCACCCCTCCGCGGTGTTCTCCACGACGTACGACGAGCTGCGCGCGCTGACCGGCGCCCGCGAGCTGGAGATGGAGTGAGCACGTGAGCATGGAGATCTGGATCAACCCCGCCTGCTCGAAGTGCCGCACCGCGCAGCGCGCGCTGGAGGAGGCGGGGGTCGAGCACACGGTGCGCCGCTACCTCGACGACCCGCCCACGGCCAAGGAGCTCGGGGCCGTGGTCGACCGGCTCGGGCTCGAACCCTGGGACGTCGCGCGCCCCCGGGAGACCCGCGAGGCCGGCATCGACCTGCCGCGCACGCCCCAGGCCCGCGCCGAGTGGCTGGCCGCGCTGGCGGCGAACCCGCGCGCCATCCAGCGCCCGATCGTGACCGCCGACGACGGCACCACGCTCGTGGCCCGCGACGGGGAGACCCTGGCCCGCGCGGTCGCCCTGGGGCGTCCGGGGTCCGCACCGGTGTCCTAGTCTTCGCGCCATGGCGCGGGTCGTGGTGGTCGGAGGCGGTCTGGGCGGCGCGGCGACCTCGGCGCGCCTCGCCAAGCTCGGCCACGACGTCACGCTGCTCGAGCGCGGGGACCGCCTCGGCGGCGCGCTGGTCGCGGTCTCCGAGGACGGGTTCTCCTGGGACGCCGGTCCCTCGACCACGCTGCTCCCGGCCGTGCTGCGCGACCTGTTCCGCAAGAGCGGGCGCCCCTTGGAGCGCGAGCTCGAGCTGGTCGCGACCGACCTGGTGCGCGAGCACCGCTTCGAGGACGGCACCACACTGCGGCTCCCGTCCTCCCGCGCCGGGCAGCTGCGCGCGGTGGACGAGCTCGCCCCCGGCCTCGGGCAGGCCTGGGTCGACCACGTCGCGTCGTACGCCGAGGAGTGGGAGGTGCTGCGCCGCCACTACCTGGAGGTCCCCTGGGACCCGGCCGCGCTCCCCCGCGAGCTGGCCGCGATCCTCGATCGCCGCGAGTCGCTGCGCCGCCGTCTCGCCCGCACCCTGCGCGACCCGCGGCTGCGGCTGGTGGCCGCGCACCCGTTCGTCGCGGACGGCCACGACCCGCGCGACGTCCCGTCCTGGGCGGGCGTGCACTCCTACGTCGAGCAGCGCTTCGGCGCCTGGTCCTTCGCCGGCGGCGCCGATGCCCTCGCGCAGGCGCTGACCGCCCGGCTGGCCACCCGCCGCGTGGACGTGCGCACCGGGGTCACCGTCACCGACGTCGTCGTGCGCGGCGGACGCGCGGTCGCCGTCGCGACCAGCGCCGGGGAGGTCGACGCCGACGTCGTCGTGTGCGCGATCGACCCGCGCCGGCTGCCGGCGCTGGCGTCCTACGTCGCGCGTACGACGCCGGCCATCCCGCCGGTGGTGTGCCACGTGGGCATCGACTCCGAGGCCGCCGCGGCCGCCGGGCTGCCCGAGGGGCCCCACGACCTCATCGTCCACGGCGACCCGATGCTGGTCCTCCGGCCGGGGGGCACCGCCCCGGACGGCGCCCGCGCGGTGACCGTCCACGGGCGCGGCCGGCTCGCCGAGGACATCCTGCTCGCCCTGGCCCGCCAGGGCGTCGACCTGCGCCCCGGGCTGCTCACCCGCGTCGATCGCAGCCCCCGCGACCTGGTCGCGCACTGGGGCGGGTCCCCGCTGGGGGTGCAGTGGCAGGGCCGGCGCACGGTGCGCCGCCGCCTCGGCCCGCACACGCCGGTCCCCGGCGTACTCGCCGCCGGCGCGCACGCGACGCCCGGCAGCGGGATCCCGTACGTCGGGCTCTCGGCGGCCCTGGTCGCCCAGGTCGTCGGGCCCGCCTGAGGGCGGCAGCGCCGCGGTGGGTCAGACGCTCATGTTGAGCGCGGCGAAGATCTCCAGCGTCGCCTTGGAGCGGTTCAGCGTGTAGAAGTGCAGACCGGGCGCGCCGCCGGCGAGCAGCTCCTCGCACAGCTCCGCGGCCAGTGCGATGCCCTCGGCGCGCACCGCGGCCGGGTCGCCGTCGTGGGCGGAGATGCGGGCCACGATGTCGGCCGGCACGTCGCAGCCGATCAGCTCGCCCTGGCGGCGGATCGCGTTGAGGTTGAGGATCGGCATGATGCCGGGCAGCACCGGGATGTCGATGCCGCGAGCCCGCACCCGGTCGACCAGTGCGAAGTAGTCCGAGGCACGGAAGAACATCTGGGTGACGGCGAACTCCGCACCGGCCCGGGCCTTGGCCACCAGCACGTCGGCGTCGTGATCGAGCGACTCGGCGGTCGGGTGGCCCTCGGGGAAGGCCGCCACGCCGACAGTGAAGTCGCCGCGCGCGCGGGCCAGCTCGACCAGCTCGGTGGCGTAGGTGAGCCCGCCCGGCGTCGCCTGCCACGGGGCGCGCGGGCCGTCGGCGGGGTCGCCGCGCAGCGCCATCACGTTGTGGATGCCGGCCTCGGCGTAGCTGTCGAGGATCCCCTCGAGCTCCACGCGCGTGTGGCCGACACAGGTCAGGTGCGCCATCGGCGTCATCGTCGTCTCGCGCGCGATGCGACTCGTCACCCGCACGGTGGTGTCGCGGCTGGAGCCGCCGGCGCCGTACGTCACGGAGACGAACGTCGGCCGGTAGGGCTCCAGGGCGCTGATCGCGCGCCACAGCTGCTCCTCGCCGGCCTCGTCCTTCGGGGGGAAGAACTCGAAGGAGAACGAGCGTCCGCCGTCGCGCACGAGCTGGGCGATGCTCGCAATCCGGTCCTCTGCCATGCCCGAAGTCTAAGTTCCGCGCCGGGCGAGCCCCGCGCCCGTCCATCGGCGGGTCGGCCGCTAGCCTCCTGTCCGTGACAGCCAGCGGATGGGACGGCCCCGGATTCCGCGACCGCGTGCAGGCCACGCTGGACGCGTTCATCGACGAGCAGGCCGAGCGGCTGGCGCCCCTGGGGCCGGACGCGGCGCTGCTGATCGAGGAGGCCCGTCGTTCCGTGGCCGGCGGCAAGCGACTGCGCGCGTCGTTCTGCTACTGGGGCTATCGCGCCATCGCCGCCCCGGCCGACGAGGCGGAGGAGACCGCCCTGCTGCGGGCCTGCGCCGCGCTGGAGATCCTGCACGCGAGCGCGCTGGTCCACGACGACCTGATGGACGCCTCCGACACCCGGCGTGGGCGTCCGGCGACGCACCGCGCCTTCGAGGCCTCGCACCGCGAGCAGGCCTGGCGCGGTGACCCCGAGCAGTACGGCGCCGCGGCGGCCATCCTGCTGGGCGACCTGCTCCTCACCTGGTCCGATGAGCTCATCCGCCGCTGCGGGCTGCCGCTCGAGCGGGTGATCCCGGCCCTCGAGGTCTTCGACCTGTGCCGCTCCGAGGTGGTCGCCGGACAGTTCCTCGACGTCTCGGTGCAGGCGCGCGGCCGCGCCGACGTGGACACCGCGATGACCGTGCTGCGCTACAAGTCGGCCAAGTACTCCATCGAGCGCCCGCTGCACATCGGCGCCGCGCTGGCCGGCGGCGACCAGGCGGCGCTGCGGGCGCTCACCGCCTTCGGGCTGCCGCTCGGCGAGGCCTTCCAGCTGCGCGACGACGTGCTCGGCGTCTTCGGCGACCCCGCGGTCACCGGCAAGCCGGCCGGCGACGACCTGGTGGAGGGCAAGCGCACGGTGCTGGTCGCTCTCGCACTGGACGCCGCGCCCGACGGGGACGCCGCGGTGCTCGACCGTGCGCTCGGCACCCACCTCTCCCCCGAGCAGGTCGCCGAGCTGCAGCGGATCATGACCGGCTCCGGCGCCCCCGCCCAGCTCGAGCAGGTCATCGAGGCGCTCTGCGAGCGCGCCGTCGACGCGCTGCGCGGCGCGCGCCTGGACCCCGAGGCGACGCTCGTGCTCGAGGACCTGGCCGCGGCCGCCACCCAGCGCACCGTCTGAGGCCCGCGGACCTCGACCGGGTGCCGCGGCGCCCGGTCGCAGGCGCCGGACACCCGACGAATGGTCACGAACGGCACGTCAAACCCCGAAAGAACTGTCGTTGGGGACCAAACGTGAGGGTGTCAGCTCAGAGCGACATCGCCTGGGCGCGCCGCTTGGCCTCCGAGCCGCGGTTCTCCCGCAGCGCGTCGATCGGGCGACCCGGCAGGTCGTCCTGCTCGGTGAAGAGCCAGGCGATGCACTCGCGGTCGTCGTAGCGGCCGTCGTGCAGCACGGTCAGCAGGCCACCGAGGCCCTTGACCGGCAGCCCGTCCTGGATGAAGTCGGCGGGGATCTGCTGGCCGGCGCCGGGGCTCGGCACGGCCGCCGCGAGCTCGTGGTCGCGGATCATCGTGCGGACCTTGGCCACCGTGACCCCGAGGCGACGGGCGGCCTCGGCCCAGTCGATCCAGTCGGGGACGAGCGCGGCGAGGTCGGCGTCGGCGAGGCGCGGTTCGGTCATGTGCCCATCGTCCCACCCTCCGTCCGAGCAGGAAAACCGCCCACGAAAACCACGCTGCGCCACGCCGGAGGGCGACACGCGCGACGCCGGGGCCGCGGGATCCGTACGATGGGCGCACCGGAACCTTCCCCGTCCGGTCGCAGGAGGGTCGCTGTGCAGACGGATCGGCACGCCCAGTCGGGCACCGCCGCGTCCGCGGCGTCCCCTCCCGACCCGCTGACCGGTCGCCTCCTCGACGGTCGCTACCGCGTCGGGCGCCGGATCGCCCGCGGCGGGATGGCCAGTGTCTACGAGGCCACCGACACCCGCCTGGACCGCACGGTCGCGGTCAAGGTGATGCACCCGGGGCTCGGTGACGACGAGGAGTTCGCGGCCCGCTTCGTGCGCGAGGCGCACGCGGCCGCCCGCCTGAGCCACCCCCACGTCGTCGCGGTCTTCGACCAGGGCAACGACGACGGCGTGGTGTTCCTGGCCATGGAGATGGTGGTCGGACACACCCTGCGCGACACGATCTCGCGGGAGAGCCCGATGCCGCCGGCCCGCGCCCTGGCGCTGCTCGAGCCGGTCCTCGCCGCGCTGGCCGCCGCCCACCGCGCCGGGCTGGTGCACCGCGACGTGAAGCCCGAGAACGTGCTGATCTCCGAGGACGGGCGGATCAAGGTCGCCGACTTCGGGCTGGCCAAGGCGGTCAGCGCCGACACCCAGCACACCGCCACCGGCGGCGTGCTGATCGGCACCCTGTCCTACCTCGCCCCCGAGCTGGTCGTGGAGGGCCGCGCCGACGAGCGCGCCGACGTGTACGCCGCCGGGGTGGTCCTCTTCGAGCTGCTCACCGGGCGCAAGCCGCACGAGGGCGAGAGCCCGATCCAGGTGGCCTGGAAGCACGTCCACGAGGACGTCCCCGCCCCGTCGTCGCTGGCGCCCGGCATCCCGGCGTACGTCGACGCGCTGGTCGCCCGCGCCACCGCACGCGACCGGGGTCAGCGGCCCGCTGACGCCGGGGTGCTGCTGCACCACGTGCGCCGGGTGGCGCTGGCGCTCGCCGACGGGCTCAGCGAGGACGCCGACCTCACCGACGACCTGCGCCCGCGCCCGGTCCCCGCCGCCGAGCAGACCCGTGTGGTCCCGACGCTGTCGGGCGACACCGGGGAGCTGACCGCTCCGTTCGCGGTGCTGGACCCCTCCGAGCTGCGCGGCGCGCCCGGGACCAACCCGACCACGCGGGTTCCCCTGCTCGACGAGCGGACCGCGGCCGAGGACCACGACGCGCACGGTCTCGACGACGAGCCGAGGCAGGCCGCGCCCGCCGGCTCCCCGCGGCAGCCGCGTCGCTCCCGGCGCGGCCTCAAGCTGCTGGTGCTCGCCCTGGTGCTGGCCGTGGCCGTCGGCGGCGGCGCGTACTGGTTCGGCTGGGCGCGCTACACCCACGTCCCGGCGGTGATCAGCCTGTCGGAGTCCGCGGCGACCGACCGTCTGGAGGCCGCGGGCCTCGACGTCGAGCCCGGCGACCCGGCGTACTCCGAGACGGTCCCGAAGGGCGAGGTGATCAGCACCGATCCAGGGGCCGGCAAGCGCATCCTCGACGGCGACCCGGTGACGCTCACGGTCTCGCTGGGCCCGGAGCGCTACGAGCTGCCCCGGCTCACCGGCAAGCCGCTCGCGAAGGCCGAGGACGCCCTCACCGAGATCAAGGCGAGCATCGGGCGCACCACCGAGCGCTGGTCGGAGAAGATCGCCGCGGGCGCGGTGATCCGCACCGTGCCCGCCGCCGGCAAGATCCTGGCCCCCGGCGCCAACGTCGAGATCGTCGTCAGCAAGGGCCGCCGCCCCATCCCGGTCGGCGACTGGGTGGGCAAGGAGCTCGACGCCGCCGAGGCGGCGCTGGGCAAGCGCGACCTGATCGCCGAGGTCGAGGAGCAGTTCTCCGACGACGTCGCCAAGGGGGTCGTGATCTCGCAGTCCCCGCGCGAGGGCACCCTGTTCCGCGGCGACCGGGTCGCCCTCGTCGTCTCCAAGGGCCCCGAGCTGGTCGAGATCCCCGGCGGCCTGCGCGGCTCCGGCGTCGAGGAGGCGGTCGCCAAGCTCGAGGCCGCTGGCTTCGAGGTCAAGCTCGAGGAGAGCGCGCTGTACGTCGGGCTGCGCTACGTCGTCAGCATCAGCCCCGGCTCGGGCAAGCTCGCCCCCAAGGGCAGCACCGTCACGCTCTCGATGGTCTGAGGGTTCCCCGGGCCCCTCGGGTGTTCCCCGGGTCGTCCCGCCGGTCGCCGAGGTGGCGCGCGTAACTGCGCAATTGCTGGGTTTGACACCTACCGCGGGCCGAAACCGGTGCTTTTCCGCGCAATTGCGCAGTTACGCGCACCCGAGACCCGCCCCGAGCGGGCCTGCCGCCGACAGCCGTCCCCCGTTACGGTTCGAGGATGTCCTTCCTCGTGCTGTCCCTGCGCCACTACCCGGTCAAGTCGATGGGTGGCGAGGAGCTCGACAGCGCCGTGCTCGACCCTCGCGGCATCGCGGGCGACCGCGGGTACGCCGTGGTGGACGGCGAGGGCCGGCTCGCCTCGGGCAAGAGCAGCCACCGCTTCCGCCGCCGCGACGAGGTCTTCTCCTACACCGCCGTCGCCGGCAATCGCCCCGGCGAGGTGGTGGTCGTCGGGCCGGGCGGCCGGTGGCGGGCCGGCGACCCCGCCCTCGACGCGGAGCTCAGCCGCACGATGGGCGACCCCGTACGCGTGCTGCCGGAGGCGGGCACGCCGCACCAGGACGGGGGCGCCGTCTCCCTCGTCGGCACCGCCACCCTGGCCTGGTGCGAGGAGCACTGGGGCGTGCAGGCCGACTCGCGCCGGCTGCGGGTGAACATCGTGTTCGCCTCCGAGGAGCCGTTCGTCGAGGAGTCCTGGATCGGGCGCACCCTGGCCTGCGGCGACGCGCGGCTGCGGGTGGTCGAGCGCATCCCGCGGTGCCGGATGGTCGACATCGACCAGGACGGCGCCACCGCCGAGGGCCGGCTGCTGCCGCGCCTGGCCGCCGAGCGCGACCTGTCCCTCGCCGTGTACGCCGACGTGGCCACGCCCGGCACCATCCGGGGCGGCGACACGCTCTCTGTGCTCTGAGTCTCGGACGCCCAGCGGATCCTCGACCTGGGTGCCGGACGTGCCGCGCGCCTCACATAGCGTGCGGGGGTGACCAGCCCCGCCCTGCTCAGCCCGTCCCTGCGCAACCCGATCGGCACCCACGTGCAGGTCGGCAAGGGCCTCGTCGCCGGCGCGCTCGCCAGCGCCGAGGAGCTCGAGTGCGAGACCTTCCAGGTCTTCGTGGGCAACCCCCGCGGCTGGGCGCTGTCCCCCGGCAAGCCCGCCGAGGACGCGGCGTTCCGCGACGCGATCACCGCGCGGGGCCTGCGGGTCTTCATCCACGCGCCGTACCTGGTCAACCTCGGCAGCCCGACCCCCGCGACGTATGAGAAGTCCGTGGCCGTCGTCGCGCACAACCTGCGCCGGGCGGCTGCAATCGGCGCCGAGGGCGTGGTCGTGCACACCGGGTCGTTCGTCGACCCCGAGCCCGGCGCGAGCGAGGCGCGGTACGCCGCCGCGATGGCGCAGGTCCGTGAGGGCCTCCTGCCGTTGCTCGAGGAGCTGGGCGAGGGCCCCGAGGTCCCGTCGCTGCTGCTGGAGCCCACCGCCGGCCAGGGCCGCTCGCTGTGCGCCGGGGTGGAGGACCTCGCGCCGTACCTCGACGCCCTCGACCACCACCCGTCGGCCGGCATCTGCCTGGACACCTGCCACGTCTTCGCCGCGGGCGCGCCGCTGGACGAGCCCGGCGGCACCACCGCCACCGTCGACCGGATCGTCGAGATCGGCGGCCCCGGGCGGCTCCGGCTGATCCACGCGAACGACTCGATGGACGTGCGGGGTGCGTTCAAGGACCGTCACCAGCAGATCGGCCAGGGCCACATCGGCACCGAGGCGTTCAGCGAGCTGTTCGCCCACCCCGAGACCGCGGGGGTCCCGTTCGTGCTCGAGACGCCCGGTTCCCGCGACGCCGGCAACCCCGACATCGCGCTGCTGAAGAAGCTGCGCGCGGAGGCACACGCGGTCTGAGGCGCGGGTCACGCAGCGTCTGGTCCCATGCCTCGGAAAAGGGGTCGAGCAGGTCCGACCGGCTGATTACCGTCGTCCTCGTCGCGCACCCTCGTGGGGCCGGCACCGGCCGGGGCGCGCCGTCCGCTCCAGCGCCCGCGCCGGGCCAGAGAGAGGAAGCACCATGGTCGTCGTCATGTCCCCGGACGCCACCGAGCAGGACGTCGCCCGCGTCGTCAGCCGCGTCGAGGACGTCGGCGGCGCGGCGTTCGTCAGCAAGGGCGTCGTGCGCACGATCATCGGCCTGGTCGGGGACATCACCTCCTTCCACCACCTGAACCTGCGCACGCTGCCCGGGGTCGCCGACGTGCACCGGATCTCCGACCCCTACAAGCTGGTCAGCCGGCAGCACCACCCCAGCCGTTCGACGGTGTGGGTCGGCCCGCCCGGGCGGCAGGTGCCGATCGGCCCGGACACCTTCACCTTCCTGGCCGGGCCCTGCGCGGTGGAGACGCCCGAGCAGACCCTCGAGGCCGCGCAGATGGCGAAGTCCGCCGGCGCCACGATCCTGCGCGGGGGTGCCTACAAGCCGCGCACCTCGCCGTACGCCTTCCAGGGGCTGGGCCGTGCGGGGCTGGAGATCCTCGCCGACGTGCGCTCGCTGACCGGGCTGCCGGTGGTGACCGAGGTCGTCGACGCACGCGACGTCGAGATCGTCGCGCAGCACGCCGACATGCTCCAGGTCGGCACCCGCAACATGGCGAACTTCGGGCTGCTCCAGGCCGTCGGGGACGCCGGCAAGCCGGTGCTGCTCAAGCGCGGCATGACCGCGACCATCGAGGAGTGGCTGATGGCCGCGGAGTACATCGCCCAGCGCGGCAACCTCGAGATCGTGCTGTGCGAGCGCGGCATCCGCACCTTCGAGCCGGCGACCCGCAACACCCTGGACATCTCCGCGGTCCCGGTCGCCCAGGCCAGCAGCCACCTGCCCGTGATCGTGGACCCCTCGCACGCCGCGGGTCGCAAGGACCTCGTCGTACCTCTCTCGCGGGCGGCGATCGCGGTGGGCGCGGACGGCGTCATCGTCGACGTCCATCCCTCACCCGAGAGCGCACTGTGCGACGGTCCGCAGGCTCTGCTCGGCAGCGAGCTGCGCGAGCTGGCGCAGGCGGTGCGCAAGCTTCCCCCGGTCCTCGGCCGCCTCGACGCCGGGGAGGTCGCCCGGGCGGCGGCTCGCTGACCCCTCGCCATCCGGGCCGACTCGGGGAAGGTGTCAGAGGGCGGCGAGGATGCGGGCGGCGCGGTCGACGGCGGGGCGGTCCACGTCGAGGTGGGTGACCAGGCGCAGGGCGGTGGGGCCGACGGTGCTGAGCAGGACCCCCTCCTCCCGCGCTCGTACGACGACCTGCGCGGCGTCCGCGCGGTCGACGACCACGATGTTGGTCGACACCGAGGCGGGGTCGGCGCCCAGGGCCTCGGCGAGGATCCGCGCGTGCTCGTGGTCCTCGGCGAGCCGCTCGACGTGGTGGTCCAGGGCGTAGAGCCCGGCCGCGGCGAGGATGCCGACCTGACGCATGCCACCGCCCATCCGCTTGCGCCGCACGCGTGCCTCGGCGACGGCGTCGGCCGCGCCGACCATCAGCGAGCCGACCGGGGCGCCCAGCCCCTTGGACAGGCACACCGCGAGCACGTCGGCCACCGCGCCGTACTCGCGCAGCGGCGTGCCGGTGGCGACGTGGGCGTTCCAGATCCGGGCGCCGTCGAGGTGCACGCCGGTGCCGACCTCGGTGGCGAACTCGCGCAGGTCGCGCAGGTCCTCGAGCGGCAGCACCGCGCCGCCGGCGAAGTTGTGGGTGTTCTCCACCGAGATCGCCGCGGTCGGCACGAAGAACGGCCCCATGTCCGGGGCGAAGAGCCGGCGGATGACCGGCAGGTCGATCTGGCCACCCTCGTCGACCCAGGTGCGCATCGTGACCCCGCCGATGCTGGCGTGGGCGCCGAGCTCGGCGCGGGCGATGTGGGCGCGCGACTCGCACAGCACCTCCTGCCCGGGCGAGACCAGGCTGGCGACCGCCAGCACGTTGGCCATCGACCCGGTGGGGGTGAACAGCGCGGCCTCGTGGCCGAACAGCTCGGCCACCCGCTCCTCGAGGGCCAGGACCGTGGGGTCCTCGCCGTACACGTCGTCGCCCACCTCGGCGCGCGCCATCGCGGCGCGCATCGCCTCGGTGGGACGGGTGACGGTGTCGGAGCGCAGGTCGATCATGGCGCCCATGATGCCCGGGGTCAGGCCTTGCGCAGCATCTCCGCCACGAGGAAGGCCAGCTCGAGGGACTGCACCCGGTTCAGCCGCGGGTCGCACACCGACTCGTAGCGGTTGTGCAGGTCCATCTCCAGCAGGTCCTCGCCGCCGCCGACGCACTCGGTGACGTCGTCGCCGGTCAGCTCGATGTGCAGGCCGCCGGGCCAGGTGCCGAGCGCGCGGTGCACGTCGAAGAAGCCCTGGACCTCCTCCACGACGTCCTCGAGGCGACGGGTCTTGTAGCCCGAGGAGGCCTCGAAGGTGTTGCCGTGCATCGGGTCGCAGACCCAGGCCACCTGGACACCCTCGGCGGTGACCTTCTCCACGATCTGCGGCAGGCCGTCACGGATCTTGCCGGCGCCGAAGCGGGTGATGAAGGTCAGCCGGCCCGGGATGTTGTCGGGGTTCAGCTTGGCCGCGAGCGCCAGCGCGTCGTCGGCGGTCGTGGTCGGGCCGAGCTTGACGCCGATGGGGTTGCGGATGCGGCTCAGCAGCTCGACGTGCGCGCCGTCCAGCTGGCGGGTGCGCTCACCGATCCACACGAAGTGGCCCGACACGTCGTAGGGCTGCTCGGTGCGCGAGTCGATGCGCGTCATCGCGTGCTCGTACTCCAGCACCAGCGCCTCGTGGCTGGAGTGGAAGTCGACGCGGTGGAACTCCTCGGGGTCGGCGCCGATCGCCCGGATGAACTCCAGGGCGCGCTCGATCTCGTTGGCGACCGCCTCGTAGCGCTGCCCGGCGGGCGAGCTGCGCACGAAGTCGGTGTTCCAGGTGTGCACCTGGCGCAGGTCGGCGTACCCGCCGGTCGTGAACGCGCGCACCAGGTTGAGGGTGGCGGCCGAGGCGTTGTAGACGTCGACGAGGCGCTGCGGGTCGGGCGTGCGCGACTCGGGGGTGAAGTCGAAGCCGTTGACCGCGTCGCCGCGGTACGCCGGCAGGGTGACGCTCTGCCCGTCGGGCATCGTGCGCGTCTCGGTGTCCTTGGAGCGCGGCTTGGCGTACTGCCCGGCGAGCCGGCCCACCTTGACCACCGGCACCGAGGCGGCGTAGGTCAGCACGACCGACATCTGCAGCAGCACGCGCAGCTTGTTGCGGACGTTGTCGGCGGTGACGCCGGCCAGGGTCTCGGCGCAGTCGCCGCCCTGGAGCAGGAACGCCTCGCCGCGGGTCACGGCAGCGAGCTTGGCGGTGAGGTCGTCGCACTCCCCCGCGAACACCAGCGGGGGCATCGTGCGCAGCCGCTCGACGGCGGACCCGAGGGCGGCACGGTCGGGGTACGTCGGCTGCTGGGCCGCGCCCATGGCGTGCAGGGACTCGAGGGACGGGATGCTGCTCACTCCCCCAGGGTACGCGGCGGGCGACCGGTGGCCGACTCGCCGTCCACGCTGGCGACCGGGCCGGGTGAGGAGGTCTAGCCGTCGAGGTGGTCGATGTCGCGGAAGCCGGTCTTCTTGGCGCGCACCCCGCGGTTGGTCAGCCACGCCCCGAGCCACAGCACCACGCCGAGCGCCAGCAGCAGGCCCGCGATGCGGTACTGCACCATGTCCTCCTCCAGTCGCGCCCACGGCCCGAGCAGGTAGGCGCACGCGATCGCCCCGATGACCGGCACCGCGGTGGGTGCACGGAACTCCGTCCGGTCCGGGCGCCGGCGGGCCACCAGGCAGGAGATGTTGACCAGCGTGAACACCGCGAGCAGCAGCAGCGAGGTGGTGCCCGAGAGCGCCGCGACCATCGTGGTCTCCGACTGGGTGCGGACCAGGACGATCAGCGCGAGCGCCAGGATCGTGGTGAACACGATCGCGGTCCACGGCGTCCGGCGACGGTGCGACACCCGGCCCAGGCTGCGGGGCAGGACGTCCTGGCGGGCCATGCCGTAGATCAGCCGGCTGGCCATCAGCATGTTGATCAAGGCGGTGTTGGCGACCGCGAAGACGGTCAGGAACGGGAAGATCTTGTCGATCGGGATGTCCGGGGCGCCGATCCGTACGACGTCGAGCAGCACCCCGGCCTCGGGGTTCTGCGGGGCGGCGATCTGCCCGGCCGGGATCACCGCCACCACGGAGATCGCGACCAGCACGTAGACGAGCGCCGCGATGCCGAGGCCGGTGAACATCATCTTGGGGAAGATCCGCAGCGGGTCCTTGGTCTCCTCCACCATGTTCACGGAGTCCTCGAAGCCCACCATCGAGAAGAACGCGATCGCGGTGGCGACCGTGACCGCCATGAAGAGGTTCTTCTCGTCGGGGCTCTCGAAGACCGTGACGCGCGACAGGTCGCCGTTGCCGCGACCGACCACCCACATGCCGATGCCGATGACGATCGCCAGCGCGAGCATCTCGATGATCGTGAGCACGACGTTGAACTTCACGCTCTCGCTCACCCCGCGCAGGTTGATCGCCGCGATCACGCCCATGAACACCAGCGCGGTCACCAGCGACGCGGTCTCCCCGGTCGGCATCGCGGGCACGAGCTCGTGGATGCCGATGAGGAGGTTCTCGGCCAGCAGGCCTGAGGACGTCGAGGCGCTGGTGATGCCCGAGCACACGACGGTGAAGGCGACCAGGAAGGTCACGAAGTGGATGCCGAAGGCCTTGTGGGCGTACAGCGCCGCGCCCGCGGCCTGCGGGTACTTCGTCACCAGCTCGAGGTAGGAGAACGCCGTGAGCGTGGCCACTCCGAACGCGACCAGGAACGGCAGCCAGGCCACGCCGCCCACCTCGCCCGCGAGGCGGCCGGTGACGGCGTACACGCCCGCGCCGAGGATGTCGCCGACGATGAACAGCAGCAGCAGGCCGGGACCGATGGTCCGCTTCAGCTGCGGACCCTGCTGGCTGCGATCCGGCTGCGCCGGCGCGGAGGTGCTCATGGGACCACCATTGCCCCCGGACCGCCCCGGCGTAACCCCCTGCGCCCCACCCGACCCAGACCGGTCCAGGCGCCCCGGGCCCCGGTGTGGGCAGCGTCGCGTGGTGCGCGCGCCCGGGCCCGCGGTCCCGCTCCTATGATCGGGAGGTGTCCCGCCTGCTCGACGTCCCCCGCTCAGAGCTCGTCCTGACCCACGAGGAGCCCGTCGTCAGCGACGACGGCGCCCGCGTGGAGCTGCACTGGAGCATCGCCGGAGGCGGTGCGCAGCAGCGCTTCACCGAGGTCGTCGAGCTGCCCGAGGTCGCCGACCCGCGCCCCGTCGACGACGACTTCACCCTCGTGGTGCGGCTGCTCTCGCTGGCCGCGGGGCTGAGCTACTACAAGGCAGTGGTCCCGGCCAGCATCGACACCACGCCGCTCGGCGCCGGCCCGCGTGAGCAGGAGTTCCTCGCCACCGTGGTCCGCCACGGCCTGGGCGAGTTCGCCTACCGCAACGACCTGCCCGAGGCGCTGCGTCCCGCGATCCGCGGCACCGGCACGGACGCGGCCGCCTCCGACTCCCCCGCGGTGCCCACGGCCACCCGCCCGGGCGCCCGAGTGCTCGCCGCGGTCGGCGGCGGCAAGGACTCCATCGTCACCCTCGAGGCGCTGCGCGTCGGTGGCTTCGACGTGGCGCTGTTCTCGGTCAACACCTACGCCCCGATCACCCGCACCGCCGAGGTCGCGGGCCTGCCGCTGCTCACCGCGCGCCGCACCATCGACCCGGGGCTGAAGGCGCTCAACGAGGCCGGGGCCCACAACGGGCACGTCCCGGTCACCGCGATCAACTCCCTCATCGGCTGTCTGGTCGCGCTGCGCTCGGGCTTCGACAGCGTGGTGTTCAGCAACGAGCGCAGCTCGTCGTACGGCAACCTCACCTGGGCCGGCGTCGAGGTCAACCACCAGTGGTCCAAGGGCCTGGAGTTCGAGCGGCTGCTGCGCGAGCGGCTCGCCGGCGTCGCGCTCGACTACGTGTCGTTCCTGCGCCCGCTCTCGGAGCTGGCGATCATGCGCCGCTTCGCCACGCACACCGGCTACCACCGCGCGTTCACCAGCTGCAACCGCTCCTTCCACCTCGACCCGGCGAAGCGCACCGAGTGGTGCGGGCGCTGCGACAAGTGCCGCTTCGTGTTCCTCTGCCTGGCGCCGTTCCTGCCGCGCGCCGAGCTGCTCGCGATCTACGGCGGGCGCGACCTGTTCGCCGACGCGCTGAGCGACACCGCGCAGCGCGACGGGTTCCTCGACCTGCTCGGCACCGGCCCCACGCACAAGCCCTTCGAGTGCGTGGGCGAGCCCGAGGAGTGCCAGGTCGCCGTCGAGCTGCTGCGCCGGCACCCGGAGTGGAAGGACCATCCCTTCCTCGCGCTGCCCGGCGTCGCCGAGGTCACCGTCACCCCGGAGCAGGAGGAGGCGGCCTTCACCTTCGCCCCCCAGCACGCCCTGTCCCCCGCGCTGGAGCAGGCCGCCCGTGCGGTTCTCTGAGCTGCCCCCGACCGGCACCGTCGTCTGGGGCTACGGGCGCGAGGGCGCGGCCGTCGCCGCGGAGCTCGCCCACCGCGGCCTGGACGCCACCATCGCGCTGCCCGACGCCACCGACAGCGCGGGCGCGCCCGCCGACGCCCCGCTGCCGGTGCTGGTCGGCGCGGCGGCCGTCGAGGCGCTGCGCGCCGCGCGCGTCGTGGTGGCCTCGCCGGGCGTCCCCGCCACCGCGCCTCTCCAGGTCGAGCTGGCCGCCGCCGGCACGCCGGTGACCGGGCTGACCGACCTGTGGCTGGGCGAGCACGCCGGGCTGACCATCGGCGTCACCGGCACCAAGGGCAAGTCCACCACCGCCTCGCTGATCGCCCACGTGGCGCGCGCGGTGGGCCTGCGCAGCGCGGTCGTCGGCAACGTCGGCACCCCGGTGCTCTCCGTCGACGCCGACGAGCTCGACGTGGTCGCGCTGGAGGTGTCGAGCTATCAGGCCCGCACCGTGACCACCTCCCCGCGCGTGGTGGTGCTGACCTCGCTGTACGCCGAGCACCTGCCCTGGCACGGCGGCTACGCCCAGTACGTCCACGACAAGCTCAACCTGCTCGCCCACGGCCCCGAGCACGTGGTCGCCGCGCCGGGCCCGGCGTACGACGAGGCCGCGGCGCGGGTGGGCGCGGCCACCACGCTGCACCGCCCCGACGCCGAGCACGTGCACGCCGACGACGCCGGCGACCTGGTCTGGCCGGGCGTGGGTCGTCTGGGCGCCGAGGAGCTGCCGCTGCCGGGGCGCCACAATGCCGCCAACTGCGCGCTCGCGCTGCGCGCCCTCGAGGTCGCCGGGCTGCTCGACGACGACGCGAGCCGGCTCACGGCGCTGGCCTCTCTGCGCGACTTCGCCCCGCTGGCCCACCGCCTGGAGCCGGTCGCCTCCCCCGACGGCCGCGCCTGGTACGACGACAGCCTGGCCACCGCTCCTGAGGCGGTGGTCGCGGCGCTCGAGGTGTGGCCGCAGGAGCGGGTGCTGCTGCTCTTCGGGGGTGCCGACCGCGGGCTCGAGCTGGATCCCCTGGTCGCCTACCTGGCCGGGCGCACCGGCCCGGTCGGCGTGCACGCCTTCGGCGCGGCCGGGGCGCGGCTGGCGGCCGCGCTGCCCAGCGACGGCCCGCACCCGGTGCACCTGAGCCCCGGCTTCGCCGACGCGGTGCGTGCGGTGCTCGCCTCCGAGGACCCCGCCCGGCGGGTGCTGTTCTCCCCCGGCGCGCCGAGCTTCGACGAGTACGCCGACTACCGCGACCGCGCCGACGCGCTGCGCACCCTCCTCGGCTGCTGAGCGCGACCGTGCCCGCCCGGACCTGGTACGACGGGGAGCCCGTCGACCTCGACGAGCGCGGCTGGACCCGGCTGGTGCCGACGTTCCTCGGGGTCGGCTTCCGCCTCGCTGTGCCGTGTCCCGCGGCGCTGCCGCGCGCCGAGGCCGGGGCGCGGGCGGTCGCGGCGCTGGCGGGTGCCGACCTCGACCCGCTCCCCTGGGCGCGGCTGCGCGCGGCGTGGGACGGGCCGGTCGACGTGCTGGGCGGCTGGGAGCGGCACCTGGTGCGCGGCCTGGGGCGTCCCTGGACCCGCGTCGTACCGGTCGAGGCGCCGGACGGGACGCGGGTGCTCGAGGAGCGGGTGTCGCCGTGGCCGTGGCCGGCCTCATCCCCGACCGCCGGGCTGCCGATGCTCTCGCGCCTGGAGGCGGCGACTGTCCACGAGGACGGCGTGCTGCTGCTGCGCACCGAGGCGACCGGCGCGCTGCGGACCTCCTCGGCCGGCACGCCGTACCTGCTGCTGGGCGGGCGCTGGGCGCGCCCGGCCGGCGGGCCGTGGACCGGCTGGGCGGTCGAGCAGGAGGACGCCCGCACCGGCGCCGAGGTCGTCGAGATCGGTCCCGACGAGCTCGGCGCCGCGACGGCGCTGCACGCCGTGGACGAGCACGGCGCGGTGAGCGTCAGCCGAAGAAGACCTCCGCCTCGGCGTACTCCTCCGGGCTGACGACCTTGAGCTCGCCGGTGGCCTCGATCAGCGGGATGCGGACCATGTCGGTGCCGCGCAGGGCGACCATCACGCCGAACTCGCCGTCGGCGACCGCGTCGATGGCGTGCAGGCCGCAGCGGGTGGCCAGCCAGCGGTCGAAGGCCGACGGGGTGCCGCCGCGCTGCACGTGGCCGAGCACGACCGCGCGGGCCTCCTTGCCGGTGCGCTGCTCGATCTCCTGGGCGATCCGGTCGCCGATGCCGCCGAGGCGCACGTGCCCGAAGGCGTCGACCTCGCCGGACTGCACGGTCATGTCGCCGCCCGCGACCGGGACCGCGCCCTCGGAGACCACGATGATCGGGGCGTACTCGGAGACGAACCGGGTCTCGACGTGGGCGCAGACCTTCTCGATGTCGAAGGGCTGCTCGGGGATGAGCACGACGCTGGCGCCGCCGGCGATGCCGGAGTGCAGCGCGATCCAGCCCGCGTGGCGACCCATGACCTCGACGACCAGCGCGCGGTGGTGGGACTCCGCGGTGGTGTGCAGCCGGTCGATCGCCTCGACGGCGATGTTGACGGCCGTGTCGAAGCCGAAGGTGAAGTCGGTGCCGGACAGGTCGTTGTCGATCGTCTTGGGCACGCCGACGACGTTGACGCCGAGGTCGGCGAGCTTGGTGGCGACGCCGAGGGTGTCCTCGCCGCCGATCGCGACCAGCGCGTCGACGCCGTGCGCGGCCAGGTTGTCCTTGATCCGCTCGACACCGCCCTCGATCGCGAACGGGTTGGTGCGCGAGGAGCCGAGGATCGTGCCACCGCGGGGCAGGATGCCGCGGCACTGCTCGATGCCGAGCTCCATGGTCAGGCCCTCCAGGGGGCCCTTCCAGCCGTCGCGGTAGCCGACGAACTCGAAGCCGTGCTCGCGCACGCCCTTGCGGACGACAGCGCGGATCACCGCGTTCAGGCCCGGGCAGTCCCCGCCTCCGGTCAGCACTCCGACGCGCATGGGTCCTCCTGGTTCGTCCGTGGATGTTCCACCAGCGACCCTAGCGACGACAGCCGAGCCGCGGCCAGCGCGGTCGCTCAGGTGAGCAGCGCGAACACGGGCACGCCTGCCACCAACGCACCGGCCAGGCCACACGCCACCAGCTTCCCCCAGCCTCCGGCGGTGCTGCCGTTGGTCGGCAGCCGGTCGGCCCAGCGCGGGTCGTGGGCGGCGGCCTCGAGGTCGGCGACGCCGACCCGGTCGTCGAGGACGCCCACCTCCGGGCGCTCCGGGTGCAGGGCCACCACGAGCGGCGCGTCCCGGTGCTGGAGCGCGGGCAGGACCGGCGCGAGGAGGGCGACGCGCCGCGGCGGGCCGTCGCCGACGACCGTGACGGGCAGCAGCAGTCCCTCCCCCGCCTGCCGGCCGCCGAGGATCGAGAAGTGCGGTCGGCCGCGCGAGATCCGGTGCGTCAGCACGCGGCCCGGTACTGAGACCGTCGAGACGGTGCCAGCCACGATCTCCTGGGACCCGATGACCACCTGTTCCCAGAAGCGGAAGGTGTCGAGGTACAGCGACGCGAACATCACGTTGCTCGCCAGGACCATGACGACGATCGCGGCGACAGGGAAGGCGATCACGGAGCCGGTGCCGACGTCGAGGGGCCGGGCGATGGTCGCCACCAAGGGGCCGAAGACCAGACCGACGCTCAGCCCCATGACGAAGGTGTACAGGCGGGTTCGGCGCGAGACGTCGTTGAGCACGGCTCACCGTAACGGCGGCGGCACGCCGATCGCCGGGGAACGCGCGGGCCTGTCTAACCTTCAGCCATGACGTTCTCGATCGTGGCCCGGTCCGCCGACGGAGAGTCCTGGGGCGTCGCCGTCGCCTCCAAGTTCCTCGCGGTGGGCTCCGCCGTGCCGGCCGCCGTCGCGCAGGTGGGCGCGATCGCGACCCAGGCCGACGCCAACGTCGCCTACAAGGGGCTGGCGCTGTCCCACCTCGACGAGGGCGCGACCGCCGAGATCGCGCTGGAGCGGCTGCTCGAGGAGGACGAGGGCCGCGAGCACCGCCAGGTCGGCATCGTCGACTCCGACGGCGGCGCCGCCAGCCACACCGGGCGCGGCTGCGTCACCTACGCGGGTCACACCACCGGTGACGGCTACGCCATCCAGGGCAACTGCCTGGCCGGCCCCGAGGTCATCGAGGCGATGGAGCGCACCTGGCTCGAGAGCGCCGAGGAGCCCTTCGAGCGCCGGTTGCTCGCCGCGCTGGCCGCCGGCGACGCCGCCGGAGGCGACTGGCGCGGGCGGCAGTCCGCCGCGCTGCTCGTCGTACGCGACGAGGCGGGGTACGGCGGCAACGACGACATCGCCGTCGACCTGCGCGTCGACGACCACGCCGCGCCGATCCCGGAGCTGGAGCGGCTGCTGGGCCTCAACGACCTCTACCTCACCGCCTCGAGCGAGGAGGACAAGGTCGTCGTCACCCCCGAGCTCGAGCAGTCGCTGGAGGAGCACGCCCGCGCCGCCGGGCAGCCGGACTTCCGCACCTGGGTGGGCGTGGAGAACCTCGAGATGCGCGTCGCGCCCGACCTGTCCTGGGTGGACCGGCGGGTGCTGGAGATCGTCCGCGCCGACTGAGCGCCCGCGGGGCGGGCCCCCTCGCTAGGGTGCCGCCCATGAGCGTTCTGGCCATCGACGCCGGCACCACCGGTGTGACAGCAGTCGTCGTCACCCCCGAGGGAGGCGTCGAGGCCAGCGCGTCGCAGGAGTTCCGGCAGCACTTCCCGCGGCCCGGCTGGGTCGAGCACGCACCCGAGGAGATCTGGCAGGCCACCCTCGAGGCGGTCCGCGAGGTGCTCACCCGGGTGGACCGCTCCGCCCTGACCGCCGTCGGGATCACCAACCAGCGCGAGACGGTGCTGCTGTGGGACCGCGACACCCTGGGCTCCCCGCGGCGCGCGATCGTGTGGCAGGACCGGCGTACGGCGGACGTGTGCGTGCGGCTGCGCGAGGCCGGGCACGAGGACCGGGTCCGCGAGCTGACCGGGCTGCGGCTGGACCCGTACTTCTCCGCGACCAAGCTGGCCTGGCTGGCCGAGCACGAGCCGCACACCTGGGCGCTGGTGGAGTCGGGGCGCTACGCGATCGGCACCGTCGACTCCTACCTGATCGCCCGGATGACCCGCGGCCTGCACCACGTCACCGACATCTCCAACGCCAGCCGCACCCTGCTGCTCGACCTCGAGGCCGGCACGTGGAGCAAGGAGCTGTGCGAGCTGTTCGGGGTGCCGGACGACGCGCTGCCCGAGCTGGTGCCCAACTGGGGCGAGGTCGCGGTGACCGACCCGCGCACGTTCCTCGACCTCTCGCTGCCGATCGCCGGCATCGCCGGGGACCAGCAGTCGGCGCTGTTCGGGCAGACCTGCTTCGACGTCGGCGACTCCAAGTGCACCTACGGCACCGGGTCCTTCATCCTCACCAACACCGGCACCACCCTGGAGCGCTCGGACGCCGGGCTGCTCTCCACGGCCGCCTGGCGCTCCCCCGAGGGTGAGCTGACCTATGCCCTCGAGGGGTCCATCTTCGTGACCGGCGCGGCAGTGCAGTGGCTGCGCGACGGGCTGCAGCTGGTCGGCTCCGCGGCGGAGACGGCCGCGATCGCGGCCACCGTGTCGTCCTCGGACGGCGTGGTCTTCGTGCCCGCGCTCACCGGTCTCGGCGCCCCGCACTGGGACCCGCACGCGCGCGGGCTGATCGTCGGCATCACCCGCGGCACCACCCGCGCCCATCTGGTGCGCGCCACCTTGGAGGCGATCGCCTTCGAGGTGCGCGACGTGCTGGAGACGATGCCCGGCGAGCCGTCCGCGCTGCGCGTCGACGGCGGGGCCGCGGCCAACGACCTGCTCTGCCAGATCCAGGCCGACCAGGTCGGCGTACCGGTCGAGCGGCCGCGGACGATCGAGACCACCGCGCTGGGCGCGGCGTTCCTGGCCGGGCTCGGCACCGGCGTGTGGTCCTCCACCGACGAGCTGCGCGAGACCTGGACCCTGGACCGCGCCTTCACCCCGACCCGCGCCCGCGAGGACGCCGACGCCGACCACCGCCGCTGGCTCGCGGCCGTCGAGCGCGCGAAGGGGTGGGCGGAGATCTGAGCCTCCGGCCCGCCCGGGTGGTCAGCGAGCCGCCTGCGAGGCCGGCCGCCAGCCGTCCTCGGACCGGATCGCGCCCGTGATGCGCCGGCTGATCTCCCCGAGCTGGCGCGCCTGGGCCCGGGTCAGGGACCCGAAGACCACGCGCTCGACCAGCTCGACGTGCCCGGGTGCGGCCTGGGCGACCTTCTGCGTCCCCAGATCGGTCAGGGTGGCCAGGGTGTAGCGCCCGTCGCTCGGGTCGGGCGCGCGTCGCACCCATCCCTTCGCCTCGAGCCGGGCCACCGCGCGGGACAGCCGTGACAGCGAGCTGTGGGAGTAGCCGGCCAGGGTGCTCATCCGCAGCGTGCGCTCGGGGGCGTCGCCGAGCGCGAACAGCACGCCGTACTCGAAGTGGGTCACGCCCGCGTCGCGTTGCAGCTGGGCGTCGAGCGCCGCAGGAAGCCACTCCAGCAGCGTCGCCACCGCGGACCAGGTCTCGAGGTTCTCGTCGCTGAGGGCGGTGCGGTCGCTGGGGTCTGGCATGCGAGCAGGGTAGGCGATGAAGCGCCCACGAGCATCGCCGTGACTTGACTGAGCAAGTGATCGTTTCTAGATTTCACTTGACCAAGCAAGTCATCCGGCCTGCCGTACGGTCTGACGAGAAGGACGCGACATGGATCTGCAGCTGACCGGCAAGAAGGCCTTCATCAGTGGGTCGACCCAGGGCATCGGCTACGCGGTCGCCTCTGGTCTGCTCCACGAGGGGGCGGCGGTCGTCCTCAACGGACGCAGCCAGGACCGGCTCGATGCCGCGATCGAGCGACTGCGTGCCGAGGTCCCTGACGGGTCGGTCTCGGGACTCGCGGCCGACTTCGGCGATCCCGGTGAGGTGCGCCGGCTCCTGGACTCGCTGAGCGGCGTCGACATCCTGGTGAACAACGTCGGCCTCTTCGACCTCCGGGCGTTCGAGGAGATCTCGGACGAGGAGTGGCAGCACTACCTCGAGGTCAACCTGTTGAGCGGCGTGCGACTCTCGCGCCACCTGCTCCGCGGCATGCTCGACGCGGGCTGGGGGCGGATCATCTTCATCGGCAGCGAGTCCGGGGTGAACATCCCGGCCGACATGGTGCACTACGGGGTCACCAAGGCCGCCGGCCTCGCCCTGGGCAACGGCCTGGCCAAGCTCACCCGCGGGACAGCGGTCACGGTGAACACGATCCTCGGCGGGCCGACGTACTCCGACGGCGTCGCCGGCACGGTCCGCGGGCTCGCCGACGCCCAGGGCGTGGACCCCGAGGACCTGAAGGCGGCGATCATCGGGGGCAGCCGAACCTCCCTGCTGGAGCGGTTCATCGAGCCTGGGGAGATCGCCGACCTCGCGCTCTTCCTCGCCAGCCCGCTCTCGGCGGCGACCAACGGAGCGGCGATCCGTGCCGACGGCGGCGTCCTGACGACGATGATCTGAGCGCCCGGCCCGCCCGGGTGGGAGGGTGGACGCCGTGGACGGGAGCACGCAGGCCGAGGCGGAGCGGTTCGAGGCGGAGCGGCCGCGCCTGGTCGCGATCGCGGCCCGGGTGCTGGGCGACCACGCGGAGGCCGAGGACATCGTGCAGCAGGCGTGGCTGCGGCTGCACCGCAGCGACGCCACGGTCGAGAGCCTGCCGGCCTGGCTGACCACCGTGACCACCCGGCTGTGCCTGGACCGGCTGCGCGCCCGCACCCCGGAACCGGTCGCCGAGGTCGAGCCCGCGGATGCCGCAGAGACCGGCGGCGACCCGGCCGACGACGTGGTGCTCGCGGACTCCGTGGGCCACGCGCTCCAGGTGGTGCTCGACCGGCTCTCCCCGCGCGAGCGGGTGGCGTTCGTGCTGCACGACAGCTTCGGCTTCGAGTTCCCGACGATCGCAGCGGTGCTGGACACCACGCCGACCGCGGCCCGCAAGCTCGCCTCGCGGGCACGGGCCAAGGTCGCGCAGCCGCGTGCGGAGGACCGCCTGACGGACTGGGAGGTGGTCGACGCGTTCATGGCCGCAGCGAAGGCGGGCGACTTCGAGCGGCTGCTGCGGCTGCTCGCCCCCGACGCCTCCGTGGGCGCCGACGACGCCGCGGTCCTGGCCGGCACCCCGGAGCGGATCGCGGGGCGCCAGGAGGTGGCGACGTTCTTCAACGGAAGCGCCACCGCCGCGCTCCCTGTCTTCGTCGGCGAGCGCCCCGGGACCGCGTGGTTCCACCTCGGCGCCGCGAAGGTGGTCTTCGACTTCACCGTCGAGGACGGCCTCGTGCGCACCATCACCTTCCGCGCGGCGCCGGAGGTGCTGGCGCAGGTCGTGCGCCGGGACGGCGAGCGGGCGCGCGACTAGACCATCGGTCCCCCGCGGGTCACACCTGAGCGCTGCGGCTCGTCATCAGCACAGGACCACCCACTCGACCCATTGGGAGACGACATGAAGACCATGACCTGCCGGGCCCTCGGCGGCCCGTGCGACCTCGCCCACCGCGGCGAGAGCGCCGACGACGTGATCAACGCCCAGGACCGCCATCTCAAGGAGGCGGAGAAGGCCGGCGACGCCACCCATCAGGAGGCCCGCGACGCGATGAAGGGCCGTTGGCGCCACCCGAAGAAGTCGCTGGGCTGGTACCGCGACACCCAGCGCGCGTTCGCCGCGCTGCCGGAGGACTGAGCGAGCCCTCTCCCCCGCGCCGCCGGATCAGACGGGACGGACCAGGACGCCCAGCATCTGCTCCCAGTGCCGCAGTGGCAGCAGGTGCCCCTCCCCTGGGTAGCGCACGAGCTCGGCGTGCGGCAGGTGCTCGGCCAGCCACTCGCCATGCGCCGGCGCGACCATCGCGTCACGGTCGCCGTACCAGAGGTGGACCGGGCAGGCGACGTCCTCCAGCCGGATCCCCCACGGCCCGACGAAGGCGACGTTGTCCCAGGCGATGCCCATCGGCCCTTGGCGCAGGGCCTCACGGAAGGAGGCGAACAGCGCCTGCCGCGCACCCGCGTCGGCGACCACGTCCGGGTCGCTCGCGGCCCACTGCCAGTCGATCCACGGGGCCGCCGCGTCCTCGCGCACCGACATCATGGCGTCGAGCAGCTCGGCGTTCCCGGCGCGGAACTGCTCTGCCGCGCGGTCGGGCGCGTCCGGGAGGTACGCGAGCGCCTGCAGGTCGTTGGCGTCGAGGGCGTCCCGCGCCCCCGGCACGTCCGACACCGGACCGGGCCCGCCCGACACCCCGACGCGCGTGACCCGCTCGCCGAGCACCGCCGCCGCCGCCAGGGCGAAGGGTCCGCCGCCCGACCAGCCCAGGCACGCGAACCGCTCCAACCCGAGTCGGTCGGCAATCGCCTCGACGTCCCGGGCCACGAGCCGCAGGCTGGTCGGCGCCGGATCGGACCCGCCGTACCCGGGCCTGTCGAAACCGATCACCCGCGCGCCCATGCGCCGGCCGACCTCGGCGCCCGACCCTGCCTCCAGCCGCGAGCCCGGTGTGCCGTGGAAGTGCACGACGGGTACGCCGTGCGGGTCACCGCCGTCGCGCACCATGACCACCCGGTCACCGACGGGCACCTCGAGGTCGGCCATGGCGGGAGGGTACGCCGCGGCGGCGGCGTGGCAGGTCTCGATCGCCTGCCCCCCTCGAAATTGCCCTCCGCCCCACCGATGCCCTGCGGTGCCGGGCCGGCTGACGAACAGCCGCAGTTTTCCACAGATTCAGTCTTTACCTTTCGCGGCCTTTCGAACACTTTCGAACACTTTCGAACGCCGGTAGACTGAGCCCTACGGAATTACTTCTCCACCATGTTCTCTCGGGAGGCGACGATGGCCGACACGGCTCATCCCTACCTCGCCGACGTGGGGTGCGCGGAGGCATTTCTTGACAAGATCGCTGACCGCGATCCGACATTCCTGTCGGTCTCGGAGAAGCGCCAGGCGTTGCGGATGACCGCCCATCTGGCCTCACGCGCGCAGGCGATGCACGCGCGGGTGATCGCCTGCGCGGATGACGTGGCCGACGCCGACGGGTGCCGCGACGTAGCCGCGTGGGTCGCGCACCGCACCCACACCGCCGGGCCGAACGCGCGGCGGTTGCAGCGGCTCGGGGTGGCGTGCGAGCGACGTTGGCACCGCGTCGGGACCGCGCTTGCGGGCGGACACGTCAGCCTCGACCAGGGGCACGTCATCGTCGCCGCGCTCGACGACCTGACCGACGCGTTCTCGCTGGTCGAGGCCACCGCGGATGAGTGGTCGGCGATGCTGGCCCGTGCGGAGACCTACCTGGTCGAGCAGGCCGCCGACTTCGGGCCGCGCGAGCTGGGCCGGCTGGCCGAGCGGCTGCTGGAGGTGGTCGCACCCGAGTGGGCCGAGCAGGTCGAGGAGGAGCAGCTGCGCGCCGCGGAGCGCCGCGCCCGGCGGCGTACGACGCTGGGCGTGCGGCACGTCGGCGACGGCTCGGCGATCATCCGGGCTCAGGTCCCGGAGTCGGTGGCGCTGCGGCTGAGCACGATGCTGGAGTCGTTCACCAACCCCCGGCGGGCGGCGGATGAGCCTGCTGCGGACGGACGGCGGGTGCCCTACGAGCGGCGGTTGGGCGAGGCGTTCTGCTCGTTGCTCGAGGCCATCGACCCGTCGCGGCTGCCGCTGCACGGCGGCGACGCGACCACGCTGGTGATCACCATGGACCTGGCGGCCCTGGTCGACGGCCTCGGCTCCGCGACACTCGCGGACGGTTCCCGGATCACCGCCGGCGAGGCCCGGCGCCTGGCCTGCACGGCCAATCTCGTCCCCGCAGTCCTCGGCACGCCTTCGGTGCCGCTCGACCTCGGTCGCGCAAACCGGCTCTTCAGCCCGGGGCAGAGAAAGGCCTTGGCAATTCGAGATCGGGAATGCCGCGCCGACGGCTGCACCATTCCCTCGACCTGGTGCGAGGCACATCATGTGGATCCGTGGTCAGCAGGCGGGAAGACCGATCTCGACAAAGGCATTCTTCTGTGTGGCCACCACCATCATCTGATCCACGACGACCGTTATCTGCACCAACGCATGCCGAACGGCGATATCAGATTCACCCGGCGGACATAGGGACCAGGTCCCCCAGCGCCACCCGGGCCGCCTCGGCGACCAGCGCGTCGTCGTACTCGGCATCGGCCGTGCTCCGGTCGGAGAAGACCACCATCACGACCGGGTCGCGCCCGGGCACCTCGATGACGGCGATGTCGTTGCGGGTGCCGTACGCCGCGGCGCCGGACTTGTCCGCGACCCGCCACCCGTCGGGGACACCGGCGCGCACCAGGGTGTCCCCGGTGGCGTTGCCGCGCATCCAGCGCAGCAGGGTGCGCCGCGCGGGCGGGCGCAGCGCGTCGCCCACCGCATAGCGCTGCAGGACCTGCGCGAAGGCTCGCGGGGTGCTGGTGTCGCGCCGGTCCCCGGGCGAGGTGTCGTTGAGCGCGGTCTCGCGGCGCGCGACGACCGTGACGTCGTCACCCAGCCCACGCAGCGCCCGTTGGAGACCCGCGGGGCCACCGAGCTCGTCGAGCAGCAGGTTGCCGGCGGTGTTGTCGCTCTCGCGGACCGCCGCCTCGGCGATGCGCCGCAGGGACAGCCCGGTCCCCACGTGCTGCTCGGTCACCGGCGAATAGGTGACCAGGTCGTCGGCACCGTAGGTCACGACCTCCTCCCAGCGCCGTGCCTCCGTGCGCGCGAGCACCGCGGCTGCGGCCAGTGCCTTGTACGTCGAGGCGTAGGCGAAGCGCTCGTCGGCGCGGTGCGCGAGGGTCTCACCGGTGTGGGTGTCGATCGCGAAGACGCCCAGCCGGGCGTCGTAGCGCTTCTCCAGGGCGACGAAGGCCTCATCCGAAGCGACGTCCGCCGGGGTGGTCGACGAGCGCGGGCCGGGCGGGGTGTTCCCCGCCGACCCCTGCTCGGACGGGGCACAGGCCGCGGTGACTGCGAGGAGCAACGCGGAGGCGGCAAGGCGAGACGACAGGGACCTGCGGGAGGGAGGCACCGGCACATCATCGCTGACCGTGCGAGCTCACCACATGGAGGCGACCTTGATGGTGTCGTAGGTGACGTCGGGGTCGAAGGACCGGCAGTCCATCTCCGAGGACTCCCCCGGCTGCATCTCGTTGGAGGTGCAGTCGATCTCGGCGGCGACCCGCGTGCCGTCGTAGAGGCGGAACGTGAACGAGGCGGTCCGCCCGTTGGTGTCCTCGTCCTCCTTGAGCGTGACCTCGAGGCCCTTGACGGTCAGGTCGCCGAAGTCCGCCGCCGCGAGCTTCCAGCCCCGCTTTGCCTCGAAGCCGTCCCGCTCGAACGCCTCGCCCTCGGTCACCGTCACCGGCTCGTCCTTGGAGAAGTCGTCGAGGTTCTTGCCCACCTCGTTGAAGAAGGCCCCGACCATGACCGCGCACCCGCCGACGAACAGGATGGCGACCCCGAGAAGGATCAGCAGCACGTTGCGCAGCGCGTGGCTCTTTCGCGGCGCGACGTAGTAGTTGGGTGGCGGCTGCTGCGCGTACGGCGGTTGCGGGTACGGCGACTGCCCGTACGGCGGCTGCGGGTAGGGCGGCTGCGGGTTGGGCTGCGGTTCGTGCGGCTGCTGCGGGTGGGGCTGGTGCGTCGGGGGCTGCTCGGACACGGACTCTCGTTTCGCGGGGTCGGTGGCGCCCGGCGGCTCGGTGCCTGGCGCTCGTCTCGGAGCGGGTCTACCCAGGACCGCGACGTCTCTACCCTCACGCCCGACACGTGGACGCCCGCTACACCGCCTCGACCGGCTGACGCAGGATCGTGCGGAGCCTCGCGGGGTCGACCCGGCGCGGGTCGCTGAGGTAGATCTCGTGGTGCTTGCCGCGGGGCCGCAGACCAGTGGCCGGCAGGAAGCGCTCGTGCAGGTTGGCGAGGACGGCGGCCTCGGCGTCGTACGGCCCGACGTGCAGGGTCTGGACGCAGCGACCCTCCGCGAGGGTCTCCAGGCGCAGCCGATCGAGGGCGGGTGAGGGGTCGGTCTTCGCGGCGGCGCCGGCGACGGCGCCCGCGACCTGCTCGGCGGTGATCCAGTCCGGCGTCAGGATCATCGCCGTCCAGTCCCAGCGCGACTTGTCCCGTGCCGAGGTGAAGAGGGCGTGGTCCTCGGCCCACCACAGCGCCTCGAGCGGAGGGACCACGTAGTCGCGGTCCAGCTCGCGCCTGCTGAGGAACTTCAGGGCGTAGGCGACCGGGTAGAGCGCGGCGATTGCGTCGGCGTACTCGACGGCGGTGTTCGGGTCGCCGTGCCCGTCGACCATGAGGTACTGCAGCGGCGGCACCTCGAGCACGCGGAGCTCAGCGACCCGCGCGCGGTAGGAGTCCAGGGTCTTCTTGAAGTCGGTCTTCACGGCGCCTCCTCGGCTCGACCCGACGCCGGCTCAGTCTTGCAGCCGCTCCAGGGCGGCCGCGGCCTCGTCACGGGTACGCCGGGCAGCGGTGAGGCTGGCCTCGGTCTCCTCGCGCACCTGCTCGGCGTCGCTGAGCTCGTCGTCAGCCTCCTCCACGGCGGCCTCCAGCTCGGCGAGGCGCCGGCGCAGCTCGTCGATCTCGGACTGCAGCTGCAGGGCCCGGGCCTCGAGGTCCTTGACCTCACCGGCGGCCTCGTCCCGGTCGCGCTCGGCGTCCTGGACCTCCTGCTCGGCCGCGGCGAGCGCACCCTCGGCGGCCGCGAGCGCCTTGGCGTCCGCCTCCGGGTCCGGTACGACGTGCAGTCCCGGGCGGGCCTCGGGCGGGGCGTCCGCGGGGCGGGCGGTCGCGGTGAAGCCCAGCGCACCGGGCAGCGCGACCGCGTCGGCGAGGTCGACCGGGTCCACCCCGGTGGCCGCGAGCGGGGCGACCAGCAGGCCGCTGCGCACGGCGCGGGCGCACTCGGGGTCCAGCATCGCGGCGGTCAGGGTGGCCTCGACCTGCCCGGCGACTGCCTCGGTGACCTTCATCCCGCGCTCGCGGGCGACGGCCCGCGCCCGGGTGGTGACGGCGGCGGTGAGCTGGCGGCGCTGCTTGGTCAGGGCGCGCAGCTCCTCGCCGTCCATCGACTCCTGGGCCTCGCGCAGCGCCGCGCCGAGGGAGAGCACCTGCTCGACCTGCTCGGCCTCGCCGCGCACCAGCTGGTTGACCACCCAGGCCGCGGTGGACGGCTTGCGCAGCTTGCGCACCGGGGCGGCCTCGTCGGTGCCGCGCAGCTGCTTGGCCCGGGCGTCTCGCGCGGGGGTGAAGTCCGCGAGCGCCAACGCGTAGAGCTCGTCGGCGATCTCCAGCAGCTGCGCGTCGTCAGTCACCGTCGAGGCCCTGCTCGATCGCCCAGCGGGTGAGCTCGACGCGGTTGTGCATCTGCAGCTTGCGCAGCGTGTTCTGCACGTGGTTCTGCACGGTGCGGTGGGAGAGCACCAGCCGCTCCGCGATCTGCTTGTAGCTCATCCCCTTGGCGACCATCTTCAGCACCTCGGTCTCGCGCTCGGTGAGCTCCGGGTGCCCCGGGTCGTCGGCGCCCGGCTCGGCGATGCGGCGATACTCCCCCAGCACCAGACCGGCGAGCCCGGCGGTGAACACCGTGTCGCCCGCCGCCACCCGTCGTACGGCGTCGATGAGCTCCTCGCGCGACGCGGACTTCACCAGGTAGCCGGTGGCGCCGGCCTTGACCGCCTCGAGGACGTCGCCCTGCTCGCCGGAGGCGGAGAGGATCAGCACCCGCGCCGAGGGGTCGTGGCGCAGCACCTCCGCGGTGACCGCGACGCCGTTGGGCTCGGGGATCTGCAGGTCGAGCACCAGGACCTGGGGCCGGCAGGCGGGGAACCGGGCCAGCGCCTGGCGTCCGTCGGCGGCCACCCCGACCACGTCGAAGCCGGCCGCGGCCAGGTCGCGCTCGACCGCGTCGCGCCACATCGGGTGGTCATCGACCACCATCACGCGCACCGGCGCCGCCTCGGTGCCCGCGGCAGCGAGGGGAGCCGGGGAGGGCGCGGGGAGGGGAGCCTCAGGCATCGGCCGCCGCCCGGTGGTAGCGCCCGCGGCGGTGCGCCAGCGGCTCGCGGTCCTCCCCCACGACCAGCTCCTCGACCACGCAGGTGAGCAGGTCCGACCAGCCCAGCGAGGTCACCGACTCCAGTCGTACGCCGGCCCAGGTGGTCGCGCTCGCCAGCCGCGGGCCCCACGGGGTCTGCTCGAACTCCGCCTGGCCGAACACCCCTCCGGGGGCGGGCGCGGTGCCGGCGAACATGTCGGCCAGCCCCCGGTCGGGCCAGGACAGCAGCTGGACGACGCAGCGGGCGCCGTCCCCCTCCGAGCCGCTCGAGCCGCTCGAGCCGCCCGAGTCGCCCGAGTCGCCCGAGTCGCCAGCGGCATCCGCCAGCGCGTCCGCCAGGTCGGAGTCGGGGTCGATCAGGCCGAGCAGCCGGGCGGGCTCGCCGGCGGCGACCATCAGCGAGGTCACGGTGAGCCCGGCGCGGTCCGCGCCGGCGCCGGTGGTCCACAGCGACACCGCGCCGCCGAGGCGTCCCCGCAGCCGTCGCACCGGGTCCTCCCCCGTGGGGAAGGGATGCGTGGAGTGGATCGTCATGCGCCGACCCTAGGGCCCCGGGGTACGACGATCTCCCACTCGGTGCCGAAGCCGCCGGTGCTGAGCTCGGCGCTGCCGCCGAGGTCGGCGACCCGGCCGCAGATCGACTGGCTCACCCCGAGGCGGCCCTGGGCCACGGCCTGGTCGAGCCGGCCCGCGGGGATACCGGGGCCCTCGTCGCGCACCGAGATCTCGACCTTGTCCCCGACGGCCTCGAGCAGCACCCAGGCGGGTGCGTCGGGACCGACGTGGACCCGCACGTTGTCCAGACAGGCGCGCACCACCGCGACCAGCTCCTCGACCGCGTGCGCCGCGAGCTCCACCGGCGTGCCGGGGGTGGCGACGCTGACCCGGGCGGAGCCGAGCCCGGCGAGCGCGGCGGCCAGGTCGGCACTGCCGGAGGCGCTCGCGGCGTCGGGGTCGACCGCGTCCTGGGCGCGGATCAGGCGCCGCAGCACGGCCTCCTGCTCACCGGCGAGGCGGCCCAGCTCGGCGCCCTCCCCGCCCAGCTCGGCGCCGCGGCGCTGCACCAGCGCGAGCACCTGCAGCACCCCGTCGTGGACGGCGCGCCCGAGGCGCACCCGCTCCGCCTCCGCGGCCGCCGCGCGCTGGGCGCGGTCGCGCTCGGCGGCCATCCGCCGCAGCGAGTCGGCCAGGTAGCCCACCACCGGCCCGCCGATCAGCAGCAGGAAGACGTTGCCGTAGTTGCCCTGCCCGATGTCCTCGCGCACCAGCAGGTCGGTGCCGGCCAGCACCGCGCCGGCGGACAGCCCGCCGCGCACGCCGTACCGGGCCGCGCAGGCCAGCAGCGGGCCCGCGACCCAGAAGCCCGGGACGGTGGCCTGGAAGCCCTCGCCCTTCAGCAGCGGTGAGGAGACGAGCGCCGCGACGGCGACCGCGAGGTCGAGCCCGAGGAGCAGCGGCGTGCGCCGGGCGGCGTCGGCGCAGGCGTGCAGCACGTACGCCGTCCACCCGCCGAGCAGCGCCACGACCACCACCCCGGCGAGCGGGCGCTGGAAGTTCCCGGCGTTCCAGAGGTTGATCGCGACCGTGTTGAGCCAGAACACCACCCGCAGCACGGCGAGCGCGCGGAACAGCCGGTCCTCGACGGTGGGCGCCGGGCGTCGCCACCCGAGCGGGTCGATCAGGACGCCTTCTTCTGCTCGGCGCCCTCGCGGCGGGCGGCGCGGGCCTGCTCCTTCGCCTGCTCCTTGGAGAGCTCCCTGGCCTGGGCGGCGTACATGTCGACGTACTCCTGCCCGGAGAGCCGCATGATCTCGTACATGATCTCGTCGGTGATCGAACGCAGGATGTAGCGGTCGTTCTCCATGCCCTCGTAGCGGGAGAAGTCCAGGGGCTCGCCGAACTTCACCACCGGGCGGGTGAACTTGCCGAACTTCTTGCCGGGCGGGGCGACCACGTCGGTGCCGATCACCGCGACCGGGATGACCGGGGCGCCGGTCTCGAGCGCGAGCCGCGCGACGCCGGTCTTGCCGCGGTAGAGGCGACCGTCGTGGGAACGGGTGCCCTCGGGGTAGATGCCGAACAGGTGGCCCTCGTCGAGGATCCGCTTGGCCGCGCTGAGTGCCCCCTCGGCGGCGCTGCCGCTGGCGCGGTCGATCGGCACCTGGCCGGAGCCGCCGAAGAAGGCGCGCTGCAGGGCGCCCTTGATGCCGGTGCCGTTGAAGTACTCGGCCTTGGCCACGAACGTCACCCGGCGCGGCAGCCGCAGCGGCATGAACAGCCAGTCGGCGTAGGAGAGGTGGTTGCTGGCCAGGATGGCCGGCCCCTCGGCAGGGACGTTGTCGACCCCGTGCAGCTCAGGACGGAAGACGACCTTGAGCAGGGGGCCGAGCGCGACCCACTTGAGGAACCAATACAACACGCGAAGCACCTTCCGCACACGACCCGGACAGCCGAACTCTAGACCTAGGATCCGCCCATGACGATCCACCCGCTCGCCGCCCCGCTCTCGGCCCCCGCCCGCCCCGAGCTGACGGGTGGTCGCCGCGTCGGTGTCCTGCTCAGCCACGGCTTCACCGGCCAGCCCGCCTCGGTCAAGCCCTGGGGCGAGCACCTCGCCGCCCTGGGCTACGCCGTGGAGGTCCCCCGGCTGCCCGGCCACGGCACCACCTGGCAGGAGATGAACACCACGCGCTGGGAGGACTGGTACGGCGAGCTGGCGCGCGTCTTCGACGGTCTGTGCCTGGAGAACGACGCGGTCGTCGTGGGTGGTCTGTCGATGGGCGGCGCGCTGGCGCTGCGGCTCGCGGCCGACCACCCCGACCGGGTCGCGGGCGTGGTGGTGGTGAACCCGGCGGTGGCGACCCGCCGCCTCGACGTCCGCCTGCTGCCGGTGCTGCAGCACGTGCTGCCCTCGATGCCCGGCATCGTCGACGACATCTCCAAGCCCGGCGTGACCGAGCACGGCTATCCGCGCACCCCGCTGCGCGCGGCGCGCTCGATGTTCCGCGCCTGGCCCGAGCTGGTGACCGCGCTGCCCCGGGTCACCGCGCCGCTGCTGTACCTGCGCTCGGAGGTCGACCACGTGGTCGACGACCTCTCCGAGCCGCTGATCACCGAGCGGGTGTCCTCCACCGACCTGCGCGTGGTGCGCCTGGCGGACAGCTACCACGTGGCCACCCTCGACCACGACGCGCCGCGGATCTTCGAGGAGACCGCCGACTTCGTCGCCCGCGTGAGCATCCGATAGCGCCCCCACCCCCACGGAACTACGCTGGAGGGGTGCAGCGTGGAAACGACGACGAGGTGTGGCGCGGCATCGTCGAGAACTACGGCGAGCGGCCGCAGCTCGACGACGTGCCCGCCGTGGAGCCGGTCGAGCCGGATCCCGAGCCGTTCGCCGCGTACGTCGTCGACCCGGACCCCGACCCGGAGCCCGAGGACGGCTTCGTGCCGCCGGCGCCCCCGCCGCTGCCCCGGCCGACCCGGGACCGGCTGATCGCCTGGATCGGGGTCTTCGGCTCCCCCGCGATCCTGCTGCTGTGCCTGCTGCTGGGCATCGGGCTGCCCGGGATCGTGTCCTACCTGCTGGTCTCGGGCTTCGTCGGCGGCTTCGTCTACCTGGTGTGGCGGATGCCGCGCGAGCCGCGCGACCCCTGGGACGACGGCGCCCGGGTCTGAGGTGAGTTCGCGTCAGACCCGGTCGCGTAGCGTCGCCTTCGCGGCCAGGCGTGCCGCGCCGATGACGCCCGCCTCCGGGCCGAACCTCGCCCGCACCAGCGGCGGCACCACCCGGTGCCCGGCGCCGACCAGGCTGCGGCTCAGGGCGGCGCGCGCCGGCTCCAGCAGCAGCTCGCCGGCGGCTGACACCCCGCCGCCGACCACCACGACCTCGGGGTCGAGGGCTGCGACCAGGTTGGCCACGCCCACGCCGAGCCAGTCACCGACGGCGGCGAAGGCCTGACGCGCGACCGCGTCGCCCGCCTCGGCGGCGGCGGTCACCATCGGGCCGACGAGCCGGTCGGGGTCACCCCCGCACGCCTGCTCCAGCGACGTCGACTCCTGCCCGATCCGGGCGCGGGCGTGGCGCACCAGCGCGTTGCCGCTGCAGTACTGCTCCCAGCACCCGCGGCCGCCGCACTCGCACGGCAGCCCGTCGGGCACCAGCTGCTGGTGGCCGAACTCCCCCGCCATCCCGTTGCGGCCGCGCACCAGCCGGCGCCCGAGCACCACGGCTCCGCCGATCCCGGTGCCGAGGGTGATCACCAGCGCGTCGGAGAACTCCCGCGCCCCACCGTGCTCGACCTCCGCCCGCGCGGCGCAGTTGGCGTCGTTGTCGAGCACGACGGTGGTCTCCCAGCGCCGGGCGAGCCGCGCGCGGACCGAGTCCTCGCGCCAGGGCAGGTGCGGGGCGAACATCACCCGCTCCCCCGCCGCGTCCACGAACCCGGCCGCCGCCAGCCCGACGCCGTCGACATGACGCCCTCCGGCCACCTCGAGGACCGCCTCGGTCAGCGCGTCCTCGAGCACGGCGACCTCCACCCGCCGTCCCGGGGTCGTACGCCGGGCGGTGCGGTGCACCGTCGCGTCGGCGTCGACCTCGGCCGCGAGCACCTTGGTGCCGCCGACGTCGACGCCGATGTGGAGCGCCATCCTCCTCGTCCTAGCGCCGCGCGAGGTCGGCGGCGCCGATCATGCCGGCCCGGTTGCCGAGCTCGGCGCGGCGGATGGTCAGGCTGGGGCGGAAGCCGCGGCCGGGCAGGTGAGCGTCGAAGGCCTCACGCGCCGGGTCCAGCACCAGGTCGCCTGCCTCGCTCACCCCGCCGCCGATCACCACGACGGCCGGGTCGAGGACCGCGGCCAGCGAGGCGATGCCCTCACCGAGCCAGCGGCCCACCTCGGCGAGCCGGGCGCGGGCCAGGTCGTCGCCGGCCTGGGCGGCCCGGGTGACGAGCGGGCCGTCGATCGCCGCGGCGTCGCCGCCGGCGAGCTCCAGCAGGGCGGCGGCGCGGGCGGGGTCGCGGCGCACCGCGGCGCGGGTCTCGCGCACGAGCGCCGAGCCGCTGGCGTACTGCTCCAGGCAGCCGCGGTTGCCGCAGCCGCACGGCAGTCCGTCGGGCACGACGCGCAGGTGCCCGATCTCGGCGCCCACCCCGAACCCGCCGCGGTACAGCGACCCGTCGAGCACCAGCCCGCCGCCCACGCCGGTGCCGAGGGTCAGCATCAGCAGGTCGTCGGTGTCGAGGCCGGCGCCGAACCGGAACTCCCCCCACGCCGCGGCGTTGGCGTCGTTCTCGATCACGAACGGCAGGCCGACGCGCTCCTCGAGCTCGGCGCGCAGGGCCACGTCGCGCCAGGCGATGTTGGGAGCGAAGAAGATCTTGGACCGGTCGCGGTCGATGTAGCCGGCCGCGCCCACTCCGACCGCGCTCAGGTCGTGGCGCGAGCCCAGGTCCTTGACCAGCCCGGTGACGGCGTCCTCGATCGCGGCGACGTCGGTCGCCGGCGACTCGACGCGCAGCTCCTCGATCACGGTTCCGTGCTCGTCGACGACACCTCCGGCGATCTTGGTGCCGCCGATGTCGATGCCGCAGGTCAGGCTCACCGCTGTCCTCCGTCGTGGTTCTCGTCGTGGTTCTCGTCGGGGTCCCCGTCGAGATCGATGTGCTCGACCCCCGAGCGTGAGGTCGGCCCCTCGTCCGGCACGGCCGTGGCGAGCAGGCCCGCCGCCGCCCGCGCCAGCGAGGTCACCGCGCTGGCCAGGTGGGCGCGCACCTCGGGGCTGGTCTGGCGCACCAGGTGCACCGTGCGGCACACCGGGCACCAGGTGCACTCGGCCGAGGCGCCGGCCCCGTGATCACCGGATCCGTGCGCGTCACTCTCCTGCGAGGCGCGCTCGGCGTGGTCGGCGAGCCCGGAGAGCCCCTCGCCCAGGTCGGGCGCGTGCTCGCGGGCGAGGCCGGCGAGGGCGCCGAAGAGCTTGGCCGCCTCCTCCGCGACGCTGCCGACACTGGCGCCGTCGTCACGTCCGGGGGTGCCGTCGGGTCCGCCGGCGTGCTCGCCGGGTACGTCGTGGGGGCCGCTCACGCGTGGTCCTCCGTGTGCTGGTCGGGGTGGTGCGGGACGGACTCGAGTCCGCCCTCGGCGAACCGGACCCGCAGGGCGCCGTCCGCGACGTGCGCGCCGGCGACCCGCATCCGGGCGAGGCCGGAGGGCAGGGTCAGCAGCCGACGATACGGGCCGACCGTCACGACCAGCTCCTCGCCGTTGCGGGCGAGGTCGACCTCGCCACGCTCGACCAGCGGCAGCGTGAGGCGCAGCACGGCTCCGCTCTCGGTGCGGGTCAGCGCGAACGGCCCCTCGCCGGTCGGTACGGCGAGCGGGTCGGCGCCGTCGTACACCTCGCGGGCCAGGGCGGCCAGCGCCTCGACGCCGACCGGCTCCGCGGCCCGATAGAGCGAGCGCCACACCGGCAGGCCGGCGAAGGACTGCTCGACCTGGGCCAGCACCTGCCCCTGGGCGCGCACCCAGCCGGCGCGCCAGTCGTCGCCGCCCCCGTCGGGGAAGACCCGGTTGGCCAGCACCCCGTCGACGGTGTAGCCGAACAGCGACAGGTGGGTCCAGGTGCGCCGCGACTCGGCGAGCACCATCGCCTCCGGGGTCAGCACCAGCCGCACGCTCGCGCCCGGGCCGGTCAGCAGCGCGTGCACCTCGGCGAGCTCGGCGTGCAACCGCTCGATGGCGTCGAAGACGTCCCCGCCGGGCATCGGGACGCCGGCGGCGCGCTCCAGGACCGGGCGCAGGGTCCGCACGAGGCGGCGCTCCGCGGGCAGTACCCGCCGCATGTACCACCCCAGCGCCTCGGGCAGCGCGAGCAGCCGCAGGGTCTCCGCCGTCGGCCCGCAGTCCACCACGATCGCGTCCCACTCCCCCGAGCGGGCGCGCAGCCGCAGCTCGAGCAGGGCCAGCACCTCCTCGGCGCCCGGCAGCACGGTGAGCTCCTCGGCGGCGACCTTGTCCACCCCGGCCGCGTCGAGCACCTGGAGCAGGTAGCGCTGCACGTCGGCCCAGGACTGCTCGAAGCGGAGCTGGGCGTCGACCTGCTGGACGAACAGCCGCGGTGCCACCTCGGTGGGCTCCGCCCCGACCGGTACGCCGTACACGTCGGCCAGCGAGTGCGCGGCGTCGGTGGACAGCACGAGCGTGCGCGCCCCGCCGGCGGCGGCCAGGGCGGCGGTGCCGGCGGCGAGCGTGGACTTGCCGACGCCGCCCTTGCCGGTGAGGAGAAGGATGCGCACGGCGGTGGCGAGAGGCGTCGGCGGCGCGCTCAGCGCGACGACTCGACGCGCTTCTTGAGGCCCTTGAGCGCGGTGTCGATGAGGATCTTCTCGCCCTTGCGCTTCAGCATCCCGATCAGGGGGATCGAGACGTCCAGCGCCAGGCGGTAGGTGACCTCGGTGCGCCCGCCGCCGAGGTCACGCAGGGTGTAGGCGCCGTCGAGGGCCTTGAGCATGTTGCCCTCGACGAGGTTCCAGGTGACCTCGTCGTAGCCGTCCCAGTCGTACTCGAGGGTGTACTCGTCCTTGATCGGGGCCACGTCGAGCACGAAGTGGACGCGCTTGGCCCAGCCGTCCTCGCCCGGGTCGACGACCCGGACCTCCTGCATGCCCTTGGCCCACAGGGGGTAGGCCTCGAAGTCACCGATGACCTCCATGACCTCGCCCGGAGCGGCCTCGATCACGATCGAGGAGGTGGTCTGCTCGGCCATCGGTTCCCCTTGGGGTCGGGTCGGGTAGGGCGGTCGGCAGCGTACCGGATGCGGCCACCGCCGAACCCGGCGGTAACGTGCACGACATTGACCACCTACGGTCCGACCAGGAGGAAGCACGTGCGGGAGTTCTCCACGCCCATGACGATCGAGGTGCCCAGCACGGGCAACCTCACCGACGACGTCATGCGCAACGCAGCGGAGGCGCCCCACGCGGTCCTCTTCAGCCGTCAGACCCCGGAGGGCTGGACCGACGTCACCGCCGCGGAGTTCCTCGCCGAGGTGCAGGCCACCGCCAAGGGACTGCTCGCCGCCGGGATCGAGGCGGGCGACCGGGTCGCACTGCTCTCCAAGACCCGCTACGAGTGGACCCTGCTGGACTACGCGATCTGGTTCGCCGGCGCGGTGTCGGTGCCGATCTATGAGACCTCCTCCGCGACCCAGATCCAGTGGATCCTCGAGGACTCCGGCGCCCGCGCGATCATCGCCGAGAGCACCGACCACCTCTCCCGGATCGCGGAGATCCGTGGCGAGCTGAGCGAGCTCAACCACGTCTGGTCCATCGGTGACGGCGCCGTCGAGGTGCTCGCCAGCCTGGGCGGCGACATCGCGGACGCGGACCTGGAGAAGCGGCGCACGGTCGCGACCCCGCTGGACCTGTCCACGCTGATCTACACCTCCGGCACCACCGGGCGGCCCAAGGGCTGCATGATCACCCACGGCAACTTCATGTTCGAGCTGGGCGTGGCGGTCGATGAGCTCCACGAGCTGTTCTCCGGCAAGAACGCCTCGACGCTGATCTTCCTGCCGCTGGCCCACGTCTTCGCGCGCATCCTGCAGATCGGTGCCATCAAGGCGCGTGCCCGCATCGGCCACACCCCGGACACCACGAACCTGATGGCCGACCTGCAGTCGTTCCGTCCGACGTTCCTCCTGGCTGTGCCCCGCGTGTTCGAGAAGGTGTTCAACACCGCCTCGCAGAACGCCGCGGCCGACGGCAAGGGCCGCATCTTCGACCGGGCCGCCGACGTCGCGATCGCCTACTCCCGCGGCATCGAGGCCGGTCGGATCCCGCTCGGCGTACGCGTCCAGCACACGGTGTTCTCCAAGCTGGTCTACGCCAAGCTGCTCACCGCCCTCGGCGGCCAATGCGGCTATGCGATCTCCGGCGGCGCCGCGCTCGGCGAGCGCCTCGGCCACTTCTTCCGCGGCGTCGGCCTCACCGTCCTCGAGGGCTACGGCCTCACCGAGTCCACCGCCGCCCTCTCGGCCAACATGCCGACCGCGACCAAGATCGGCACCGTGGGACGCCCCTTCCCCGGCACCGCCGTCCGCGTCGCCGAGGACGGCGAGCTCCTGTTCCGCGGCGGCCAGGTCTTCGCCGGCTACTGGAACGACGAGGCGGCCACCGCCGAGGCGCTGGAGGCCGACGGCTGGTTCCACACCGGTGACATCGGCGAGGTCGACGACGAGGGCTTCATCCGCATCACCGGGCGCAAGAAGGAGATCATCGTGACCGCGGGCGGCAAGAACGTCGCGCCCGCCGTGCTCGAGGACCGCCTGCGTGCCCACCACCTGATCAGCCAGTGCCTCGTCGTCGGTGACGGGCAGCCGTTCATCGCCGCCCTGGTCACCATCGACGTCGAGACCTGGCCGCGCTGGGCCGAGCGCAACGGCAAGACCGGCCCGCTCGCCGACCACCTCGACGACCCCGACCTGCGCGCCGAGGTCCAGTCCGCCATCGACGAGGCCAACCTCGCGGTCTCCAAGGCCGAGTCGATCCGCAAGTTCCGCATCCTCGCGGTCGACTGGACCGAGGAGGACGGCCTGCTCACCCCGAGCCTCAAGCTCAAGCGCCGCGAGGTCGTGCGCGAGTACCGCAGCGAGATCGACGCGCTCTACTCCTGAGCCATCCGCTGCGCGAGCGCGATCCGCGTCCAGCCGGTGGGGTGGGAGCCGAACCACAGCTGCGAGGGCGTCCACGGCGTCGGGTCGGCCAGCGAACGGGTCATCAGCTGCACCTGCATGTCGATGAAGGTCTCCGGGTCCTCGGTGGCCCGCAGCGAGTCGACGTCGGCGCGCAGCTCGACCTGGCGGCTGATGGTGTTCTGCACCGGGCTGGACAGGAACGTCGCGAGCGCGACCAGCGCCAGCACCACCGGCACGCTCGCGGGGTCCCCGAGCGTGGTGGCCCGGCGCCGTCCCCCGAGCACCAGCCCGAGCAGGCCGACGCCGAACGCCGCCCCGGTCGCCCCGAGCACCGAGCCGACGAGCACGTCGTCGTGGCGGGCGTGGGCCAGCTCGTGGGCGACGATCGTGAGCGCCTGGTCCTGCGGCAGCTCCTCGACGAGGGTGTCGTAGAGGACCACCCGCCGGGTCCCGCCGAAGCCCGAGACGTAGGCGTTGAACGTCGTGGTGCGCTCAGAGGCGTCGCTGACCAGCACCTCCTCGACGTCGACGTCCTCCTCCTCGGCGAGCGCCAGCACGCCGTCACGCAGCGCGCCGGCGGGCAGCTCGGTGAAGGAGCTGAACAGCGGCTCCACGACGAGGGGGTAGACGAACGAGCCGAGCATCACCAGCGTCGCGGCGACCGCCGCGGCGATCACCGGCCAGGCACGCCGCCACCGCCGCGCGCAGGCCATCACGGCCACCAGCGCCAGCGAGACCACGACGATGTCGAGCAGCTCGCCCTTGACCAGGTCCGCGGCGTACCCGCCCCACGACTGCACCGAGAGTCCGTACTCGCGCAGGTGCTGGCGCTGCCGGATGCCGAAGGGCAGCGTGACCAGCCGCCCGACCAGGTCGAGGAAGGTCACCGCCGCGACCACCTGGAGCCACCACGGCCCGCGCTGCACGCGCGCGACGACCGCGCGCCCACGCCGGGTGAACCCGAACCAGCAGGCCAGGAGCAGCGAGACCGCCAGCGAGCTCCAGCTCCACACCCGCGACCACGTGGTGAAGGTCTCGGCGCGCGCGAGGTGCTCGGGCCCGAAGTACGCCGCGGGGTCGGCCGGGGTCAGGTCGCCGCCGGGGACCGGGTCCCACGGCACCAGCCACGCGGCGAGAACGACGAAGAGCAGCCCGGCCACGATGCTCACGCCGAGCGCTGCCGGCCGGTGCTCTGGGGTCACGCCGCCAAGTCTCGCAGCCGCTCGCGCCAGGCGGCGGTCAACGCGTCCACGTCCCACCCGGCGAGCCTGCCGAGCACGGCGTCGAGGTCCTCCCCGTCGCGCACGCTCTCGTAGACCCTGACCAGGCCGGCCTCGCCAGCGCGCTCGGCGAGCACGACCGCCGCCAGCCAGGCGCTCTCGTAGACCGCGCCGAGGCGGCCGTTGGCGACGTCGAAGGCACGGGCGTCGGGCAGCGCCCGCGGCGCGCCGCGCTCGCGCACCTGGCGCACGATCTGGGCGGCGGTCGTGGACACCGGCAGGTCGACGTCGCGCAGCGCGACGTAGTCGGCGAAGCCCTCGAGCAGCCACAGCGGCATCGAGCTGGTGGCCACGCCGGTGGCGACGTGCACCGCCTCGTGGCGCATCACCACCTGCGCGCCCGAGCGGCGCAGCCGGTCGTACTCCTCGGGGTTGACCAGCACGTGGGTGGGCGCGGCGGCGTCGCGGGAGCCGTCGACCGTGGCGGTGACCGCGGCGATCCCGGCGTAGGTCCCCGGCTCGGCACCCAGGGCCCGGTCCAGGTCGCGCGAGGACGCCGGCACCTCCACCACCAGGCGGGCAGGCCAGGCCGGCAGCACCCGGCGTACGACGGGCACCGCCTCGCGGGCCAGCGCGGCGTAGCGGGGCGCGTCGTCGGTGCTCTCGGCCACCAGCACGAGGGTCTCCGGGGTGCGCCGCACCTGCACCGGCGTGGCCAGCCACAACGGTGCCCGGTCGGCACCACCCACCGACTCGACGACCACGCCGTCCTCGGCGGAGCGGAACGTCACCTCGAGCTCGGCGCGGGCCACGGCCGTGTCGAAGCCCGCGAAGCGCCAGGTCGTCTCGACGGCGGCGCGCCAGCGGCCCTCGTCGTCCGCCGGTCCGGTGGCGTCGACGTAGCGCAGGCCGAAGTCGGCGACCCGCAGCCGGCGGGCGTTGGTCACGATGTGCGCGACCTCCTCCGGGCCGGTCCCGGGGTCCTGCCGCTCCCCGACCGCCCGCTCCAGCGCGGCGAGCGCCTGCACGGCGCCGGCCGGGTCGACCGCACCGGCCGAGGCACCGCGCTCGTCGTGCTCGGGGGCGACGTACGGGCCCGAGGTGAGCACGAGGGCCACGCCCGCCACGAGCGCCAGCAGCAGGCACAGCGAAAGGCCGGCCACCCACCGACGTGGGTGACCGGCCTTCGCGGACGGCGTGGGTGCCAGGGCGGATCAGCCCGGGCGGACGGCGCCGACGTAGGGCATGGAGCGCAGCGGCGCGGTGGTGACACCGCTGCCCGGGTTGGCCGCGTGGACGATCTGGCCGTTGCCGATGTACATGCCGACGTGGCTGATCGGGCTGTAGTAGAAGACCAGGTCGCCGGGCTGGAGGTCACCCTCGGAGATCCGGGGGCCCGAGGAGAACTGCGCGCTCGAGGAGTGCGGCAGCGAGACGCCGGCCTGGGCCCACGCCATCATCGTCAGTCCGGAGCAGTCGAAGGCGCTGGGGCCTGCCGCGCCGTAGACGTAGGCGTCGCCGACCTGCGCCATGGCGTACTGGATCGCCGCGCCGGCGCGTCCCGAGCTCGGGACGCTCGCGGGGGCGGGGGCATCCTCGCGAGAGGTGCTGCGCGAGACGATCGCCTCGCGCTCCTCCGCCTCGAGACGGTCGAGCAGGGCCTGGGCCTCGTCGAACTTCTCGTCGATGGCCGCCTTCTCCTCGGCCATCTCCTCCTTGGTCTCGGCGACCTTGGCGATCCGGCTCTCGGTGGCCGCGCGGCGCAGCTCGAGGGCCTTGACCTCGGTGCTGTAGCTGCCGAGCAGCTGGCCCTGGAGGTCGTTGAACGCCGCCATCGTGGTGAGCGAGGCGAGGAAGGCGCCGGGGTCGTCGGAGACGAAGACCTCACCGGCGGCCGAGAGGCCCTGGCCGGTGTACTGCGTCACGATCGAGTCGGCGACCTGGTCACGCACGCCGGAGAGGCGCTGGTCCTGCCGCTTCTCGTCGGCGCGCAGCGAGGTGAGGTCGCCCTGGAGGTCGGTCAGCTCGAGCTTGGCGTCGTTGTAGCGCTCCGAAGCCTGCTCGGCCTCGTGGTAGAGCCGGTCCACCCGCTCCTTGACATCGTCGATGTCGGGCTCGGCGTGGGCCGGGGTCGAGGGGCTGAACGCGATGGCCCCGATGAGTCCGGTGCCGGCGAGGGCACTGATGAATCGCTTGCGACCGTGCTGCACGAGCGGGCGGTCTCCCTTGCATGTCGTACGCCTACCGGGTGAGCTGTCGGGTTCGGGCACGACTTGCCCTACCCCCGCTCCTCGGCGTGCTCGCGCACGCCGCCTTGCGAGGGATTCACCCCAGGAATGGTGGTTCCCCGGCTCCTGGACCGCTCGAGAACGGTCCGGGACTCAGCGCGGTGCCCGCGCGGATCGAGTGATCCACTCCCACGGGCACCTCGAGATGACACGTTAACCCCAGCGATCCGGCTCGGCCAATCCGCCTCCCCCGGTGTGGACCGGAATTTACCGACCGGTCACATCGATGCCCCGCCACCGTGGGACGAGGCTCACGCCGACTCGGTGTAGGGCGTGTCGACCGCGCTCACCAGTCGCAGCGGCGGCACCAGGCCGCCCTCGGCCAGGACGTCGAGCGCACGGCGCTCGTCGTCGTCGAAGGTGAGCTCGGGCGGCGGCCCCAGGAGCACCGTCACCACGCAGTCGTGGCAGGCCAGGGCGCGCACCACGCAGGTGTCGCAGTCGATCCTCGTCGTCATGGTCCGCACGCTGACAGCGACCACCGACAGTCGACCGCGCTGACGCCCGGGGCGGCGTGTCGCGTCGCCCCCCGTCCAGCCACACCGAGCCGGGACCGGCCGGTTCAGGCGGTGCGGTCGAGCAGCGCGCGCAGCACGTCGGAGGGCACCACGCGGGCCCCGGCACGAGCCACGTCGGCACCGAGCGCCCCGTCGCTGGTGACCACCAGCACCACCCGGCCCACCGGCTCGGCCGTGACGAGGTCGCGGATCACGTCGTCGGCGATCACGCCCTCCGGGCTGAACAGGACCTTCACCCCGCGCGGCGCACCGACCACCGGGCGGTGGCTCGAGGCGGCCGCGTCGAAGACGACAGTGGTCTCGGCGCCGGTGCGCGCCACGACGGGCGCCAGCGCCTTGAGCAGCCGGATCCGCTGGGCCTCCAGCGACGACTGCGGCCAGGCGGTCTTGCTCACGTTGTAGCCGTCGACGACCAGGCGCGCCCGCGGCATGGCGAGGTACTGCTCGAGCAGCACCGGCGTCACCGAGGGCCGGACCGGACCGCCGGCCCGCGCCGACTCCCCCGTCTGCGCCACCTCGGCCTCCACCCGGTCGCCGGGGTTGCCCGACACCGGGGGCAGCGCGAGCTCGCGCTGCAGGCCTCCGGCCGCGTCGAGCAGCGTCTCCAACAGCACCCGGGCCCGCACCGTCGCCTCGTCCTTCGCCGCGCGCGTCGTACGACGGCCCGCGGCCAGCTCCTCCTCGAGCGCCGCCACCTGCGCACGCAGGCGCCGCACCTCCTTGAGGTGGGCAGCCGTCCGGGCCTGCGCCTCATCGCGGGCGGCCACCGCGTCGCGCAGCTCCTGCTCCTCGCCCGTGCGCGCCGCCCGCTCGGCCGCCCGGCTCTCCCCGAGGCGGCGGCGCAGCGAGCTGATCTCGGCCTTGTAGTCGTCGACCTGCACGCGGTGGCTGGCGCGCAGCTCGCGCTGGGCCTGCTCGGCCTGCTCCAGCCGCGCCCGCAGCCGCGCCACCTCGGCGTCGCGCTGCTCGGTGCCGGACTGCGCGGCCAGGCGGCGTACGCCGCCGGCGACGACCGCCACCCAGCCCTCGGGGCGCAGCAGCCAGGCCAGCGCCACCTCGTCGGCGGGATCCGCGGCGGCCGGCGCGCGCGCCTTCAGCTGGACCGCGACCCGCTCGCGCAGGTCGTCGTCGGCGAGCGCGGCGCCGATCGCGCCCGCGCCGAGCTTGGCGCGGCGGGCGGGGGCGAAGGCCGCGACCCGGCGCAGGCTGGGCGGCAGCTGCGGGACCTCGGGCAGCACCTCGGCCGCGCGGGTCACCACGCGCGTGCGCGCCGCGGGCGGCAGCGCGTCCAGCCCCGGCTCGGCGGTGGTGCTCACGACCTCGTCCATCGTGACCAGCCTATGCCGCGCGTCGTCACGGGGTTGTCGGTGCCGCGCCCTACGGTCGAGCCCATGAGCAGTGCCGGCAGTGCAGTACGTGACGTGGTTCGGAAGTCGGCATCGCAGGGGGGCCCAGCGCCGCACCCGACCGAGGGCGCCGCGCTCGCGCCCGCGCCCTCGCGCTGGGAGTCCCAGCGCTCCTTCGACGAGCTCGGCCGCCCGCTGCGCGACATCACCTTCTGCGTGGTCGACCTCGAGACCACCGGCGGCTCGGCGGCGGGCGGCTCGATGATCACCGAGATCGGCGCGGTCAAGGTCCGCGGCGGCGAGGTGCTCGGCGAGTTCCAGACCCTGGTCAACCCGCACACCGACATCCCCGCCTTCATCGCGGTCCTCACCGGCATCACCAACTCGATGGTCGCCGACGCCCCGGGCATCGACACCGCGCTGCCCGCCTTCTTGGACTTCGCGGCGGGCACGGTGCTCGTCGCCCACAACGCGCCGTTCGACATCGGGTTCCTCCAGCACTTCGCCGCCCGCCAGGAGCGCGCCTGGCCGGCCTTCGAGGTCGTCGACACCGTGCGGCTCGCACGCCGGGTGATCACCCGCGACGACGCGCCCAACTGCAAGCTCTCCACCCTGGCCGCACTCTTCGGGGCAGGCACGACGCCCAACCACCGGGCGCTGGCCGATGCGCGCGCCACCGTCGACGTGCTGCACGGGCTGATGGAGCGCCTCGGCGCCCTCGGGGTGCACACCCTGGAGGAGCTGCAGACCTTCTCCTCGCGGGTCAGCACCGCCCAGCGCCAGAAGCGCCACCTCGCCGAGGGTCTCCCCCGCACCGCCGGGGTCTACCTCTTCCGCGACGCCGAGGACCGGGTCCTCTACATCGGCACCTCCCGCGACCTGCGCACCCGGGTCCGGTCCTACTTCACCGCCTCCGAGACCCGCTCGCGCATGGGCGAGATGATCGGGCTGGCCGCCAGCGTGACCGGCCTCGAGTGCGCCACGCCGCTCGAGGCCGAGGTCCGTGAGCTGCGGCTGATCGCCGAGCACAAGCCGCGCTACAACCGCCGCTCCCGGTTCCCCGAGAAGGTCCACTTCCTCAAGCTCACCCGGGAGCCCTGGCCGCGCCTCTCCCTGGTGCGCAAGGTGCTCGACGACGACGCCGACTACGTCGGGCCCTTCGGCTCGCGCAAGGTCGCCGAGAAGTGCCTCGCCGCGCTGCACGACACCTTCCCCGTGCGCCAGTGCGCCGACCGCTTCGGCCGGGTCGCCTCCCGGGTGCCGTGCGTGCTGGCCGAGATGCGCCGGTGCCTCTCGCCGTGCGACGGCAGCGTGGACGAGGCCGCCTACGGCATCGTCGTCGGCCAGCTGCGCGATGCGCTCGTACGCCGCCCCGACGAGGTCGTCGAGGCGATCAACGCCAAGATGGCCGCGCTGGCCGCCGAGGAGCGCTTCGAGGAGGCCGGCGTGCACCGCGACCGGCTCGCGGCGTTCGTGCGGGCCGCGTCACGCACCCAGCGGCTCTCGGCCCTGACCCGCTGCCCCGAGGTGGTCGCCGCACGCCGCGACGACGACGGCCGCTGGAGCGTCCACGTGGTCCGCTACGGCCGGCTCGCCGCGGCCGGCGTGATCCCGGCCGGCGCCGACGCCCACGCCTACGTCGAGCAGCTGCGCGCCAGCGCCGAGACCGTGCGCACCGCGCCGGGCCCGGTCCCGGCCGCGACCGCCGAGGAGACCGAGAAGGTGCTGCGCTGGCTGGAGTCGCCCGGGGTCCGCCTCGTCGACGTCGAGGGCGAGTGGACCTGTCCGGTCGCCGGCGCCGCCCGCCACCTCGCCCTCCACGACGCGGTCACCGAGTCGCGCCGCACCCTGGTCCCCTTCGGCGAGCGCACCGACGTGACACCCGTGCACCGCCCGGCGCGATAGCGTCTGGCCATGATCACCGCCATCGTCTTCGTCAAGGCCGACGTCGCCCGGATCCCCGAGGTCGCCGAGGCGATCGCCGCCCTCGACGGCATCAGCGAGGTCTACTCCGTGACCGGCCAGATCGACCTGGTCGCCCTGGTGCGCGTGCGCCACCACGAGGACGTCGCCGCCGTCGTCGCCGACCGCGTCAACAAGGTCCCGGGCATCCTCTCGACCGAGACCCACATCGCGTTCCGCACCTACTCGCGCCACGACCTCGAGGCCGCGTTCTCCCTCGGCCTGGACTGATCGCTCGCGGGCCCGGCCGGCTGGGACCGACTCAACCGGCCGAGGCCGCGACCCAGCGCTCGAGCACGTCGCGCGCGGCGCCGGAGTCGAGCGCCTCGCGGGCCCGCTCGATGCCGGTCGCCAGCGCCTCGGACACGTCGGCGCCGGGGTCGTCATAGACGGCGAGCGCGGCACCGGTGTTGAGCAGCACGGCGTCGCGCACCGCACCGGTCTCCCCGGCGAGCAGGCGGCGTACCACCTCGGCGTTGTACGCCGTGTCGCCGCCGCGCAGGCTCTCGATGGGCGCGAGCGCGATGCCGAAGTCGCGCGGATCGATGGCGACGGTGCTGACCTCGCCCTCGCGCACCCGCCACAGCGTCGAGGTCGTGGTGATCGTGAGCTCGTCGAGCCCGTCGTCACCGCGCATCACCCAGGCGTCCACGCCGCGGGCCGCGAAGACCCCGGCCATCACCGGCGCCATCGCCGGGTCCGCGCAGCCGATCGCCTGGGCGCCGGGACGCGCCGGGTTCGTCAAGGGGCCGAGGATGTTGAAGGTCGTGCCGATGCCGAGCTCGCGCCGCGGCGCCGCGGCGTGCCGCATCGCGGGGTGGAAGGCCGCGGCGAAGCAGAACGTGATGCCGGCCTGCTCCAGCACCGCGGGCACCCGGTCGGTGGGCAGGTCCAGGCGGATGCCGAGGGCCTCGAGCACGTCGGCGGAGCCCGACTTCGACGACGCCGACCGCGAGCCGTGCTTGACCACGCGTGCGCCCGCGCCGGCCGCGACGATGGCGGACATCGTGGAGATGTTCACCGACATCGAGCGGTCCCCGCCCGTGCCGACGATGTCGAGCACCCGACCGGGCACCGACAGCGGCGTGGAGGCGTCGTACATCGCATCGACCAGGCCGGAGACCTCCTCGATGGTCTCGCCCTTGGCCCGGAGCGCGACGGCGAAGCCCGCGACCTGGGCGTGGGTCGCCGCACCACTGAGGATCTCCCCCATGGCCCAGGCGGTCTGGTCGGTGCTCAGGTCGGCGCCCGCGACGAGCGCCGAGAGCACCTCGGCCCAGCTCGACACCTCAGGCGACGACGCGCGGGCCGAGCAGCCCGACGACGGTCTCGGCGAGCTGGATCGGGTCGATCGGGTGCGGCACCGCCGCCTCCGCGCGCGACCAGGTGGCCAGCCACGCGTCCTGGGGGCGTCCGGTGAGCACGACCACGGGCGGGCAGTGGGTGAGCTCGTCCTTGAGCTGCTTGGCGATGCCCATCCCGCCGGCCGGCACGGCCTCGCCGTCCAGGATGACCAGGGCGATCCCGCCGGCGTCGAGGTTGGAGATGACGACCGGCTCGGTGGCCACCTCGACGTACTCCACCTCCGGCAGGTCCGGGTGGGGACGCCGGCCCAGGGCCAGGATCACCTGCTGACGCGTGTTCACGTCATCGCTGTAGACGAGCACCTTCAACGGGGCGGTTGTCCTCGAGTCGGTCACGCCGGCGATCGTACGACGCGCAGCGCCTCCCCGCCCGCAGACCCGGCGGGGCCGGGCAGGTCGGCGCCACCGGCGGTGCCCGGGCCGCAGATGTGGCCGATCTTCCTTGAGCGGATCCTGCGCGGCGGGTAAGAGTATTTGCACAGTTGCACAAGAGTCTCCTGAGAGCCTCCTGAGACGCGCGTGAGGAGCTCGACGCGTCCGATCCAGGGGGTCGTGGTGGCCTGCACATACCGGCGGGACATAATGGCCGGGTGGCGACAGCAGCAGCTTCCATTCCGGCATCCCGGCTTCACGGGCATCACGACCGTCCGAGCATGGTCAGCGTCGGGACCATCATCTGGCTCTCGAGCGAGTTGATGTTCTTCGCGGCCCTGTTCGCGGCGTACTTCACGATCCGTTCGGTCTCACCGGACCTGTGGTCGCAGAACACCGAGCTGCTGAACGTTCCGTTCGCCTCGGTGAACACGACGATCCTCGTGTTGTCGTCCCTGACCTGCCAGCTCGGCGTGTTCGCCGCCGAGCGCGGCCAGGCGGGACGCACCGGATCGCTCCTCAACGTCAAGGGCTGGGGACTGCGCGAGTGGTTCATCCTGACCTACCTGATGGGCGCGGTCTTCGTCGCCGGTCAGGCCGTGGAGTACGCGATCCTCGTGCAGGAGGACGTCACCATCCAGTCCTCCGCCTACGGCTCGGTCTTCTACCTGACCACCGGCTTCCACGGCATCCACGTGGTGGGCGGTCTCCTCGCCTTCCTCTTCGTCCTCGGACGCACCTACATGGCGCGGCGCTTCACCCACGAACAAGCGGTGAGCGCGATCGTCGTGTCCTACTACTGGCACTTCGTCGACGTGGTGTGGATCGCTCTCTTCGCCACCATCTACCTCGTCCAGTAATCCGCCCCGTCCCTGCAGCCATCGAACAGGACTGAATCCGTGCGTCTTCTGAACCGCTCCGCCGGACGACTCTCGCGCCATCGTCGCGGGAAGGTCGCCGGGCTGGTGCTGCTGCTCCTCGGTCTGGTATTGACCGGAAGCCTGTACGCCGCACTCTCGCCGGCCACCGCGGAGAACACCGACACCACCGCAGCCGAGGTGGAGAAGGGCCGCGAGCTGTTCCTCGTCGGCTGCGCCTTCTGCCACGGCGAGAACGGCGAGGGTGTCAGCACCCTGAACGGCAACCAGATCGGCCCCTCGCTCGTCGGCGTGGGCGCCGCTGCCGTCGACTTCCAGGTCGGCACCGGCCGGATGCCGATGACCCAGCCGGGCGCCCAGGCGCCCCGCAAGGACGTCGTCTACAACCAGGAGGAGATCGACCAGCTCGCGGCCTTCGTCGCGTCCCTGGGTCCTGGCCCGGCCATCCCGACCGAGGCGGACTACAGCACCGCTGACCTCACCGAGGAGGAGCGCCAGGAGGCGATCGTCCGCGGTGGCCAGATCTTCCTCACCAACTGCACCGCGTGCCACAACTTCGACGGCTCGGGCGGTGCCATGCCGCGCGGCGGCAACGCGCCCACCATCCGCGGCGTCGATGCCAAGCACATCTACGAGGCCATGCTGACCGGACCCCAGCAGATGCCGAACTTCGCCAACGGCAACATCACGCCCGAGATGAAGCGCGACGTCATCGCCTACCTCGAGGCGACCGAGGAGCAGCCCAGCTACGGCGGCTTCGGTCTCGGTTCCCTCGGCCCGGTGAGCGAGGGCATGTTCGCCTGGCTGCTCGGCATCGGCGGCCTCGTGGGCTTCGCGATCTGGATCGCGGCCCACACCACGCGCTCGAAGAAGGAGAAGGTGGAAGCGTGAGCGCCCACGACCCCAACCTGCCCGCCCAGTCGGCGGAGCAGGAACCGATCGGCGACCCGGGGCTCGCGCCCCACCAGTGGCGCCCGACCGATGTCGACCCCAAGGCGGAGAAGCGCGCCGAGCGTCAGGTGGCGGCCTTCTTCGGCCTCTCCGCACTGAGCGCCATCGCCTTCGTCGTCGCGTACTTCGCCGTGGAGGGCGGCACCGAGAACCCGACTCGCCTGGGTTACCTCGGCGCCTCCAACGTCCTCCTCGGCGTGTTCCTCGGCCTCGCCCTGCTCTTCATCGGCATCGGCATCATCCAGTGGGCCCGCAAGCTCATGGGTGACCAGGAGATCGTGGAGATGCGCCACCCCGCCAAGTCCTCGGAGGAGGACCGCGAGGCCACCCTCGCGGCTCTCTCCCAGGGCCTGGAGGAGGCCGGCATCGCCCGTCGCCCGCTGGTCCGCAACTCGATGCTCGGCGCGATCGGCATGCTCGCCCTGCCCAGCGTCGTGCTGCTGCGCGACCTCGGCAAGATCGACATCCCCGCGCTGGGCCGCACCATCTGGGCCCCGGGCATGCGCCTGGTCCGCGACGTCGTCGGCACCCCGATCAAGGTCTCCGACCTCGAGGTCGGCGACCTGGTCAACGGTCTTCCCGAGGCGCTCTTCCCGACTCCGGAGAACGGCTACCCGGCGGAGGACGCCCACGGCGTCAACCTGCAGGTGAACAAGTCCAAGACGGCCATCGTCATCGTCCGCATGGAGCCCGACGAGATCATCCCCGGCCCCGGCCGTGAGGACTGGAGCGTCGACGGCATCATCTGCTACTCCAAGATCTGCACCCACGTGGGTTGCCCGATCTCGCTCTACGAGCGCACGACGCACCACCTGCTCTGCCCCTGCCACCAGTCGACCTTCGACCTGGGCGACTCCGCCCGCGTCGTCTTCGGCCCGGCCGCCCGTCCCCTCCCCCAGCTTCCGCTGGCGGTCGACGACGAGGGCTACCTGATCGCGCAGAGCGACTTCACCGAGCCCGTCGGGCCGAGTTACTGGGAGCGTGGCTGATGAGCACCGACACCAGCAAGGTGGCGTCGAGCAACGGCAAGACCGCTGCCACGCCTTCCAAGCCGAGCAAGGCCGGCGTCGTCGCCAACTGGGCCGACGAGCGCCTGGGCGTCGCCGGCATGATGAAGAAGAACCTGCGCAAGGTCTTCCCGGACCACTGGTCCTTCATGCTGGGCGAGATCGCCCTGTGGAGCTTCGTCGTGCTGCTGATCAGCGGCGTCTTCTTGACGCTGTGGTTCAAGCCGACGATGGCCGAGATCGTCTACAACGGCTCCTACGACCAGTTCCGTGGCATGTACGTCACGGAGGCCTTCGCCTCGAGCCTGGACATCTCCTTCGACATCCGTGGCGGTCTGCTCATGCGGCAGATGCACCACTGGGCGGCGATGCTCTTCATCGCCTCGATGATGATCCACCTGCTGCGCGTGTACTTCACGGGCGCATTCCGCAAGCCGCGTGAGCTCAACTGGGTCATCGGCTGCCTGCTGCTGATCCTCGGCACGCTCGAGGGCTTCACCGGCTACTCGCTGCCCGACGACCTGCTCTCGGGCACCGGCGTCCGGGCCGCGGACGGCTTCATGAAGGCCATCCCGGTGGTCGGCAGCTACCTGTCGTTCCTCATCTTCGGCGGCGAGTTCCCCGGCGACGACATCATCACCCGCTTCTACATCGCCCACGTGCTGCTGCTGCCGGGCCTGCTGCTCGCGCTCATCGCGGCGCACATGCTGCTGCTCGTGTACCACAAGCACACCCAGTGGGCCGGCCCCGGCCGCACCGAGGGCAACGTCGTGGGCTTCCCGATGCTCCCCGTGTACGCCGCCAAGGCCGGTGGCTTCTTCTTCATCGTCTTCGGCGTCAGCGCCCTCATGGGTGGCCTGATGACGATCAACCCGGTGTGGAAGTTCGGTCCGTACGACCCGACCAAGGTCACCGCGGGCTCCCAGCCCGACTGGTACATGGGCTGGCCGGACGGCGCGCTGCGCATCATGCCGGGCTGGGAGTCGGAGTTCTGGGGTCACACCCTGTCCTGGAACGTCTTCCTGCCGATCATCGTCCTGCCGGGCCTGATGTTCACGATCCTGCTCCTCCTGCCGTTCCTGGAGGCCTGGATCACCGGTGACAAGCGCGAGCACCACCTGCTCGAGCGCCCGCGCAACGCCCCGACGCGCACCGCGCTGATGGTGTCGCTGATGACCTTCTACGGTCTGATGTGGGCCGCCGGCGGCAACGACATCATCGCGATCAAGCTGCACCTGAGCATCAACCAGATCACCTACGCCATGCGCGTCCTGGTGATCGTGGGTCCGGCCATCGCGTTCTTCATCACCCGTCGTTGGTGCATCTCGCTGCAGCGTCACGACAACGACGTGCTGCTGCACGGCTACGAGACCGGCATCATCATGCGCTCGCCGCAGGGTGCCTACGCCGAGAAGCACCTGCCGATCAGCGAGGCTGAGGCCTACACCCTCACCGCCCGCGACCGTGACCCGGACCTCGAGAGCATCGAGACCGAGGGCGACCCGTCGAACGACGGACGCGGCGCGAAGCTGCGCCGCAAGCTGCGGGCGCTCTGGTACGCCGACAACGTCCAGAAGCCGACGGCCACGGAGCTCGAGGCGGCGCACCACCACGACGAGCCCGAGCACGAGCTCGCCGGTGCGCTCGACGGCCACGTCGTCGACGGCCACCAGTTCGACGGCATGCACCCCGTCGACGACGAGCCGCTGCGCGACAAGCACTGATCACCCGCGTCACCCGAAGGCCCCGGATCCGTCCGGGGCCTTCGGCCATTTCGTCCCCGCTTCCCCGTCCCACGAGGAGATCCCGATGACCCGCCCGCTCCAGCTCGGCCTCGACACCTTCGGCGACGTCACCGTCGACGAGGATGGTCGCCCGCTCCCCCACGCCCAGGTCGTGCGCGACGTCGTCGAGCAGGGCGTGCTGGCCGACCGGGTCGGCGTCGATGTGTTCAACGTCGGCGAGCACCACCGCGACGACTTCGCGATCTCCGCCCCGGACGTGGTGCTGGCCGCCATCGCCGCCCGGACCAGCCGGATCACCCTCGGCACCGCCGTCACCGTGCTGAGCTCGGATGATCCGGTGCGGGTGCACGAGCGCTTCGCCACCATCGACGCGATCTCGGGCGGGCGGGCGGAGGTGACGCTGGGCCGCGGGTCCTTCACCGAGTCCTTCCCGCTGTTCGGCTTCGACCTCGCCGACTACGAGGTGCTGTTCGAGGAGAAGCTCGACCTGTTCGTCGCGCTCCGCGGCGAGGGCCCCGTCAGCTGGAGCGGGACCACGCGCCTTCCCCTCCTCGACGCCCAGGTCCACCCGCGTCCCGAGCACGGCCCCCTGCCCGCCTGGGTCGCCGTGGGCGGCTCGCCGGAGTCCGTCGTACGCGCCGCGCGGCACGGGCTGCCGCTGATGCTCGCGATCATCGGGGGCGAGGCGGCGCGGTTCGCGCCGTACACCGACCTCTACCACCGCGCGCTCGCCCAGCTCGGCCGACCCGACCTCCCGATCGGCGTGCACTCCCCCGGGTTCGTCGCCGACACCGACGGCGAGGCACGGGACGTGCTGTTCCCGCACTTCAAGGCCAGCCGGGACCGGATCGGCCGCGAGCGCGGCTGGCCGCCGGTGGACCGCGCCGACTTCGAGCGCGAGGCCGACCACGGCGCCCTGGTGGTCGGCTCCCCCGAGACCGTCGCGGCCAAGATCGCCGCCACCGTCCGCACGCTCGGGCTCAGCCGCTTCGACCTCAAGTACAGCAACGGCCCGCTGCCGCACGCCCGCCTGATGCGCTGCATCGAGCTCTACGGCACGGAGGTGGCACCGCGGGTGCGCGCGCTGCTCGCCGAGGACCCGGCGCCCGGGCACTGAGGGGCTGGCGGGCTGGCGGGGGTCAGCCCAGGGCGCTGCCGTCGCGGTACTCGCGGAACGGGAGGTTCCAGTCGCCCCAGCCGTTCTCGACGGTCATCGGGCGGTCGGTGCCGACGTACTCCACCACGTCGCCGCGACGGGTCTGGGCGTAGAGCCAGGCAGCGTCCTCGGTGCTCATGCCGGTGCACCCGTGGCTGACGTTGGCGACGCCCTGGGAGCCGACCGACCACGGGGCTGCGTGGATGAACTCCCCCGAGCTGGTCACCCGCATCGCCCACTGCACGTTGTCGATGTCGTAGGCGTCGGCGCTGCCGGCGGCGATGCCGACGGTCTCGGAGTTCATCCGCCGGCTCTCCGACTTCTCCATGATCACCTTGACTCCCGAGCGGGTGGTGAACCCCTCCTTGCCGGTGGTGATCGGGAAGCTGTTCACCAGCTTGTCGCCGGTGAACACCTGCATCTGGTGGGCCGCCGCGTCCACGCGGTAGAGGTGGGCCTCGCCGACCTCGAAGTCCACGCGGCGGCTCTCCTGGCCGTAGATGCCCGCGCCGGCCGGAAGGCTGTTGAGGTCGAGGTCGACGCTGACCCGGGTGCCGGGGCGCCAGTACTCCCGCGGGCGCCACCGCACCTCGGTCGAGGAGATCCAGTGCCACGAGCCCGCCTGCTGGGGTGCGGAGGTGACGCTCATGTGGCGCTCGAAGGTGGCGCGGTCCTGCACCGGGACGTCGAAGGTGACCACGACCGGCATGCCGACGCCCACCGTCTCACCGTCCAGCGGCGCTACCGAGGCGAAGGTCTGCTCGGCCAGGCTCAGCGGGCGGGTGCGGAACGACCGGACCTCGACCACGCGCTTGCCGGCCTCGTCGGTCGCGACCACCCGCAGGGCGTACGTCGTACCCGGCTCGAGGCGCTCGGTGGCCCGCCAGCTCGCGCCGTCGCCGGCTAGCTCGCCGGCGATGCGACGATCGCCGGCGCCCAGGCGCACGGTGCTCAGCCGCCCGTGCTCGGCGCCGACCTCGACGGTGCGCTCGACGGGTACGTCGCGGGCGTCGCGCCGCACGTTGACCTGCAGGGCCAGGGGGGCGACCTGGGCGGCCGCACCGCCCGCGGGCCGGTCCGGTGATGGCGACGCGTCGTCGTCGCTGGAGCAGGCGACCAGGGCGAGGCCGAGGACCGCGGCGAGCATCGAGGCCGTCACGGTGGCGCGACGGCGCCCGGCGGGGCTGCGCCGGGTCGGGGACAGCGTGGACATGCGTGCTCCGGATGCTGGGGGGATGGGTGCGGGACCTCCAGGGTGCCACCGGCCGTGCACGAACGCGGCCGGAAACACCGAAGGCCCCCGTGCGTCTGAGACGCACGGGGGCCAGCGATTGTTGCGAGTGTGCCCAGGATCAGTGGGCGTGCTCACCGCGGTAGTACTCGAACACCAGGCCGCACAGGGCCAGGGCGCCGAGGGCGAACCCGATGATCACCAGCCACCAGGCGAGGAACGCGATGCCGACGGCGATCACGGCGATGGCGCTCGCGCACCACAGCGGCCACCAGGAGTACGGCGGGAAGAAGCCGAGCTCACCGGCGCCCTCCACGATCTCCGCCTCCTTGCGGTCCTCGGGACGGGGGTCCATGCGCTTGGCGTGGAACCCCAGGTAGAGGGAGACCATGATGGCGAGGAACGTCGCCATCGCGAGGGCCGACGTACCGGTCCAGTCGGCGCCGGTGTCGCTGGCGTCGGTGATGAGCCAGTAGGCCGGGGTGACCAGCGTGAAGAAGATCGCGCAGGTGGCGAAGATCCAGGCTTCGGCCTTCATCAGGACTTGTCCTCCGGGGTCTCGTGGGTGCGCTCGTCGATGACCTGCTGGCGACCCTCCATGTCGGGAGCGTCGGCGAAGCCGTCACGGGCCGCCTCGTTCTCCTCCAGCTCGAGTGCCGCCACCTCGGGGTGGTGCAGGTCGAACGCCGGCGACTCCGAGCGGATCCGCGGCAGGCTGTGGAAGTTGTGCCGCGGCGGCGGGCAGCTGGTGGCCCACTCCAGGGAGCGGCCCCAGCCCCACGGGTCGTCCACCTCGATCTTCGGGTTACGACGCGAGACGTAGACGTTGTAGAAGAACGGCAGCATCGAGAAGCTGAGCAGGAACGCGCCCACCGTCGAGACCTGGTTGAGGGCGGTGAAGCCGTCCTCGGGCAGGTAGTCGGCGTAGCGACGCGGCATGCCCTCGACACCGAGCCAGTGCTGCACGAGGAACGTCAGGTGGAAGCCGATGAACAGCAGCCAGAAGTGGACCTTGCCCAGGCGCTCGTCGAGCATCCGTCCGGTGAACTTGGGCCACCAGAAGTAGAAGCCGGCGAACATCGCGAACACCACGGTGCCGAACACGACGTAGTGGAAGTGCGCGACCACGAAGTAGGAGTCCGAGACGTGGAAGTCCAGCGGCGGGCTCGCCAGGATGACACCGGTCAGACCACCGAAGAGGAAGGTGGTGAGGAAGCCGATCGTCCACAGCATCGGGGTCTCGAAGGACACCGATCCGCCCCACATCGTGCCGATCCAGTTGAAGAACTTCACTCCGGTTGGCACCGCGATCAAGAACGTCATGCCGGAGAAGAACGGCAGATCGACCGCGCCGGTGACGAACATGTGGTGGGCCCACACCGCGACCGAGAGGATCGCGATGCCGAGGGTCGCGCCGACCAGGCCGACGTAGCCGAAGATCGGCTTGCGGCTGAAGACCGGCAGGATCTCGGTCGCGATGCCGAAGAACGGCAGCGCGATGATGTAGACCTCCGGGTGGCCGAAGAACCAGAACAGGTGCTGCCACAGGATCGGACCGCCGTGGGCGGTGTCGAAGATGTGCGCCCCAAGCAGGCGGTCGGCCTCCAGGGAGAGCAGCGCGCCACCGAGGATCGGGAAGGCGAGCAGCACCAGCAGGCTGGTGATCAGGGTGTTCCAGGTGAACAGCGGCATCCGGAACATGGTCATGCCGGGGGCGCGCATGCAGATGATCGTGGTGATGAAGTTGACCGCACCGAGGATCGTGCCGATACCGGCGATGTAGAGACCCATGATCCACAGGTCACCGCCCACACCCGGCGAGCGGACCGCGTCCGACAGCGGCGTGTAGGCGAACCAGCCGAAGTCGGCCGCGCCCTGCGGGGTGAGGAAGCCGGACGCCGCGATCAGGCCACCGAACAGGAACAGCCAGTAGCTGAGCATGTTCAGCCGCGGGAACGCCACGTCGGGAGCGCCGATCTGGATCGGCATCATCACGTTGGCGAAGCCGAAGAACAGCGGCGTCGCGAACAGCAGCAGCATGATCGTGCCGTGCATGGTGAACAGCTGGTTGTACAGCTCGTCGTTCACGACCTGCTGACCCGGGAAGGTCAGCTCGGAACGGATCAGCAGCGCCATCAGGCCGCCGACGCAGAACCACACGAACGAGGTGATCAGGTACATCTTGCCGATCAGCTTGTGATCGGTGGTCGTCATGATGCGGACGAGCTCACGGCCGAGCGACCGGCGGGCCGGCTCGACGTCGATCGCTCGTGCAACGGTGGCGGTCACTCGGTGTCTCCCTCAGACTCGTCCTCGCCCGCAAGGCCAGCCTGCGTGCGAGCGTCCTCCTGGCCCCGGAGGGGGCTGGTGCTCGTCTTGTCCGCGGCCAGGTCGGCCACGTACTCGTCGTACTGCTCGGGGCTGACGACCTCCACGTTGAACAGCATCCGCGAGTGGTACACGCCGCAGAGCTCGTAGCACTTGCCGACGTAGGTGCCCTCGGTCTTCGGGGTGACCTCGAAGTGGTTCACCCGGCCGGGGATGACGTCCATCTTCATCAGGAAGCCGGGGATGCCGAAGCTGTGGATGACGTCGGGCGAGTGCAGGTTGAAGCGGGTCGTCTCACCGACCGGCAGCACAAGCGTCGGGATGTAGGAACCAGTGCCCAGCTCCCAGACGTACTCGTCGTAGGCCCACTCGTCGTCGTTGGAGTCCTCCTCCGCGGCGTAGTCGGGCTCGCCGACACCGTGGTTGAAGGTCCACGACCACTGCTGAGCGGTCACCTCGACGATGTTGTCGGGGGTGGGGCTCTCCTCGAGAACCGCGTTCTGCGTGCGGACGGTGTGCGCGAAGAACACGACCACCATCATGATCGGCGCGATCGTGTAGAAGATCTCGAGCGGCAGGTTGTAGCGCGTCTGGATCGGGACCTCATCAGCGTGGCGTCGGCGGTAACGCCAGATCACGTAGAAGATCAGGCCCCACACGAGCACGCCCGTGGCGAGCGCCGCGATCCAGGCGCCCTGCCACAGGGCAAGGGTGTGCTCACCCTGGGTAGTGGCCGGTTCGGGCATGGCGATCCGCTTGATGGCGCCCTCGTCGACGGAGCAGCCGGCGAGAGCGAGCGTGCTGGCAGCCAGGGCAGCTGGCAGGAGGACCCGGCGAGCGCCGGATCCGGCCCTGCGCCTGGGGAGTTGCAGACTCAACGTCTGAGCCTTCCTCTCGGGTGGTCGTGAATACGTCGCACACTATCGCGGCCGGGCCCGGCGGTCAGGGGCGGGTCGCCCGGTAGGTTCCCGGTGTGACAAACGACGCTGGGACTCCCCAGTCCCCGCCACAGTCCCCGCCTCGGTACTTCGACGCCGCGTCCTCCGAGCCGCTTCACCCGGCCGCCCGCGAGGTGCTCCTCGCTGCGCTCGAGCAGGGGTACGCCGACCCCCGGCGCCTGCACCCGCCCGCCCGCGGGGCGCGCCTGATGCTCGACAACGCCCGCGAGGTCGTGGCCGGCTGCCTGGGCGTGCGCCCCGACGAGGTGTCCTTCACCGGGTCCGGGACCGAGGCCGTGCACCGCGGCCTGCTCGGCCTGCTGCGCGGTCGCCGACGGGTGGGCGAGCGCCTGGTCCACAGCGCCGTGGAGCACTCCGCGGTGCTCCACGCGGCCGCCTGGGCCGGCGGGGACCACGTGGCGGTCCCGGTGGACAGCGACGGCCGGGTCCGGGTGGACGACTTCGCCGCGGCCTGCGCGGCGCCGGGGGTCGCCGTGGCCGCGTTGCAGTCCGCGAACCACGAGGTCGGCACCTGCCAGCCGGTCGCCGAGGTCGCGGCCCGGATCGGCGAGGTGCCGCTGCTGGTCGACGCGTGCGCGTCGGCCGGACGCGTGCCGCTGCCGGGGGGCTGGTCGGCGGCGGCCGCCTCCGCGCACAAGTGGGGCGGCCCGGCCGGGGTGGGCCTGCTGCTGGTGCGCAAGGGCGCGCGCTGGCGCAACCCGTTCCCCGGCGACGACCGGGTCGACGAGCGCACCGCCGGCTTCGAGAACGTCCCGGCCGCCCTGGCCGCCGCCGCCGCGCTGCGTGCGGTGCTGACCGAGAGCGAGGAGCTGGGCGCTCGACAGCGCGCCCTGGTGGACCGGGTGCGCCGCGGCGTACTGGCCATGCCCGACGTCGAGGTGGTGGGCCATCCCGACGACCGGCTCCCCCACGTGGTGACCTTCAGCTGCCTCTACGTCGACGGCGAGGCGCTGGTCGACGGGCTGGCGCGGCACGGCTTCGCCGTCGCGAGCGGCTCGGCGTGCACCTCCTCGAGCCTGGAGCCCAGCCACGTGCTCGCCGCGATGGGGGCGCTCACCCACGGCAACGTGCGGCTCTCACTGACCCGCGACGCCGCCGAGGCCGACGTGGAGCGGTTCCTCGCGGTGCTGCCCGGGGTGGTGGCCGACCTGCGCCGCCAGGCGGGGCTGTGAGCGGCGCGCCCGAGGCGGGCCTCGGCGAGGTCGACCTCGAGCTCGACTGCCGCGGCCAGCTGTGCCCGCTGCCGGTGATCGCGCTGGGCCGCCGGGTCGGTGAGGTCGCCGTCGGTGGACGGGTGGCCGTCGTCGCCGACGACGTCGCCGCGCGCCACGACGTACCGGCGTGGTGCCGGATGCGCGGACAGGAGTACGTCGGGGAGGACGTCGCCGCGGACGGCGTGCCGCGCTACGTCGTACGCCGGCTCAGCTGAGCCGCACTCCCCCGCTCGACCCGTTGCCAGGGCCAGCCGAAGGGGCGAGCATCGGGCCCATGGAGCCCGAGGATCCGCCGGGTTGGCCGGACGGTACGCCGAGGAGTGGAGTCGGTCAGTCGTGCGCCTTCTGCGACACCCACGATGTCGCATGGGTCCATCCCCTGGCCCACGACCTGCTGGCCTTTCGCGTGCGGGGCACGGGCTACACCCTGCCGACGTTCTGGGCGCTGTGCGATCGCTGCGAAGACGTCTACGCGTCGGGGGACGATGACGCGGCAGCCGAGCTGATGCGCTCGTCGGGTTTCTGGCCGACGGTGGCCGACGAGGACGTGACAGAGGGCATCCGAGCGCCTCTTGCGGCGTTCCGGCGGGCGGATCGGGGATCTCGGCGATCAGATCCGGAACCGCCCGGCCTGACCGAGGCCAGGAAGGACGGCTTCGTGCCCTTGCGCGAGCTGACCGGGGTGGCCGACTGGCTCGGACCGCTCTGGCCCTCGCAGCATCGGCGCTGGCTCGACGAGCTGGGCCCGAGTCCTGGCGAGGACGAGGACGACGAGCTGCTCGACCGCTGGCTGGTCCGCTCACCATGGCCGGGACTGTCGGCCGCACAGGCGATCGGCGCCCTGTGGCGCTGGGTGGAACGGGACCAAGGACACCTCGAGCCCGATGGGACGAGGGCGCGGATCCTTCAGTTCCTCGGATGGACCGAACCCCAGGCCGTGGCGTTGAGCGACCCGGAGCCCTGAGGATCAGCTGCCCGCGCGCACGAGACCCACCAGTCAGACGGCGAGGTGCGGGGCGACCTCGGCGGCCGCGGCGTCGCCGTAGGAGTCCTCGAAGCGGGCCAGGAACTCCGCGCGGGTGAAGGAGTACTCCTGGGTGCCGACGGTCTCGACCACGTAGGCGGCGAGCACGCAGCCGACCTGGGCGGCCCGCTCGAGGCCGAGCCCCCACTCGGAGGCGGCCAGGAAACCGGCCCGGAAGCCGTCGCCGACGCCGGTCGGCTCGATGGCGGTGACGTTGCGGGCCGCGGGGACCACGATCGGCTCCTCGCCCTTGCGCAGCACGCGCACGCCGTCCTTGCCGAGGGTGGTGACCTGGATGCCGACCCGGGCCAGCACGTCGTCGGCCGACCACCCGGTCTTCTGCTCGATCAGGTGCGACTCGTACTCGTTGGTGAGCAGGATCGCGGCGCCGTCGACGAGCTGGCGGATCAGGTCGCCCTCGCCGAAGGCCAGCTGCTGGCTGGGGTCGGCGATGAACGGGTAGCCGCGCTGGCGGCACTCCTCGGTGTGGCGCAGCATGCCGTCGGGGTCGTCGGCGCCGATCAGCACGTAGGTCGGGGCCCCGACCCGGGCGACGATCGGCTCCAGCTCGATCAGCCGGGCCTCGCTCATCGCGCCGGGGTAGAAGGAGGCGAACTGCGCCATCGTGGTGTCGGTGGTGCACACGAAGCGCGCGGTGTGCTTGCTCTCGGAGATGCGCACGTGCGAGCAGTCCACGCCGTGGCGCTCCAGCCAGGAGCGGTAGTCGGCGAAGTCCTCGCCGGCCGCGCCGACCAGCACCGGGCGCAGACCGAGGCCGGCCAGCCCGAAGCAGATGTTGGGCGCGACACCGCCGCGGCGGATCTCGAGGTCGTCGACGAGGAAGGAGACCGAGAGCTTGCTCAGCTGCTCGACAACGAGGGAGTCCTCGAAGCGCCCTCCGAACGACATGAGGTGGTCGGTGGCGATCGATCCGGCGATCAGCAGAGACATGGCGCGGACACTACCCGTCGGTACCGCTGTCTCTACCCTGCGGTAGCCCCTAGCGTCGACGACATGACCGCCCTCCCGCCTGCCGCACGCCCCGCCTACGACGATCTGGGCACGCTCCAGGAGATGCACGCCGACTGTCGCGCGGCCTCCGCGAACCTCCCCGCCGGCGCCCGCGGCCGCGACCTCGAGCGCGCCGCCCGCGCCGCCGTGCGCCCCGCCCCGAGCATCCTGTTCGCCGACTACCCCGCCGAGCAGCCCAAGCGCGGCATCGAGGTCTCCGCCGCCGCGCAGCGCCTCGCCAACGCGCTGCACCTGCACCTCGACTGACGACCGCTCCGGTCCGCAGGCACGCCGGCGGCCCGGACGAGCGAGAGCCACGACACCCGGCTCTCGAGTCGGTGGCACCCTCCCCCCTCCCATCGCCACCGACCGCGCCAGCCCCCGTCGTACGGCGGGGGCTGGTGTCGCGCAGGGGCACGCGCCGGACGGCGATCCGACGATCGAGCGGCACCCCGTTGGTCGAGCTTGCCGAGACCACGGTCGAGGAACCTGAAACACGGTGGTGTCATGTCTCAAGACATCGGTGACGGTTCGGGTGGTGTTGGTGGTGGCACTTCTACCGCGCGAAGACCGACGCGCCGACTGCGGTGCTCGAGCCCCGGCCCCCGACGCCCGGGGGTCGAGTCCCGCGAAGCTAAGGGCGACACCGGCCGAAGCCGCCCCAGACCTACCCGCCGACACGCGCATCAGAACGGTGAGCACCGCGGGCACCATCCACGTCGACAACGCCTCCTCCAAGATCGACGTCGACCACGCGTCAGGTCCTCGTGGTCAACGACTGCGACGAGATCATCATCAGCGACCGGTGGAAAAGCCCTTGTTCTCGAACGTGTGTTCGGGTAAGATGAGGCATGGCCTCCCCCGAACTCCCCGACTGCGACACCCCAGCCGCCGTGCTGGCGTTCGCACAGCGCCGCCGGGCTGCCGCCCAGCGGGCGGAGATCGAGGTCTTAGAGGCCGCTCTGGTGTGGGCGTCGATGCACCCGGAGGAGTCGGTCGCCGAGGCGCCGACCACCGGGTTGGTCTTCGGCGAGCTCGCGGTGCCCCTTGCTGGGGAGGGTGCTCCGCTGGTGGCGGAGTTCGCGCCGATGGAGTTCGGTGCCGCGATCGGCATGTCGACCGACTCCGCGCGGGCGCTGGTCGGTGATGCGCTGGAGCTGGCACACCGGCTGAAGCGGACCTGGAAGCTGGTCCGGGCCGGCAAGGTCCCGCTGTGGAAGGCCCGGCGGTTGGCGCAGCTGACCACCACGCTGCCGATGGACGGCGCGGAGTTCGTTGACCGCCAGCTCGCCGCCTTCGTCGGGAAGATCAGCTGGGCCGGGATCGAACGGCTCGTCGACCAGGCCCGCGTCGCCTTCGACCCCGAAGGTGCGGAGAAGGAACGTCTCGCCGCTGCCGAGGGACGCCGCTTCGACGTCCACACCCGCGAGGCCACCCACGACGGCACCGTCCACGTCGAAGGTGTCCTCGACCTCGCCGACGCGATCGACCTGGACACCGCGATCCGGCAGGGCGCCGAGGAGCTCGCGGCCCTCGGATCCACCGAGTCGTTGGACGTGCGCCGATCCATGGCCGCCGGTGAGCTCGCCCGGCGCCAGCTCGCCTTCGACCTCCGGGCGGAGGCCGGCGACGGTGCCGCACCGGTGGTCAAGCCCCGCCAGGTCGTCATCCACGTGCACCTTTCCCACGCAGCGATCTCCCGTGATGAGGCCGGGATTGCGCAGGTCGAGGAGACCCGCAGCATCGTGTCGACCGAGCAGGTCCGCGAGTGGTGCAGCGGCGACGCCCAGGTGGTCATCAAGCCGATCATCGACCTCGAGGCCCACCACCACACCGACGCCTACGCGATCCCCGACCGGTTGGTCGAGCAGACCCGTCTGGCCCAGCCGGTCTGCGCCTTCCCGTGGTGCGAGCGCCTCGCCCGCCGCTGCGACACCGACCACGTCGTCGCCCACGGCGCCAGCCCGACCGGCGGCCCGACGTGCAGTTGCAACCTCGCCCCGCTCTGCCGCCGACATCACCGGGCCAAGACCCACACCGCCTGGACCTATGACAAGGCCGACGCGGCCACCTACGTCTGGCGATCCCCGCACGGGTTGCACCTGATCAAGGACAGTGGCACCACGCGCCTCGTCACCGCGCACCCACCGGACGATTGAGATCGGTCGAGACCCCGCCCGCGACGGCCTCGACAACCTCAACCGGCCGCGCCCGGCAATCGGGCGCCCCGACCACCGGACCGCCCCCGGCCACCGGCCCCGCTCGAATCATCGGCGCGGCCTCCCCACAGACGACGACAGCCCCCGCCTTGCGGCGGGGGCTGTCGAGGGTGTCCGGGTCGAGCGGCCCGCGGTGCGGGCCGGCCGATCCAGCGTCAGCGGTGACTCAGTGGAAGGAGTCGCCGCAGGCGCAGGAACCGGTCGCGTTGGGGTTGTCGATGGTGAAGCCCTGCTTCTCGATGCTGTCGACGAAGTCGATCATCGCGCCGTTGAGGTAGGGAACGCTCATCCGGTCGACGACGACGGCCACGCCGTCGAAGTCGGTGACGACGTCACCGTCGAGCGTGCGCTCGTCGAAGAAGAGCTGGTAGCGCAGGCCCGAGCAGCCACCGGGCTGCACGGAGATCCGCAGCTGGAGGTCCTCGCGACCCTCCTGGGCCAGGAGGCTCTTCACCTTGGCCGCCGCCACCGGGCTCAGGTTGATCTGGTCGGTACGACGCTCAGTGGTCGTGTCCACCTGCTCGGTCATGTGTGCAGCTCCCAGATAGAAAGACAAAGGGTTGGTACTTCGTCAATCGTCGCACACACCCGGATATTCCTCGCCGGTCCGCCAAGAACTGGCCTGCCCGAGAAAGCCTCGCAGGCTCAGCGCGACCAGGTGCGGGCCACGCGGGCCGCGAGCTGCTCCAGGGCAGCGGCGGGCTCGGCCAACGCCTGCTCCTCCCCCACCAGGTCCACCAGCGAGTACGCCGACTCCACGCCGAGGGTCCGCATCTCGCGGGCCCCGACCTGCACCTTGCCGGCGAGCACCACGCAGGGGCGCAGCGCCTCGGCCGCGACCTCACCCACGCCGTACGGGACCTTGCCGGCGCGGCTGCTGATGTCGAAGGCACCCTCGCCGGTGACCACGAGGTCGGCCGCACGGGCCCGCTCGGGCAGCCGCACGGCCGCGGAGACCAGGCCGAGCCCGGGCTCGCGGGTGCCACCGAGGAGCAGCAGCGCGAAGCCGAGGCCACCGGCGGCGCCGGCCCCCTTGGCCAGCGACAGGCGCCGGTCGGTGGCCTCGGCGAAGCCCTCCAGCCACGCATCGACCCCGACGAGGCGGTCCTGCGGCACCCCCTTCTGGGGACCGAAGACCTTCGTCGCGCCGAAGAGCCCGGTGAGCGGGTTGTCGACGTCGCTGGCCGCGACCAGCTCCACCCCCGCGACCCGGGCACGCGCAGCCGCAAGGTCGACGGCGGTGATCCCGGCCAGTCCGGCCGGGCCGCGGTCGAGATCGGCGTCCGCGCTCGCGCCGAGCGCGTGCAGCAGCCCGGCGCCGCCGTCGTCGGTCCCCGACCCGCCGAGCCCGACGACCACCCGCCGCGCGCCGCTGTCGATCGCCGCGGCGACCAGGTCGCCGACGCCCAGCGTCGTCGCGCTCTCCCAGGCGCCGCCGGTCAGGTGGATGCCGCAGGCCTGCGCGGACTCGACGTACGCCGTGTCGCCGACCCGCAGCACCGTCCCGGGCACCTGCTCGCGCCCGGGGCCCCGGACGGTGACCGCGAGCAGGTCCCCGCCGAGCGCGGCGTGCAGCACGTCGACGAAACCGGGACCGCCGTCGGACATCGGCGCGAGGTCGACCTCGTCGTCAGGTGCCTGGCGGTGCCAGCCCGCGGCCACCGCCTGGGCGGCCTGCACGGCCGTGAGGGTGCCGGCGAACTTGTCGGGCGCCACGAGGATCCGCATGCGCTCACCCTAGGGTTCCAGGCATGGTGGAGCAGGGCGATCCCGTCATCGTGCGGCCGATGACGCCGGCGGACGTGCCGGCCGCCGAGCGGCTGAGCGCCGCGGCGTTCCTGGAGGTCGAGCGGCGCCACCTCCCCCGCTCGCTTCCCGAGCCGCAGGCGCGCCCCGCCGACCGCGGCGAGTCCTGGGCGCGCCGCACCCTCCACCTGCTGCGCACCGATCCCGGCGGCTGCTGGGTCGCCGAGGAGGGCGACACGATGGTCGGGTTCGCGACGTCGTTCGTGCGCGAGACCACCTGGTGCCTCGCGACGTACGCCGTGCTGCCGGGCCGCCAGGGCCGCGGGACCGGGGTCCAGCTGCTCGCGGCCGCGATGCACCACGGCCGCGCCTGCCTGCGGGGCATGGTGAGCGCGATGGCCGACCCGCAGGCCGCCCGGCGCTACCGCCTGGCCGGGTTCACCCTGCACCCGCAGATGCACCTGACCGGCACCGTCGACCGGGCCGAGATCCCCGTGATCGAGAAGGTGCGTGACGGCTCGGCCGGCGACGTGGACCTGATGGACTCCGTCGACCGGGCCACCCGCGGCGCCGGCCACGGCCCCGACCACGAGCTGCTGCTGGGCGAGCAGCGGCTGCTGGTCTCCGACACCACCACCGGCTCCGGCTACGTCTACGTCGAACCGGGCGGGTCGGTGGGCCTGCTGGCCGCCACCAACCGCCGCACCGCCGCGCGCCTGCTGTGGGCCGCGCTGGCCGAGAGCGACGGCCCGGTGCGGCTGGGCCACCTCACCGCCGCGAACACCTGGGCCCTCGACGTCGGCCTGGCCGCGCGCCTCGAGCTCGGCCAGGGCGGCTACCTGGCGCTGCGCGGGATGCGCCCGCCCACGCCGTACGTCCATCACGGCACGCTGCTCTGAGCCTCGGAGGCGTGGGACGAAACGGTCCCGGGCCCCGCGCGCCCGAATAGGATGGGCCCATGACGACCGTCGACCTCCCGCTGCTCCCCCTCGGCCGCGGCACCGACCTGGCTGCCGAGCGCGGGGTCGAGTGCCCCGGCGACCTGCCGTCGCCGTCCGACCCCGACCTCGTGGCCCGCGCCCGGGCGGCGAAGGAGGCGCTCGGCGACCGGGTCTTCGTGCTCGGCCACCACTACCAGCGCGACGAGGTCATCGCGTTCGCCGACGTCACCGGCGACTCCTTCAAGCTCGCCCGCGACGCGGCGGCGCGTCCGGACGCGGAGTACATCGTCTTCTGCGGTGTGCACTTCATGGCGGAGTCCGCCGACATCCTGACCACGTCCGCGCAGCAGGTGATCCTCCCCGACCTCGCCGCCGGCTGCTCGATGGCCGACATGGCCCGCCTCGCCCAGGTCGAGGACGCCTGGGACGCGCTGGCCGACGCCGGTGTGGCCGACCAGGTCGTGCCGGTGACCTACATGAACTCCAGCGCCGACATCAAGGCGTTCTGCGGTCGCAACGGCGGCGTCGTGTGCACCTCCAGCAACGCCGAGGTCGCCCTCGACTGGGCCTTCGCCCAGAAGGAGGACGCTAAGATCCTGTTCCTCCCCGACCAGCACCTCGGGCGCAACACCGCGGTGCTCGAGCTCGGCCTGTCCCTCGAGGACTGCGTCGTGTGGAACCCGTTCAAGCCGAACGGCGGGCTGACCCAGGAGGAGCTGCGCAACGCGCGGATGATCCTGTGGAAGGGCCACTGCTCGGTGCACGGCCGCTTCTCCCCCGAGGTCGTCGACGAACTGCGCGCGACGATCCCCGACGTCAAGATCCTCGTGCACCCCGAGTGCCAGCACGAGGTCGTCACCCGCGCCGACCTGGTGGGCTCCACCGAGTTCATCATCCGCACCATCGAGGCCGCGCCCGCCGGCTCGACGTGGGCCATCGGCACCGAGCTCAACCTGGTCAAGCGGCTCGCGCAGGCTCACCCCGACAAGTCCATCTCGTTCCTGGACAAGACGGTCTGCTACTGCTCGACGATGAACCGCATCGACCTGCCCCACCTCGTGTGGGCGCTGGAGTCGCTGGTCGAGGGCACGGTCGTCAACCAGATCACCGTCGACCCCGAGACCGAGCGCTGGGCGCTGGTCGCCCTGGAGCGGATGCTCGCGCTGCCCGGCCGCACCGCGCCGCAGGCCTGATCGCGGTGTCCGACGCGCTTCCTCCCTGTCCGGCGTGCGCCTCGGCGTACACCTACGAGCTCGGCGCCCTGCTGGTGTGCCCCGAGTGCGCCCACGAGTGGTCCCCCGCGGACACCGCGGACCCCGGAGCCGCCGAGGGTGAGCGCGAGATCCGCGACGCGGTCGGCAACGTGCTCCACGACGGCGACACCGTCACGGTGGTCAAGGACCTCAAGGTCAAGGGCTCCTCCACGCCCATCAAGGTCGGCACGCGCGTGAAGAACATCCGCCTGGTGCAGGGCGTGGGCGACCACGACATCGACTGCAAGGTCGACGGCTTCGGGCCGATGCAGCTGAAGTCGAGCGTGGTCAAGCGCTCCTAGGCGCGACGCGCCCCGCCATTGGCGCCGACTCGACGCACCACACGCGCCGACTCGGCACGCCATTGGCGCCGAGTCGGCGTACGGGGTTGGGTCAGAGGCCGGGGGCGCCCCAGACAGCGAGCCAGCGGGAGAGGTCCTGCTCGACGGGCAGCTCGCCGGCGAGGGCGTCGCGCACCTGCAGCTCGAGGAGGTTGTCGCGCTGCTCGCGCGCGCCCGTGGCCGGCGCGAACGGGTAGAAGGTGCCCTGCTTGTAGAGGTAGACCAGCCCGACCCGGCGCCCGTCGCCGTCCTCGAAGCCGATCAGCGTGCACAGCAGCCCGGGGCCGAAGCCCTGTCCCTCGAGGCTCGTGTTCACCGCGTGCAGGGCGGTGCACAGGCCGTCGACCGCGGCGCCCTCCTCGCGGTCGACCTCGACCCAGGTGTAGCCGTAGCCGTCCTGGACGACGCGCACGTCGGGCGCCTCGCCGGTGCTGCGCACCAGGTCGAGGATCTCCTTCTGCACCTGGGAGAAGGCCAGCCCGCTCGCCGCGCGGTAGCAGACCGAGCCGTCGCCGGTCGGGCGCAGGCCCAGGGTGGTCTCGAGGGTGATCGCCGCGCCGGGCACGAGGAACAGCGAGTCGAGGTTGGCCTGCTTCGGCTTGGTGCGGCCGAGGATGGCGTCGAGGAATCCCACGGGTGCTGCCTCTCTCAGTTCGTCTGGCGGCCGAGGTCGGCCTGAATCCGGGCGAGCTGCTCGAGGCGCTGCTCGAGGGTCGGGTGGGTGGAGGTGAGCGTCTTCAGCGAGGCGCCGCGGACGGCGGGGGCGATGAAGAAGGCGTTCATCGACTGCGCCGAGCGCAGGTCCTTCTGCGGGATGCTGTTCATCTCCCCGGTGATCTTCTGCAGCGCCGACGCGAGCGCCTGCGGGTTCATCGTCAGGTAGGCGCCAGAGCGGTCGGCGGAGAGCTCGCGGTAGCGCGAGAGCAGCTTGACCAGCACGAAGCTCACGGCGTAGGTCACCATGCTGACGAGCAGCACCAGCAGCCAGATGGGCAGGCCGTTGTTGTTGTCGCGCCGGTTGCCGCCGAACATCGCGCCGTACTGCGAGCCCTGGGCGAGCATGCCGGCGACGATGCCGGCCGACGAGGCCGCGGTCATGACCAGGACGTCGCGGTGGGCGACGTGGGAAAGCTCGTGGGCGAGCACGCCCTCCAGCTCCTCGGTGGTGAGCGTGTGCAGGATGCCCGTGGTGACGACCACCGCCGAGCGCTGCGGCGAGCGGCCGGTGGCGAAGGCGTTGGGGATCGGGCTGTCGGAGATCCCGACGCGGGGCTTGGGCATGTCGGCCATCGCGCAGAGCCGGTCGATCATGCCGTGCAGCTCCGGCGCCTGCTGCGGAGTGACCTCCCGCGCCCGCATCGCCTTCATCGCGACCGTGTCGGAGGAGTACCACTGGTACCAGACGATCCCGAGACCGGCGAGGCCGATCAGCAGGCCGATCCCGGGGCTGCCGGCCTGGGCGAAGACACCCATCACGGCGGCCACGAAGGCGACGAAGAGGAGACCCAGGAGGAAGAGCACGAGGGTCATGCGAGCGGTGAGCCCACGGTCGGGGAGGAAGCGGCTGTGTGCCATGGCCACATTGTCCCTGTCACACCCAAGAAACTGCTGAAGGACGCGTCCGGTGGACGCGCCCTTCAGCGACTGCTGTGCGGACCGCAGAGCGGTCCAGGTGCTCAGCCGGGCAGCAGGCCCTCTTCGCCGAGCATCGCGCGGACCTCCTCGATCGTGGCGTCCGAGGGCGGCAGGATCAGGTCCGAGGAGTCCAGGGCAGCCGGGTCGTGCACGCCCCCGTGGGCGCGTACGGCGTTCAGCAGCGCGGCGAGGGCGGGCTCGAAAGCCGCCTGGTCGCCCGCCTCGACGGCGGCCTCGACGGCCGAGTCGAGGGTGTTGAGGTGGTCGATGTCGGCCTCGGTCAGGTCGAACTGCCCCTCACCCAGGATCCGGACGATCATGCCTGGCCCTCGCGCGGCTCGGCCTGCTTCTGCTGCTCGGGCGAGAGCACGTCGCCGCTCTCGATGGCGTCGGGCTGGCTGGGGGCGCCGAGGCCCTTGAGCCGGGCCAGCTCGGCCTCGACGTCGGACTGCGAGCTCATCGCCTCGAGCTCGCGGCTGATGTCGTCGCCACGGCTCAGCGAGCTCGCGTCGTCGAGCGCGCCGGAGGCGATCAGCTCGTCGATGGCGCCGGCGCGGGCCTGCATGTTGGCGGTCTTGTCCTCGGCACGCTGGATCGCCAGGCCGACGTCGCCCATCTCCTCGCTGATGCCAGAGACGGCCTCGCCGATCTTGGTCTGCGCCTCGGCCGCGGTGTAGGTGGCCTTGATGGTCTCCTTGCGGGTGCGGAAGGCCTCGACCTTCGCCTGGAGGCGCTGCTGGGCGAGGGTGAGCTTCTCCTCCTCGGCCATCAGGTTGGCGTGCTGTCCCTGCAGGTCGCTGATCTGCCCGGCGAGGGCGGACTTGCGGGTCAGGGCCTCGCGGGCGAGGTCCTCGCGACCCATCTGGATCGCCTTCTCGGCCTGGCCGGTCAGCTTGGTCGCCTGCTGCTCGAGCTGGTTGACCTGGAGCTCGACGCGCTTGCGGCTGGTCGCCACGTCGGCGACACCGCGGCGCACCTTGGCCAGCAGGTCCAGCTGGCGCTGATAGCTGTAGTCGAGGGTCTCGCGAGGGTCCTCGGCCCGGTCGAGGGCCTTGTTGGCCTTTGACCGGAAGATCAGGCTCATGCGCTTCATGATGCTCATGTGGTGCGGTCCCTCTCGGACGAAACGTTCTGTGCTGCAGGTCTCGTCTCACTCTAGGGCACCGTGACCAACCGTGCGGCGGCCTCACCTCCAGTACGCCGGTAGAGTGGCGGCGTTCCGCACACCCGCACGTCCGCAGCAGGACGCCCTCAGCGAGAAGGCCCGCGTTGTTCCGTCGTACCAAGACCGTCACCGTCACCCCGGAGCCCGTCGCGACCAAGCCCGGGGGCAAGGGTCGTCCGACGCCGTCGCGCAAGGAGGCCGAGGCCGCCGCGCGTGCGCGTGCCAAGGCCGCGCCGCGCACCCGCAAGGAGCAGGCCCGCGCCCAGCGCGAGGCCCGCGCGACCTCCAGCCAGCAGGTCCGCCAGGCCATGAAGACCGGCGACGAGCGCTACTTCATGCCGCGTGACAAGGGCCCGGAGCGTCGGTTCGTGCGCGACTTCGTCGACAGCCGCTTCTCCTTCATCGAGCTGATGATCCCGCTGCTGATCGTCTCGATGATCCTCGGCTACTCCGGCAACCCCGCCATGGCCAACCTGAGCAGCCTGGTGCTGATGGCCACGATCGTGCTGATCGTGCTCGACATGGTCTTCCTGCGCCTGCGGCTGCGTCGCGAGCTCGACGCGCGCTTCCCGAACGAGACCCACAAGGGCACGACGTACTACGCGATCACCCGCGCCCTGCAGATGAAGTTCATGCGCCTGCCCAAGTCGCAGGTCAAGATCGGCCAGCGCCTCCCCGACACCTACCGCTGACCGGGGGCCCTCATGAGTGCCGACCAGGTCCTCGGCCTGTCGGCCGGCCTGGGCAGCGCCGTGGTCTTCGGTCTCGCGGCGGTCGCGCAGGCCCACGCCGTACGCCGCAGCGGCTTCCGGCTGGACACGCTCGTGGAGTTCGTCCGGCATGCCGTGCGCGACGCCTGGATCTGGGTGGTGCTGGTCTGCTACCTCGTCGGGTTCGTGCTGCACGCGGTGGCGATCTGGCTGCTCCCGCTCTATCTGGCCCAGGCGACCGTGGCGATGTCGCTGCCGGTGACGGCCCTGGCCTCGCGCCGCGTCGCCGAGCGCCTGGACGCGAGCCAGTGGGGCTCGGTCGGGCTGGTCAGCGCGGGGCTCGTGCTGCTGGCGGCCGGCTCCGGGAGCGCCGGCGACGCGGTCTCCAGCTGGTGGCTCGCGGGCGGGCTGTGGGCCGGCCTCGTGGTGCTCAGCGTGCTCACGCTCGCGACCGTCTCCCGGGAGCGGCGCCGGCTCGCCGGGGGTCTGGGCGGGCCAGGTCTGGGCGGTCTGGGTCTGGGCGGGCTAGGTCTGGGCGCGCTGGCGGGCCTCGGGTACGCCGGGTCCGCGCTCGCCGTCCGCGGGGTGGGGCTCCCCCTCGACGGGCCTGCGGTCCTGTGCGCGCTGGCCGTCCCGTCGCTGAGCCTGGTGGCGTTCTGGGTGTACTCCCGCGCGATGAGCGGTGGCGCGGTCGCCGCCGCCTCGGCGCCGATGATCGTGGGGCAGACCTTCATCCCGGCCGCCGTCGGCATCCTCGCGCTCGGCGACGGCGTCCGGGAGGGGTGGGGCTGGGCGGTCGTCGCCGGCCTGCTCGTCTCGACGTACGGCGCGGTGCGGCTGGCGCGCGCCCAGGCCCGCGCGGCCACCCGGCCCGACCCCGTGGGGGCCTAGAAGTCCCGCTGCGGAGGCGACTGGGTCCGCGCGGGGTCGCGCTCGACCACGCCGACCAGCACCTCGTCGATGGAGCGCATCAGGTCGGCGTCCAGGCGCACACCGGCGGCCTTGACGTTGTCGCTGACCTGCTCGGGACGGCTGGCCCCGATGATCGCGCTGGAGACGTGCGGGTTCTGCAGCACCCACGCGACCGCGAGCTGGGCCATCGTGAGGCCGGCGTCCGCAGCGATCGGGCGCAGCAGCTGCACCCGCTCGAGCACGTCGTCGCGCATCCAGCGGCTGATCATGTCGGCGCCGCCCTTGTCGTCGGTGGCGCGTGAGCCGGACGGCGGCTGCTCGCCGGGGAGGTACTTGCCGGTGAGCACGCCCTGGGCGATCGGCGACCACACGATCTGGCCCATCCCGGCCTCGACGCTGGCCGGCACGACCTCCTCCTCGATGACGCGCCACAGCATGCTGTACTGCGGCTGGTTGGAGACCAGCGGCACCCGCAGCTCGCGCGCCAGCTCGGCGGCGGCGCGGATCTCCTCCGCGCGCCACTCCGAGACCCCGATGTAGAGCGCCTTGCCCGCGCGCACGATGTCGGCGAAGGCGAGCATCGTCTCCTCCAGCGGCGTCTCGTGGTCGTAGCGGTGCGCCTGGTAGAGGTCGACGTGGTCGGTGCCGAGGCGGCGCAGCGAGCCGTCGATGGCCTCCGCGATGTGCTTGCGCGAGAGGCCGTGGTCGTTCGGCCCGCCCGGACCGGTGGGCCAGTAGACCTTGGTGCAGACCACCAGGCTCTCGCGGCGCTCACCGACCAGGGCCTTGCCGAGCACGCTCTCGGCAGCGGTGTTGGCATAGACGTCCGCGGTGTCGAACGTCGTGATGCCCTCGTCGAGGGCGCGGCGCACGCAGGCGAGCGCGGCGTCCTCCTCGACCTGGGAGCCGTGGGTGAGCCAGTTGCCGTACGAGATGGCCGAGACCTTCAGACCACTCGCGCCGAGGTTGCGAAACTCCATGGGCCGACCATAGCCAGCACCCCGAACGCGTGCGCGGGATCGACGCGGTCGCGGGCGGCGACTGCAAGGATGAGGCCATGAGCTCCCCCACCGCAGACGTGTCCGTGCGGGTCGCCTGGGCCGACGACGCCCCGGCCGTCGCGCGCCTGCAGCTGCGCACCTGGCCGCAGACCTACGCCGGCCTGGTCCCACCGGAGGCCTTCCCCAGCGGCCCCGAGGCCGAGGCCGCCGCGACCGAGGCCTGGCAGGCCGCCTTCGCCAAGCCGGGAGACGCGCGCCACCGGGTGCTGGTCGCGCTGGAGCGCGCCCAGGTGGTGGGCTTCGCGGTCACCGGCCCGGCGAGCGATCCCGACTGCGACCCGGTCGCGGACGCCGAGCTCGCGGAGCTGACCGTGGACCCGGCACACCGCGGCGCCGGACACGGCTCGCGGCTGCTCCAAGCGGCCGTCGACACCATGCGCGCGGACCGCTTCACCCGGTCGGTGCTCTGGGCGGTCTCGGTCGACGACACCCTGCGCACGTTCCTCACCTCCGCCGGCTGGGCGCCGGACGGCGCACACCGCGAGCTCGACCTCGAGGGTGACGGCGTCACCCGGGTGCGTCAGGTGCGCCTGCACACCGCCCTGGCCTGAGCTCCGGAGACGCCGCTGCGGCGACTTCACCCATTCAGGTCTTGCTCGGGTGGTGACATGCGTCACCATGGAGGGGCGCGCCGTACGCGCGCACCGGAGAGAGGACCCCCGCATGCTCGGCCCGCTGCCCCGTCTGCACCAGCTCGTCGTGGCCACCGTGGTGATCCTGGCGCTCACGACGGTCGGCGCCTGGAGCGCCCTGGCCACACCGCTTCCCACCACGTGGGGCGCCGTGCTCGGCGCACTCACCGGCGTCGGCGTCGCGCACCGGCTCCTGCACGACCCGCACGCGCCGCGTCGCCCCCGTCAGGCCCGCACCCGCCGCCACTGAGCGCCCCGGCCGCCTGCGGCCACCCGTCCCACGAGGCCTCCGAGCCCACCGGTTAGGGTCCCGGCGTGTCCAGGTCCGACCCGACGTTGCCGGCCCCGGAGCGCACCGCGATCGTGCGCGACAGCCTCGGCGTCGGCATCGCCACCGGAGCGTACGGCGTGTCCTTCGGCGCCGTCTCCGTCGCGGCCGGGCTCGACGTCTGGCAGACGTGCGCGCTGTCGCTGCTGGTCTTCACCGGCGCCTCGCAGTTCGCGCTGGTGGGCGTCGTCGCCGGCGGTGGCGCGCCGCTGGCGGGCACCGCCGCCGCGCTCCTGCTCGGCACCCGCAACACCCTCTACGGGCTCAAGGTGGGCCCGTTGCTGCGCTGGCGGGGCTGGCGACGCGCCCTGGGGGCGCACCTGCTGATCGATGAGTCCACGGCGATGAGCGTCGGGCGCGACTCGGTGCCGGCAGCCCGGCTGGGGTTCCTGACGACCGGTGTCTCGATCTTCGTGCTGTGGAACCTCTTCACGCTCCTCGGTGCGCTCGCCGGCACGGCCATCGGCGACCCCGCGACCTACGGCCTCGACGCCGCGGTGGGCGCCGCGTTCCTGGCGCTGCTGTGGCCGCGCCTGGACTCCTGGCACCACCGGGTGGTCGCGGTGCTCGCCGCGGCGGTCGCGCTGGGCGCGGTGCCGCTCACGCCCGCCGGCGTACCGGTGCTGGCCGCGGGCGCGGTCGCGGTGCTCGCCGGCCTGCTGCGCCGCCCCGAGCGCCCCGAGGCGGCGTCGTGACCTGGCTCGCGGTGCTCCTCGCCGCGGCCGGGTGCTACCTGCTCAAGCTGGCCGGGCTCAGCGTCCCGCCACGGGTCCTGGAGCACCCGCTGGTACGTCGCGTGGCCGACCTGATCCCGGTCGCCCTGCTGGCCGCCCTGATCGCCGTCCAGGTCGCGGCCAGCGGCAGCGAGCTGGTGGTGGACGCGCGGCTGGCGGCGCTCGCCGCGGCGGCGGTGCTGCTGGTGCTGCGGGCGCCGTTCCTGGTGGTGGTCTTCGGCTCGGCGTTGCTCGCCGCGGCGCTTCGCGCCCTGGGCTGAGCGCTGGGCGCGTCAGTCCAGGTCGAGGAAGTGCTCGAGGCCGACGGTGAGGCCGGGCCGGTCGGCGATCGTGCGCAGCCCGGTCAGCACGCCGGGGGTGAACGAGGCACGGTCCATCGAGTCGTGGCGGATGGTGAGGGTCTCCCCCACCCCGCCCAGCACGACCTCCTGGTGGGCGACCATGCCGCGGATGCGCAGGCCGTGGACGCGGATGCCGTCCACGTCGGCGCCCCGCGCGCCATCGAGCGCGGTCGAGGTCGCGTCGGGGACCGGGTCGCAGCCGGCCTCGCGACGCGCGGCGGCGATCAGCTGTGCCGTGCGCCGGGCGGTGCCGCTGGGGGCGTCGGCCTTGTCGGGGTGGTGCAGCTCGACGACCTCGACCGACTCATAGAACGGGGCGGCCGCGGCGGCGAAGCGCATCATCAAGATCGCACCGATGGAGAAGTTCGGCGCGATCAGGACACCGGTGCCGGGCGAGCCCTCCAGCCAGCCACCGAGCCGCGCCAGCCGCTCGTCGTCGAAGCCGGTGGTGCCGACGACGGCGTGGATGCCCTGCTCGACGCAGAACCGCAGGTTGTCCATGACGACGTCGGGGTGGGTGAAGTCGACGACCGCCTCCGCGCCTGCGGAGACCAGCGTCTCCAGCGGGTCGCCCGCGTCGACAGCTGCCACCAGCTCCAGGTCCGCGGCGGCCTCGACCGCGCGGCAGACCTCCGAGCCGACCTTGCCCCGCGCGCCCAGGACACCGACCTTCAACACCCTCGTCTCAGCCACGTCGCCAGCCTAGGACGTCGGGGCCCCAGGACCGGTCCGGGACGGGTCCGGCGAGACCGATCGGTGTGAGACTCAGCGCACCTTGGGGACCGGGTGGCACCACGAGGTCTGGGCTTCTGGCAGTCTTGACCCCATGGTGGTGCAGACGATCCCTGCGCGGATTCGGTGGGCGGTTGAGTTCATGGATGTCCAGCCGACCGACCACGTCCTGGAGATCGGTTGTGGACCCGGGGCTGGAGCGGAGGCTATTTGCTCCCGGCTGACCACCGGCAAGCTCTTCGCGATCGACCGGTCCGAGTCTGGCGTGGACCGCACGAAGCGACGCTGTGCGCGCTTCGTGGAGGCCGGCCGACTGACGGTGCGCCAGATCGACCTGGCCACGCTGCGGGTCCCGGTCAAGCGGCTCAACAAGGTCTACGCGTTCAACGTCAACCTGTTCTGGGTGCGTGACTGCGACGACGAGATCGCGCTGCTGCACGAGCGCGTGCTGCCCGGCGGTGCTGTCTTCTTGTTCTTCGAGGTGAAGTTCCCCGACCAGATGCCCACGGTGGTGTCGAAGGCGTCGGCGGCGCTCGCGAAGGGCGGCTTCCGGGTCTCGGTCGTGGAGCAGAAGAACCCGGCGGTCATCGGCATCATCGGCCGTCGATAAGGTTTTCCCCTTATCTGGCATTGACATTAGGAAATTTCCTGATGCATCCTCGGAACTGACCCGCTCACTCCGGAGGTGCCGGTGCCCGTGCTCGTGCTCACCGTCGACCAGCGCTCCAGCCGCGCCGGCGCCGACCTGGTGCCCCGCGCGATGGAGGCCACCGCCGGGGTGCCTCTCCTGCGGCCCCTCGAGCGCACGGCCGGCGATGAGGTCCAGGGCGTCCTGGACCGCCCCGAGCACGTGGCTCTCGTGCTCGAGCCGCTGCTGCGAGACGACACCTGGCACATCGGCCTGGGCGCCGGCACGGTCGAGGAGCCGCTGCCCGACCACGCGCGCGCCGGCCGGGGCCCGGCGTACCTCCACGCCCGCGAAGCGGTCGGACGGGCCAAGAACAGCCCGTGGCACCTGCGCGTGCACGGTGACACCGACGACGCCCGGCACCTGGAGTCGGCGCTGTGGCTGTGGGCGGCCGTCCTCGCCCGTCGTACGCCGCGGGGCTGGGACGTCGTGGACCTCGCCGACCAGGGCCTCACCCACGAGGAGATCGGGCGCCGCCTGGGCATCAGCCAGTCGGCGGTCAGCCAACGCGCCCAGGCCGCCGGGCTCGCCGAGGGACGGCGCGCCCGCGAGCTCGTCACCCACCTCGCCACTCCCCTGCTGAGGGTGCCTGGTGCTGGGATGGGCCCATGAGTCCGGAGAACTGGGGCCAGCTGGTCACCGCGCTGCTCGCCGCCACCACCGTCGCGGCGGCGTGCTCGTGGAGCCGCACCGGGCGCGACGTGTGGACCCCCGCGACGCTGCTGCTGCTCGCCGCCGCGGCGGGGGTGGCCGCGACACCTGCCGACATCGACAGCGGCGCTCGCGCCGCCACCGCGCTGCTGGTCGTGCTGGGCGCCGCAGCCGCCGTCCTGGGCGGCGGCCGGTCACCGCGCGCCTGTTCGCGCTCGTGGACCGCCCGCGGGCCGACGGGACCACGACCACCACCCAGGGCGCCGGGTCGGTGCTGCGCGGCGGGACCTGGATCGGGGTGCTCGAGCGGGCGGCGGTCTACGCCTCGCTCGTGGCCGGCTGGCCCGAAGGGATCGCGGTGGTGCTGGCCGTCAAGGCGTTCGGGCGCTACCCCGAGCTGCGCGCGGCGGAGGACGGCGTCCGCACCGGCGCCGCGGAGCGGTTCATCATCGGCACCTTCGCGAGCGTGCTGTGGGCCGGGGCCTGCGCCGCCGTCGTGGTGCTGGTGCGCTGACCCCGACCCACTGCCACGTCAGGCGTGCTGCTCCTCGGTGGCGCCCGGCCCGCTCTCGGGGCCGACCACCGCGAGGATCTCCGGTGCGCCGAAGACGGCGGCCGCGACCTCGCGCACGTCGTCGAGGCTGACCGCGTCGATGCGCGCGAGCACCTCGTCGATGCTCAGCAGCTCGTCGTGGACCAGCTCGCCCTTGCCCAGGCGCGACATCCGCGAGCCGGAGTCCTCCAGGCCGAGGACCAGGCCGCCGCGCAGCTGGCCCTTGCCGCGGGCGAGCTCCTCGGCGGTGATGCCGTCGGCCGCCACCTTGGCCAGCTCGGCGCGGACCACGGCGAGCACGTCGTCGAGCTTGGCCGGCAGGCAGCCGACCGACACCCCGACCAGTCCGGCGTCGGCGTGGTGGCTGCCGAAGGAGTAGACCGAGTAGGCCAGTCCGCGGCGCTCGCGCACCTCCTGGAACAGCCGGCTCGAGGTGCCGCCGCCGAGCGCGGTGTTGAGCACCCCGAGCGCATAGCGGCGCTCGTCGTCGCGACGGATGCCGGCCATGCCGAGCACGACGTTGACCTGCTCGAAGGGCCGGGTGGTGCTGGCCGTGCCGGGGTGCACCGGCACCGCGCCGTTCGCACCGCGCGGCGGGACCGGGCGCTCGTCGCCGGAGAGGAAGTCGTTGCGCCCGAAGGCGGCGCTGACCTGCTCGACCAGGGCGTCGTGGTCGACGTTGCCGGCCACCGAGACGACCATCGTCGCCGGGCGGTAGTGGGCGCGGTAGAAGTCGTGGATCTGCTCACGGGTAAGCGCACCGATCGACTCCATGGTGCCGGCGATGCCCCGGCCCAACGGCGTGTCGGCGCCGAAGGCCTGCTCGGCGAAGAGGTTGTGCACCACGTCGTCGGGGTCGTCGTCGTGCATGGCGATCTCGTCGAGGATCACGTCGCGCTCGGCCTCGACGTCCTCCGGCGTGATCAGCGAGTCGGTGATCATGTCTCCGAGCACGTCGACGGCCAGCGGCAGGTCCTCGTCGAGGACCCGCGCGTGGAAGCAGGTGTACTCCTTGGCGGTGAAGGCGTTGAACTCCCCGCCCACCGCGTCGAGCTCGATGGAGATGTCGAGCGCGGAGCGCGTGCTGGTGCCCTTGAAGAGCAGGTGCTCGAGGAAGTGCGAGCAGCCGTGGAGGGTCGCGGACTCATCGCGCGAGCCCACCCCGACCCACACGCCGACGCTCGCGGAGCGCACGCCGGCGAGGCGCTCGCTGATGACCCGCAGCCCGCCCGGAAGGACGGTACGACGGATCTCGGAGGTCACCTGACCGGCGGCGTCGGTGACGGTCTGGACGGTGATCGTGGTGCCCGGCTCCTGCTCGGCGCCGGACACGATCGTGGGCGACATGCCCCGGGAACCGGACGACCGGCCCGCAGTCGCCTGCGGGCCGGTCGTCGTGTTGGCTTCAGCCACGTGGAGGTCAGGCCTCCTCGGTCGCCTCGGCGGCCGGCTCCGCGGTCTCGCCCTCGCCAGCGGTCTCCTCGACCACGGGGATGAGGGAGAGCTTGCCGCGGTCGTCGATCTCGCCGATCTCGACCTGGATCTTCTGACCGACGGAGACGACGTCCTCGACGGTCTCGACGCGCTTGCCACCGGCGAGCGGGCGCAGCTTGCTGATGTGCAGCAGGCCGTCCTTGCCGGGCATGAGCGAGACGAACGCACCGAAGTTCGTCGTCTTCACGACGGTGCCGAGGTAGCGCTCGCCGACCTCGGGCATCGTCGGGTTGGCGATCGCGTTGATCGCCGAGCGGGCCGCGTCGGCCGCCTCACCGTTGGTGGCACCGATGTAGATGGTGCCGTCGTCCTCGATGGAGATCGAGGCGCCGGTGTCGTCCTGGATCTGGTTGATCACCTTGCCCTTCGGGCCGATGACCTCGCCGATCTTGTCGACCGGGATCTTGACGCTGATGATCCGCGGCGCGGTGGAGGACATCTCCTCGGGGGCGTCGATGGCCTCGGCCATGACGTCGAGGATGACGTGGCGGGCGTCGCGCGCCTGGGTCAGCGCGGCGGCCAGGACCTCGGCGGGGATGCCGTCGAGCTTGGTGTCGAGCTGGAGCGCGGTGACGAACTCGCGGGTGCCGGCGACCTTGAAGTCCATGTCGCCGAACGCGTCCTCGGCACCGAGGATGTCGGTCAGCGCGACGTACTGCGTCTGGCCGTCGATCTCACCGGAGACCAGGCCCATCGCGATGCCCGCGACGGAGGCCTTCAGCGGCACACCGGCCTGGAGCAGCGAGAGGGTCGAGGCGCAGACCGAGCCCATCGAGGTGGAGCCGTTGGAGCCCATCGCCTCGGAGAGCTGGCGGATCGCGTAGGGGAAGACCTCGCGGTCCGGGAGCACCGGCAGGAGCGCGCGGCGCGCCAGGGCGCCGTGGCCGACCTCGCGACGCTTCGGGGAGCCGACCCGGCCGGTCTCACCGGTCGAGAACGGCGGGAAGACGTACTTGTGCATGTAGCGGCGCGACTTCTCCGGGGAGAGGGTGTCGAGCTGCTGCTCCATCTTGAGCATGTCGAGGGTGGTGACGCCCAGGATCTGGGTCTCGCCACGCTCGAACAGCGCCGAGCCGTGCACGCGCGGGATCACGCCGACCTCGGCGTGCAGCGGACGGATGTCGGCCAGGCCGCGGCCGTCGATGCGGATCTTGTCGCGCAGGATGCTCTCGCGGACCAGCTGCTTGTTCAGCGAGCGGAACGCCGCGCCGATCTCCTTCTCGCGGCCCTCGAACTGGGCGGCGAGGCGCTCGATGAGCGAGGCCTTGATCTCGTCGGTGCGCGCCTCGCGCTCGGCCTTGTCGGCGATCTTCATCGCGGCGGCGAGGTCCTCGCGGGCGGCGGACTCGACGGCAGCGAAGACGTCGTCCTCGTAGTCGAGGAAGACCGGGAAGTCCTGGACCGGCTTCGCGGCCACGTTCGCCAGCTCGCTCTGCGCCTCGCAGAGCTGCTTGATGAAGGGCTTCGCGGCGTCGAGGCCCGAGGCCACGACCTCCTCGGTCGGCGCCTGGGCACCGTTCTGGACCTTGTCGAAGGTGGTCTCGGTGGCCTCCGCCTCGACCATCATGATCGCGACGTCGCCGGTGTCGGTGACACGGCCGGCCACGACCATGTCGAAGACGGCGTCCTCGAGCTGGCTGTGGGTCGGGAACGCGACCCACTGGCCCTCGATGAGCGCGACGCGCACGCCGCCGACCGGGCCGGAGAACGGCAGACCGGAGAGCTGGGTGGACAGCGACGCGGCGTTGATCGCGAGCACGTCGTACGGCGCGTCGGGGTTGAGCGCCATGACCGTGATGACGACCTGGACCTCGTTGCGCAGACCCTTCTTGAAGGTCGGGCGCAGCGGGCGGTCGATCAGGCGGCAGGTGAGGATCGCGTCCTCGCCCGGGCGACCCTCGGAGCGGAAGAACGAGCCGGGGATCTTGCCCGCGGCGTACATCCGCTCCTCGACGTCGATCGTCAGGGGGAAGAAGTCGAAGTGGTCCTTCGGGTGCTTGCCGGCGGTGGTCGCCGAGAGCAGCATCGTGTCGTCGTCGAGGTAGGCGGTCACCGAACCGGCGGCCTGGCGGGCGAGGAGCCCGGTCTCGAACTTGATGGTGCGGGTGCCGTACTTGCCGTTGTCGAGAACGGTCTCGACGGCGCTGATGACGGGTTCAGTCAAGGGGTTTGTCCTTGTTCTGTGCGCGGAGCTCCGCGTCGTCCCGGTGGGGGTGCGGGGATCTCGATCTCGAGGTGCCCGCCGGGGCCTCGCCTTGGTGCGAGGGGCCGGTCTTCGATCGAGGCCCGCAGATCGAGACGATCTGAAGGCCACTACCGAGGACCGGGCCGAAACGATGCGGTCGCTCCTGGATGTGGATGCTATGAAGTTGTGCTTGCGAGCCTAGCGAACGCCGGCCCGGAAATGGAGCAGGGCGGCCGCTCTCGAGGAGCGGCCGCCCCGCCCGCGAGGACCAAGCGTCAGCGACGCAGGCCGAGGCGCTCGACGATCGACCGGTAACGGGCGATCTCGGTCTTCTGCAGGTAGTTCAGCAGGCGACGGCGCTGACCGACCAGCAGCAGCAGACCACGACGGCTGTGGTGGTCGTGCTTGTGCTGCTTGAGGTGCTCGGTGAGGTGCGAGATGCGGTGGCTCAGCAGCGCGATCTGCACCTCGGGCGAACCGGTGTCACCCTCGGTCAGGGCGTACTCGGCGATGATCTTCTTCTTGGTCTCCGCGTCGGTACCGATCGACATGCGGGCTCCCCTCCGCCCCTTCCAGGGCACTCTCGCTGCGCGGCGCGCCGGGGCCTGTTCTCCCGGGCACTCTGGATCCGCGGCCGTTGCACGGCAGATGACTCAGCAATGGATTGGTGTCGGCCGGCGCACGAGGCCCCGGACAACCGCATCAGACTAGCGCGCGGCGCGACACCCGCCCAAAACGCGGGCGGCGGGGCGAGCAGCGTGCTCACCGGCCCTGCAGAGCGTACGCCGGGTCCTGCTCGACGACCTGCTCACCGACCGGGCGGCGGGGCCGGCGCGGCCACCAGGCCCGCTCCCCCAGCAGCACCAGCGCGGCGGGCAGCAGCACCAGGCGCACCAGCGTGGCGTCGAGCAGGATCGCGGCGGCCAGGCCCACGCCCATCATCTTCATCTCCAGCATGCTCAAGGTCGCGAAGATCGAGAACACCGAGACCATGACCGCGGCCGCGCTGGTGACCACGCCGGCGGTGTCGGCGATCCCGCGCTCGACCGCGAGGCGGGTGGGCAGCCCGCGGGCGACGTGCTCGCGGATCCGGCTCACCACGAACACGTGGTAGTCCATCGACAGGCCCACCAGCACCACGAGCACGAACAGCGGGATCCAGTGGATCACGAAGCCGGGGGTGGTGACGTCGAGGGCGCCGCTGCCCCAGCCGTGCTGGAAGACCAGTGCCAGCACCCCGAACGCGACCCCGACCGAGGCCAGGTTGAGCACGGTGGAGAGCAGCGCGATCGGCACGCTGCGGAACGCGGCGTACATCATCAGCATCGTGAGGAGCAGCACCGTTCCGATCACCAGGGGCAGGGCGAGGCGCTGGTCCTCGTCGTAGTCCAGCGCCTCGGCGACCCCGCCGCCCACGGCGCGCTCGCCCTCGATGCCGTCGAGGGCTTCGGGCACCAGGTCCGCGCGCAGCGTGCGCACGGCCTGCGCCGCCCGCGGGTCGGTCTCGGACCAGTCCATCCCGAGCTCGAGGGTCGAGGTGCGACCGTCCGCGGAGGTCTCGACCTCGCCGGCCCCGGTGAAGTCGCCACCGGCCAGGGCGGTCCGGCCGAGCCGCTCGAGCGCACGCCTCGCGCTCGCCTCGTCACCGGCGGTGCTGACCACCACCCGCGCCGAGGCGCCCTCGGTGGGGAACTCCGCGGCGATCGCCTTCGTCGTCGCCACCGCGGGGAGGTCGGCCGGCAGGGTGTCGAGGTCGGCGTGCGCGGTCTTCATGCCCAGCGCCGGCACCGCCAGGGCGAGGACCACCAGGCTCGAGGCGAGCAGCGCGGCCAGCGGGTGGCGCAGCACCGGGGCGAGCAGCCGGCTGCTGATGCCGCCGCGCCCGATGCGCGCGTTGAGGCGCCACAGCAGCGGGACCCGGGGCCGGTCCACCCAGCGTCCGAGCGTGGCCAGCAGCGCCGGGAGCACGGTGATCGAGCCGAGCACGGCGACCGCGACCACGACGATCGCCCCCGTCGCCAGCGAGTTGAAGGTGGGATCCCCCATCACGTAGAGCGCCCCCAGGGAGGCGATGACGGCGCCGCCGGAGACCAGGATCGAATGCCCCGAGGTCTCGGCGGCGATCTCGATGGCGTCGCGGGTGCCGCGTCCCGCGGCCCGCTCCTCGCGCTCACGCTTGAGGTAGAACAGCGAGTAGTCGACACCGACCGCCATGCCGATCAGCACGACCATGCTCCCGACGGTCGGCTCGGTCGGCACCAGGTGGGAGATCGGCGCCATCACCCCGATGGTCGCGGCGACGCTGGTCCCGGCGAGCAGCACGGGCAGCCCGGCGGCGACCAGGGCACCGAAGGCGAGGAGCATCAGCACCAGGGTGACCGGCACGCTCGTGAGCTCGGCCGAGGCGAGGTCGTCGGCGACCCGGTCGTTGATCTCCTTCTCGAGGCTGACGTCGCCGCCCTGGCGCAGCTCGAGGTCACGATGGTCGCGCTGGACCGCCTCGGTCGCCGCGGTCACCTCCTCGATGTCGTCGTGACCCTCGTCGAGCGCGATCGTGACCAGCGCCGCCGTCCCCGGCCCGCTCCACTGCGGGGGCGCGACCCCCGCCACGCCGTCGACGTCACCGAGCCGCTCGGCCAGCGCCGTCCCGGCCGCGCCCGCCTCGGCGCGGTCGAGGGCACCGCCGCCCGTGGTGGTGATCAGCACGTGCTCGGCGTCCGGGTCGGCCAGACCGGCCTCCTCGACCAGCGCGTCGGCCCGGCCGGACTCGCCGACCCGGTAGTCGGCGGAGGTGGTCTCCTGGGTGGGGATCGCGGCGGCCAGGCCGACGGCGAGGGCCACCAGCGCCAGCCAGCCGAGGATGGCGCGCCACGGATGGCTCGCGCTCCAGCGTGCGGCCCGCAGGGGCAGGGCGGTGAGGAGGTGCGACATCGGGGCTCCTGGTGCGTCCGGGGCCGACGGGGTCCGGCCTCCGGCCAGCCTGGCGAGGCGAGCGGGTCCCGGTCAGGAACGCAGGCACCCGGCCGCACGGTGGTGCCAGCACCACTGTCGCCGGCGACCGGATCCCGCGAGGATGGGCGGGTGAGCACCTCGCCGGCCGCTGCCCGTCCCGCCCACGCGGGCCGGCTGCGCCTGACGTCGTACGCCGCGTGGCAGCTGGCGTGCTTCGTCCCCGCGGTGCTGCTCGTGGTCGCCTCGGTCCTCGGTGGCGTGCTGGCCCTGCTGTGGATCGGCATCCCGGTGCTGCTGGTGGCGATCCCGGCGACCCGCTGGCTGGCCGACCGGCACCGCCGGATGGCCGAGCGAGTCCTGGGCACGGCCATCCCCGAGCAGTACCGCCCGGCCGAGCGCGGCCCGGTGCCGCGCGTGCTCGGATGGGCGCGCGACCCGATGACCTGGCGCGACCTGGGCTGGCTGCTGTGGACGGCCACCTTCGGCTTCGCGCTGTCCCTGCTCGTCGTGCTGCTCCTGGTGCTGGTCGTCACCGGCGGGCTCTGGTACTTCGGCGTGGAGCCGCTGATGCGCGCCCGGTCGGTCGTCGACCGCTGGTTCCTCAGCGTCGGGCACACCGAGCGGCTGGAGCAGCGCGTCCAGGAGCTCACCGTGACCCGTGCCGACGCCGTCGACCACTCCGCGGCGGAGCTGCGCCGACTCGAGCGCGACCTGCACGACGGCACCCAGGCCCGCCTGGTCGCGCTGTCGATGCACCTCGGGATGGCGGAGTCCACGTTCGCCGACGACCCCGACGCGGCCCGGCGCCTGGTGGCCGACGCCCGGGCCAGCAGCGTCGCCGCGATCGGCGACCTGCGCGCGGTGCTGCGCGGCCTCCACCCGCCGGTGCTCGCCGACCGCGGGCTGGGCGGTGCCGTCGAGGCGCTCGCGCTGGACCTCGCCGTACCGGTGCGGGTGGACGCCTCGCTCGCGGGACGCCCGCCGGCGCCGGTCGAGTCGGCCGTCTACTTCGCCCTGGCCGAGTGCCTGGCCAACGTGGTCAAGCACGCCGGCGCCGAGCACGCCTGGGTGCGCCTCACCCACGCCGACGGCGTGCTGCGCGGCGAGGTCGGCGACGACGGCGTCGGCGGCGCGGACCCGCGACACGGCACCGGGATGCTCGGCGTCATGCGGCGCCTGGGCGCCTTCGACGGGACAATGGCGGTGGCGAGCCCGACCGGCGGGCCGACCCTCGTCACCGTGGAGGTCCCGTGCGCCTTGTCCTCGCCGAGGACCACGCCCTCCTCCGGGCCGGCCTGACCCAGCTGCTCGAGATCCACGGCTGCACGGTCGCAGCCGCCGTCGACAACGAGGCGGACCTGCGCGCCGCGCTGCGCGACCCCGGCGTCGACGCCGCGGTGCTCGACGTGCGGATGCCGCCGACGCACACCGACGAGGGCCTGCGTGCCGCGATCGAGGTGCGCGCCGCCCGTCCCGGCTTCCCGGTGCTGGTGCTCAGCCAGTACGTCGAGCACCTCTACGCCCGCGAGCTGCTGGCCAGCGGCGAGGGCGCGGTCGGCTACCTGCTCAAGGACCGGGTCGCCGACGTCGCGGAGTTCGTCGACGGCCTGCGCCGGGTGGTGGCCGGCGGCACCGTCCTCGACCCGGAGGTGGTCGCCTCGGTGATGAGCCGCGGCCCCGAGCCCGTCGACCGGCTCAGCCCGCGGGAGCGGGAGGTGCTGGCGCTGATGGCCGAGGGACGCTCGAACGCCGCGATCGCGGCGCGGCTGGTCGTCACCGACAAGGCCGTGGCCAAGCACATCAACAGCATCTTCACCAAGCTCGACCTGCCGCCGGCGCCCGACGACCACCGCCGGGTCCGCGCCGTGCTGGCCTGGCTGCGGGTCTGAGCCTCAGACCACCGTGACCGGGTGGCGGACCACGGCGTCGAAGAGGTAACCCCCGTCGTTGTACGCCGCGGTGAGCGGCTGCGTGCGGCCCGCGGCGTCGGTGGCCCGGGCGAGCAGCTCGTGCGCGCCGGCGGCGGGCCGGCGCCACTGGTAGGACCAGCGCGTCCAGGACAGGTCGCGGGTGCGCCCGTGACCAGCCCCGTGACCAGCCCCGCAGCGGGGCTTGTCGCGCAGCCCGGCGGCACGCCAGGTCGATCCGCCGTCGACGCTCACCTCGACCCGCACGATCGGCGCCGCGCCGCTCCAGGACCGACCGGTCAGCGTGATCGTCCGCGCAGCCGGGAGCACCTCGTCCCAGTCCAGCTCGAAGGCCGAGCGCACCGGGTTGAGGCTCAGCGGCGCCGCGTCGGCCGGGTGGTCGCCGCCGGTCATCCGGTACCACAGCGTGTTCCACGGCGAGGTCTGCTCGGTGGTGGAGACCTCGAGCGAGCCCAGCCACTTGATGCTGGCGATGCCCACCCAGCCGGGCAGCACCAGGCGCAGCGGGAACCCGTGGTCGGGCAGCAGCGGCTCGCCGTTCGCGCTCCAGGCCAGCAGCGCGTCGTCGAGCGCCTTGTCGATGCCGAACGGGCGCCGGACCCGGCCGTAGTCGACGCCACCGCTGACGTACGGATCGTCGAGGCCGGTGGCCATCACCGAGACCGCGTCGCGGCGGATCCCGATGCGGTGGAGCAGGTCGCGCAGGAGCACACCCTCCCACCGGACCGCACCGACCGCACCCAGCGCCCACGGGGTCCCGGAGGCGGGCGTGCCCTGCTGCTCGGCGAAGAACCGGCGCCCGTTGCCGGTGCACTCGTGGGTGGCGGTGATCGTGGTGCGCGGCAGTCGCTTCAGGTCCGCCAGCCGGAACGACAGCCCCTCGTCCGCACCGCGCCCACGGGCCAGGCCGTCACCGTGCACCCGCAGGGCGTACGTCGCGGGCTCGATCACCGGCGTGCGGGTGTGGTTGCGCACGAACAGGTCCGCCTGGGAGGTCAGCGCCTCGCGGGCCCGCACCGAGCCCCACCGCATCTCGGCGTTGGTGCCGTGGACCACGAACCGGTCCGGCGGCAGCGGCTTGAGGATCGGGCCGGTCGGCGCCGGGGCGCCTGCCCGCGGGGCCAGGGGCGACCGGGCTCCCCCGGCCAGCGCGGGGCCGGCGCTGAGCACCGGCGCCACCGCGGCGGTCGCGAGCGAGAGCTTCAGGACGCTGCGGCGGCTGACCGGCCGCGCGGGAGTCGTGGTCATGGACCATTTACTACATCAGATTCGTGCACTTAGGAAGAGGTGGTGCGGGTCAGACCACCACGTCGGCGTCGCGGTCGCGCACCGCCAGGTAGACCGCGCGGACGCCCACGGCGCGCTCCAGCTCGCGCATGACGCTGCCGAAGAACTGCACCCGGTAGGTCTCGTCGGTGACCGTGGAGACGGTCAGGTAGAGCGCGGAGAACGACGCCAGGAACACCGAGACCTGCACGAGCGGCTCGCTCACCTGCGACAGGACCGGCAGCGCGCGGATGTCGGACTCGGGGATCGCGGTCCACGCGGACTGCACGTCGAGGTCCATCACCAGGCCGCCGAAGGCGAGGAAGAACACGAAGACGCCGACGCTCATCAGCAGCACCTGGACCGCCTGGATGACGACCAGCACCAGCACCAGGTTCCAGCGCTCGAAGCCGCGCACCTCGGCGTACGCCGCGAGCGCCGGGCGCCCCTCGACGTCGCTGAGCAGCTCCCGGGCGACGTCGGCCACCGGGGTCCCGGCGGTGGTGCGACGCAGGAAGTCGGCGTCCACCTCGTCGTCGACCTTGTCGACCTCCTCGGGCAGGCGGACCAGCAGGAAGCCGGTCGCCAGCAGCACGAAGAGCAGGGCGGTCAGCCACAGGGTGCCGGTGGGCAGGTCGGCGGCGACCTGCCAGACCTCGCCGTTGATGAACAAGAACGTCACGAACAACAACAGCAGCGGCAGCGCCCGGCTCATCATCGGCAGCAGCGTGCGCAGGCTGCCGAAGGTGCGCCCCAGTGCCCAGCGCACGATCGGCGCGGCCCGCAGGGAGGTCAGCGCGTAGACCAGCACCGCGACCATCGCCGCGGAGATCATCAGCGCCGGGGCGACGCTCGGCTGCCCGGTCACCCAGGCCAGCCCGGCGCCCGCGGCCGCGGCCACGAGACCGCTGAGCACCGCCAGCGGGAGCGTGCGTCGCCCGCGCAGGGCCGCGTGGGCGGCGGCCCGCTCCTCGGGGACGAAGTAGGCCAGGCCGTGGGTGAGGAACCACGCGTCAGTGGCCTCCAGGAGGCCGCGCTCGGGCGCGGGCCCGCGCGTCACGGGACCAGCAGCTCGCGGGCGCGGCGCACGTCGTCCTCCATCTGGACGATCAGCGCGTCGACGGAGTCGAACGCGACCATGCCGCGCAGCCGCTCCACGAAGGAGACCTCGACCTCCACGCCGTAGAGCTCCAGGTCGGTGCGGTCGAGCACGTAGCTCTCCACGCGGCGGGCCCGGACGCCGTCGAAGGTGGGGTTGGTGCCGACCGAGATCGCGGCCGGGAAGCGCTCGCCGGTGTCGAGGCGACGCAGCCACCCGGCGTACACGCCGTCGGAGGGCGCCGCGGTCATGCCGTCGGTGGGCACGTTGGCGGTCGGGTAGCCCAGCTCGCGACCGCGCTTGTCGCCCGGGACGACCGCGCCGCGCACGGCGTACGGCCGGCCGAGCGCCTCGGCGGCGCCGGCGACGTCGCCGGCGGCCAGGCAGGTGCGCACGTAGGTGGAGGACCACACCATCGGTCCGCCGTCGAGCGGGATGCCCTCGGCCGTGAAGCCGTAGCGCTCCCCCGCCTCCTGCAGCGTCGCGACATCGCCGCTCGCGCGGCTGCCGAAGCGGAAGTTGGCGCCGACGACGACCGCCGCCGCGCCCAGCGCGTCGACCAGGATCCGGCGCACGAAGTCCTCGGGCGACCAGGCGGCGACCTCGCGGTCGAACGGTACGGCGAGCACGGCGTCTGCACCGGCCTCGCCGAGCAGCTCCGCGCGGGCCTGCATCGTGGTCAGCGTGGTCGGCGCGTGCTCGGGGCGCAGCACCGCCATCGGGTGCGGGTCGAAGGTCACCGCGACCACCGTGAGGCCCTGGGCGTCGGCGATCGCGCGGGCCCGCGCGAGCACCTGGCGGTGACCCACGTGCACGCCGTCGAAGTTGCCGATGACGACCGAGGTGCGGCCCAGGTCGGCCGGTACGTCGTCGAGCGAACGCCAGATCTCCACATCCCGAACCCTACTGGCGCGATCGGGCGCGCTCCGCGCCGGTCCGGCCACCTCGGGTGCGTCGCCGCTCACACGAACACCGCGACCGCGCGCGCCCGGCCCTCATGCGGCTCGTAGAGGGCCAGGAACTCCCCGTCGGGGGCGAACACGGCCGACAGGGAGTCCAGGTCCAGCTCGAGGCGCCGGCCCACGCGCACGTCGTCGGCGGCGCCCGCGTCGAGGTCGACCGACGGGAACGCCGCACGCACGGCGTCCGCGATCGGCAGCAGCGTGAACGACTCCTGCAGCTCCTCCAGGGTGCGCGCGACGCCGAGGTCGTAGGGGCCGACCGCGGTACGCCGCAGCGCGGTGAGGTGGCCGCCCACGCCCAGGGCGGCGCCGACGTCACGCGCGATCGCGCGGACGTAGGTGCCGCTGGAGCAGCGCAGCGAGACGTCGACGTCGACGTGCTCGCCGACGGTGCGCACGTCGGAGACGGCGAGCTCGTGGACGGTCACCGGACGGGCCTTGAGCTCGACCTGCTCGCCGTCGCGGACCCGCTGGTAGGCGCGCTTGCCGTCGACCTTGATCGCCGACACCGCGGTCGGCACCTGCTCGAGGTCACCGACCTGGGTGGCGAACGCCGCCCGCACCGTGGCCTCGTCGAGGTGACCGGCAGGGGTGCTGGCGAGCACCTCGCCCTCGGCGTCGTCGGTGCTGGTGGCGACACCGAGGCGCACCGTCGCGTCGTAGGCCTTCTCGGTGAGCATCAGGTGCCCCAGCAGCCGGGTCGCCCGGTTGATGCCGAGCACCAGCACCCCGGTGGCCATCGGGTCCAGGGTGCCGGCGTGCCCGACCTTGCGGGTGCCGGCCAGCCGCCGGACGCGAGCGACGACGTCGTGGGAGGTCATCCCTCCCGGCTTGTCGACGACGACGAGCCCCGCCGGCCCCGCAGCCGCGGACCCGGCACTCACTCCTCGTCGGCCCGGTCGCGCTCCGCGGCCGGCCCGGAGGTCTCCGGCTCCTCGGCGTCGTCCTCGTCCTCGTCGCCCTCGACGCGCGGCTTCTTGTACGGGTCCTCGCCGGCGGCGTACGTCGCGCCCTCGCGGGCGGCCGCGACCTGCTCGTCGGACTGGCGCGCGCGGGCCAGCACCTCGTCGAGCTGGCGGGCGGTCTCCGGCAGCGCGTCGTGGACGAAGGTCAGCGTCGGCGCGGTGCGCATCTGCAGCTGCTTGGCGACCTCGGAGCGCAGCAGCCCCTTGGCCGACTCCAGCGCGGCGGCGGTACCGACCATCGCCTCCTCGTCGCCGAGGACGGTGTAGAACACGGTCGCCTGCTGGGAGTCGCCGGTCACCCGGACGTCGGTGACGGTGACGAAGCCGAGGCGCGGGTCCTTGATCCGACGCTCGAGCATCTCGGCGACGATGACCTGGATCCGATCGGCGATCTTGCGCACACGGGGGTTGCTCATGGTGTCTTCCTACTCCTCCGCGCCAGGTGGCGCAGTACCGACGGTCCCGAAACTGCCGAGTCGGCGCCACCCCCCGTGGGGAGTGGCGCCGACTCGATGACAGGGATCAGCTGCGGGGAATCTCCCGCATCTCGAACGCCTCGATGACGTCGCCCTCCTTGATGTCCTGGAAGTTCTTCAGGACCAGACCACACTCGAAGCCCTCGCGGACCTCGGATGCGTCGTCGCGCTCACGCTTGAGCGAGGCGAGGTCGAGGTTGTCCGCGATGACGTTGCCGTCGCGGATGACCCGGACCTTCGCGTTGCGGCGCAGCAGGCCACTGGTGACCATGCAGCCGGCGATGTTGCCGATCTTCGACGAGCGGAAGATCGCGCGGATCTCCGCCTGGCCGAGGGTCTTCTCCTCGTACTCCGGCTTGAGCATGCCCTTGAGGGCCGCCTCGATCTCCTCGATCGCCTGGTAGATGACCGAGTAGTAGCGGATCTCGACGCCTTCCTTGTCCGCCATCTCGGTCGCCTTGCCCTGGGGCCGGACGTTGAAGCCGATGATGATGGCGTCGGAGGCGGCGGCCAGGTCGACGTTGGTCTCGGTGATCGCACCGACACCGCGGTCGATGACGCGCAGGGTGACCTCGTCGCCGACGTCGATCTGCGACAGCGAGTCCTCGAGGGCCTCGACCGAACCGGACACGTCGCCCTTGAGGATGAGGTTGAGCTCCTGGCTCTCGCCCTTCTCCATGGAGGCCATGAAGTCCTCGAGGGTGCGGCGGACGCGACGCTTGGCCTGCATGGCCGCACGCTCACGAGCCTCACGCTTCTCAGCGATCTGGCGCGCCATCCGGTCGTCCTCGACGACGAGGAAGTTCTGACCCGCGCCGGGCACCGAGGACAGACCCAGCACCATCGCGGGACGCGACGGGTCGGCCTGGGTGAGCTCGTTGCCGTACTCGTCGAGCATCGCACGCACACGGCCGTGGGCCGGGCCGGCGACGATCGAGTCGCCGACGCGCAGCGTGCCGCGCTGGACCAGGACCGTGGCGACCGGACCGCGACCGCGGTCCAGGTGCGCCTCGACCACGAGACCCTGAGCGTCCTGGGTCGGGTTGGCCCGCAGGTCCAGGGACGCGTCGGCCGTGAGGATGACGGCCTCGAGCAGCTTGTCGAGGTTGAGCTCCGACTTCGCCGACACGTCGACGAACATCGCGTCGCCGCCGTACTCCTCGGGGACCAGGCCGTACTCCGTCAGCTGACCGCGGACCTTGGTCGGGTCGGCGTCCGGCTTGTCGATCTTGTTGACCGCGACCACGATCGGGACACCCGCGGCCTTGGCGTGGTTGAGCGCCTCGACCGTCTGCGGCATGACACCGTCGTCGGCCGCGACCACGAGGATCGCGATGTCGGTGGCCTGCGCACCACGGGCACGCATGGCGGTGAACGCCTCGTGACCGGGGGTGTCGATGAAGGTGATGCGGCGCTCGTGGCCGTCCACCTCCGTCTGCACCTGGTAGGCACCGATGTGCTGCGTGATGCCACCGGCCTCCTTGTCGACGACGTTGGCGTTGCGCAGCGCGTCGAGGAGCTTGGTCTTGCCGTGGTCGACGTGACCCATGACGGTGACGACCGGCGGACGCACGACGAGGTCGCCCTCGTCGCCCTCGTCCTCGCCGAACTCGATGTCGAAGGACTCGAGCAGCTCGCGGTCCTCGTCCTCCGGGGACACGACCTGGACGATGTAGTTGAGCTCCTCACCGAGCAGCTCGAGCGTCGCGTCGTTGACCGACTCGGTCGCGGTCACCATCTCACCGAGGCCGAACAGCATCTGCACCAGCTGAGCGGCGTCGACGTTGATCTTCTCGGCGAAGTCGGTGAGCGAGGCGCCACGGGCCAGGCGAACGGTCTCGCCGTTGCCCTTGCGGACGCGCATGCCGCCGATCGTCGGGGCCTCCATGGCCTCGAACTCCTGGCGACGGGCCCGCTTCGACTTGCGACCACGGCGCGAGGGACCACCCGGGCGACCGAAGGCACCCTGGGTCTGGCCACGCTGACCGGGACGGCCACCACCGGGACGGCCGCCGCCGGCGGGGCCGAAGCCACCGCCACCGGGACGACCGGGAGCGCCACCGGGGCCACCGCGGCCCGGAGCACCGGGACGACCGGGGGCGCCACCGCGGCCCGGAGCACCGGGACGACCCGGGGCGCCACGACCACCGGCGAAGGCGGCAGGGGACTTCGGCATCATCGCCGGGTTCGGGCGCGGCATGCCGGGGCGAGCCGGTGCACCGCCGTCACGGGCGGCCGGGGGACGCGGCGGACGCTGCTGGTCGCCACCACCGGCGGCGGGGGCGCCGGGGGCGCCGCCGTCACGCGGGGCGGAGGGCCGACGGCCCATGCCCTGGCTGGAGGCGAACGGGTTGTTGCCCGGACGCGGGGCGCCGGGACGACCGACCGGACGCGGGCCCGGGGACGGCGCCTTCGGGCCACCGGGAGCCTTCGGGGACGGCTTGGGTGCAGCCGGCGCCGGAGCGGCGGCGGCGGGAGCCTGGGGCTGCGCGGGGGCAGGCTTCGGCGCGGGCTTGGGACCCGGCTTCGGACCGGGCCGCGGGGCCTTGGTGGCGGGCTGCTCAGCGGCCGGAGCCGGAGCGGCAGGGGCCTGCGCCGCCGGGGCCTCGGGGGCCTGCGGAGCAGCGGGGGCCGGGGTCTCGACCGGCTGGGCAGCCGGCTCGGCGACCGGCGCGGCCGGGGTCTCAGCCGGCTTGGGGGCCGGCTTCGAGGGCTTGGGGCCGGGCTTCGGCGCGGACGGCACGGGGGCGCTCGCCGGGGCGGCGTTGCCACCCTGGGGGGCCTTCAGCTTGTCGCCGTACTCCTTGCGGAAGCGCATCTCGGCGGGCAGCTCGACAGTGGAGCTCGCCGACTTGACGAACTCCCCCATCTCCTTGAACTTCTCAAGAACGAACTTGCTCTCGACACCGAACTCTTTGGCGAGTTCGTGAACTCGGGTCTTGGCCACGTTTCTCCTTCGTGCCCCTCGACCCGGTTCCGGGTGTTGCTCGAGAGGCGTTAATGGTGGGGCGAACTCATCGGGAAGTACTCATCGAGTGCTCATGAGCTGCTGCTCCAGTTTCTGGTCGGGTGCTTCATGCCTGGTGGTCACGCTGGCCGAGGTACTCGCCCAGCAGTGCGGCGGAGAGTCCGGCGCCTGCGGTGAACCGCAGTGCGCGAGGGAATGCCTTCCGTCGCACCGCGAGCTCGTAACACTCGGACGTGGGGTGCAGATGCGCTCCACGGCCGGGCGAGGTGGCCGTTGGATCGGGCACGACGGCTGGTCGGCCGTCTGCGTCCGAGCCGGCGGTCACCCGCAACAACTCGCGCTTGGCGACTCGAGCGCGGCAGCCCACACAGGTCCGGACCGGTCCGGTGAGGGACGGGAGGTCCGGGCATGCGGGAGCGTTGCGTTGTCGAGCCACTGAACGAGAAGACTACCCTCAACGGCGGCGGTTTCCGAACCGAGAGGCCCTGGCCGCCCCGAGCGCCGCCCAGAACGGCGGTGAGTTGCCTCACCCCCGTGCCGCGCGGCGCCCGGAACGCCGGTGCCTCAGGAGGCCGGAGCCTCCTCGTCGGAGCGGATGTCGATGCGCCAGCCCGTGAGCCGCGCCGCGAGCCGAGCGTTCTGGCCCTCCTTGCCGATGGCGAGGGAGAGCTGGAAGTCCGGGACGACCACGCGCGCCGAGCGGGCGGCGGCGTCGATGATCTCGACCGAGCTGACCCGGGCCGGCGACAGCGCGCTGGCGACCAGGACGGCCGGGTCGGTGGACCAGTCGACGATGTCGATCTTCTCGCCGTTGAGCTCGGCCATCACGTTGCGCACCCGCTGGCCCAGGGGGCCGATGCAGGCGCCCTTGGCGTTGACGCCGTCGACGGTGGAGTGGACGGCGATCTTGCTGCGGTGCCCCGCCTCGCGGGCGATCGCCGCGATCTCGACGGTGCCGTCGGCGATCTCGGGGACCTCGAGGGCGAAGAGCTTCTTGACCAGGTTGGGGTGCGAGCGCGACAGCGTGATCTGCGGACCACGCATGCCCTTGCGCACCGAGATCACCAGGCACTTGATGCGGGTGCCGTGGACGTAGCTCTCCCCCGGCACGCGCTCGCTGACCGGCAGCAGCGCCTCGAGCTTGCCGAGGTCGACCATCACGTCGTCGGGGTTGCGACCCTGCTGGATCACGCCCGAGACGATGTCGCCCTCCTTGCCGGCGAACTCCCCGAAGCGGATGTCGTCCTCGGCGTCACGCAGCCGCTGGAGCATGATCTGCTTCGCGGTGGTGGCGGCGATCCGGCCGAAGCCCTGGGGGGTGTCGTCGTACTCCGCGCCGATGAGGTTGCCCTCCTCGTCGGTCTCCCGCACCAGGACGCTCACGTGTCCGCTGCGCCGGTCCAGCACGACTCGCGCGTGCTGCTGGGCGCCGGGGCTCTTGTGGTAGGCCGTGAGCATCGCCTGCTCGATCGCCTCGACGAGCACGTCGAAGGAGATCTCCTTCTCGCGCTCCAGCATCCGCAGGATGCTCAGGTCGATGTCCATCAGGATTCCTCGTTCTTCCGGTTGAACTCGATCTGCACGAGCGCCTTGTTGACGTCGGCGTAGGCCACCTGCTGGGCGGTGCCGTCGACGTCGAGGGTCACCGACGTCTCGTCGGAGTCCCCGATCCGCCCCGTGACGGTGGAGCCGTCGGCGAGGGTCACCTTCACCAACCGGTCGGCGTTGCGGCGCCAGTGGCGCGGCAGCGTCAGCGGCCGGTCGACCCCGCGAGAGGTCACCTCGAGGGTGTAGGGCTGCTCACCGAGCACGTCGGAGTCGTCGAGCACGCGGTTGATGGCTCCGGTGGCGTCGGCGACGTCGTCGAGGGTCACCCCGCCGTCCTTGTCGACGGCGATGCGGAGGACCCGGCGCTTCCCGGCGGGAGTCAGCTCCACCGCCTCGACGTCGAGCCCGAGGGCTGCGAGGGGCTCCGCGAGCTCGGTCTCGATCCTGGCCCGGACCTCGTCCTGCCTGGCTGTGCTCACGGTTCTCGGCCTCCCTGTTCTGTTGTGCGCACCGGCGTGCGCCATGTCTACGCACACGATAACCGTTGGCGGCGTCCTGATCATCCACGGCGGCAGCCGCGGGGATAGGGTCACCGGGTGCCTGCCCGCCCCGTCGCCACCCGGCGCGTGACCCTCCTCGCCCTGAGCGCCGGCGTGCTGGTCACCACCGGCTGCGACCTCGACGACCTCGACCCGCGGCCGGTCCCGGCGCCCGCCGGCACCGGCACCGGCTCGGTGAGCGAGCCGGACGACGACGCCGCCCTGGTCGACGCCGCGGTGGGGAGCATCGTCACGACGCTCGCCGTGGTGGAGTCGGTGCGCGGGGACGCCTCGTTGCGCCGCGCCGTGCGCGAGCTGGACCGCCTGCACCGCGCGCACCTCGAGGAGCTCGACCCCGAGGGCGGCGTACGGTCCTGCGGACCCGACGACGGGTGTCCCGAGACCCTCGGTGGCCCGGACGGGGTGGGCCGCCCGGGCCGCCGCGCCCTCATCGCCCAGGAGCAGGCGCACCGCGCCACGCTCGCCGACCTGGCCGGACGCGCGGCCAGCGGCGCCCTCGCGAGCGTGCTGGCCTCGATGTCCGCCGCTGTCGCGCAGCGGCTGGCCGCCCTGTCGGCGCCCGCTCCCCGGGGCGGTGCCGCATGAGCGAGCTCGAGGCGCTGCAGACCGCGCTCGCCGCGGAGCACGCGGCCGTCCACGTGTACGGCGTGCTGGGCGCCCAGACCTCCCGCACCGCCCAGCCGACGCTCGCCGCGGCGCTCCAGGACGCCTACGCCCAGCACCGCGCCCGACGCGACCGGGTGATCGCTGCGGTGCGCGACCTCGGCGGCACCCCGGTCGGTCCGGAGGTCGCCTACGACCTGCCCGAGCGGCTCGACGACCCGGGCGCCGTCACCCGGCGTGCGCGCGAGCTCGAGCAGGCCGCGGCCGAGACCTACGCCTTCGTCGTGGCGAGTACGACGGGCACCCGGCGCGCCCGGGCGATCGTGGACCTCACCGACGCGGCCGTGCGAGGGCTGGCGTTCGGGGCGCGCCCGGAGACTCTGCCCGGCATCGACTGAGCGACCCCGGCGACGGCCGGCACGGGTCCGAGAGGGATCCCGAGAAGGTCCGGAGCGGTCCGCGTGGCCCTCCGCCTGGGAGATCCCCGAGATGTCTCCCGGCGCCGGACCACGCGGACCGCTGCTGGGCCGTGACACGGCCCCGAGGGCGCCGACCGAAAGGGGGACCGCCGGCGCGTCCTCGAGGAGCAGCCTGCCAGCCCGCGGCCCGGAGGGCGATCAGGAGCGATCCTCAGGATCGTGCAATGCACGAAGTCGCAGCACCAGCCGCAGCCCGAGCCGCGGCACATGGGGGTGGTGCGGGGCCCCTTCAGGACCAGGCGAGGAGGACGTCCGGGATCTCGGAGAGCCGGGAGACCACCGCGTCGGGGGTCCCCTCGGTGTGACCGACCTGGGTCGCCGGGATCGTGCTGTGCGGGACGTGGATCGCGCGCATCCCGGCGTTCTGGGCACCCCACACGTCGTCGAAGAGCCGGTCGCCGACGTACACGCACCGGGCGGGGTCGGTGGCCCCGACGGCGGCCATCGCCGCCGCGAACGCGCGCGGGGACGGCTTGGTCCACGGGATCTCGCTGGTGTAGACGTCGCCGTCGATCAGGTGGCGCACCCCGTCGCGCTCGAAGAAGCCCTCGTGCCAGGCCCGGGGCCAGATGGTGTTCGACAGCACCCCGACCCGGATCCCCTGCTCGCGCAGCGTGCGCCACATCGGCCCGACCTCGGGGTCGGTCTCGGTGTGCGGCTCCCAGAAGCCGTAGTAGGCGCTGAGCAGCTCGGGGTCGTGGTCGAGGCCCGCCTCGGCGAACAGGTCAGCGATCGTGGAGCTCTGCTGGTGGTCGCGGCTGCGTCCCCAGATCACGTCGCCGGCGCGGTGCAGGCGGGCGGCGTGGGCGTGGTGGTCGTCGTCCGGAGTCGGCGTCGTGATGACCGCCTGGGCCAGCGCGACGGACTCGGCGTGGAAGTCCACGTCGTGCCACCGGGTGAGGGTGCCGCCCCAGTCGAAGATCACCGCCTCGATGCCCGCGGCGATCCCTGGCTCGATCCCTGGCTCGAGCCCTGGGGCGGCGCTCACCGGAGGCTCACATCTTCCCCGTCGCGAGGTAGCGCGAGTGCCACGACAGCGCCTCGTCGAGCAGGTGCGGGGTGTGCTGCGCGGCGGGCCGCGCGGCGCGGGCCCGCGCGACGTAGTCGGTGAGCGCGTCGCGGTAGTTGGGGTGGGCGCAGTTCGCGATCACCCGGTCCGCGCGGGCGCTCGGCGACAGCCCGCGCAGGTCGGCGAGGCCCTGCTCGGTGACCAGCACGTGCACGTCGTGCTCGGTGTGGTCGACGTGGCTGGCCATCGGCACGATCGCGGAGATCGCGCCGTTCTTGGCCGTCGACGGCGAGACGAAGAAGTTCAGGAAGGCGTTGCGCGCGAAGTCACCGCTGCCGCCGATGCCGTTCATGATCCCCGATCCCATGACATGGGTGGAGTTCACGTTGCCGTAGATGTCGGCCTCGATCATCCCGTTGATCGCGACCACGCCCAGACGACGCACGAGCTCGGGATGGTTGGAGATCTCCTCGCTGCGCAGCAGCACCCGGCCCTTGTAGGCCCCCATGTTGTCGAGGAACCGCTGCTGCCCGGTCGGGGAGAGCCCGAAGGACGTCGCCGACACCGAGCGCAGCTTGCCGCAGTCGAGCAGGTCGAGCATGCCGTCCTGGATCACCTCGGTGAAGGAGGTGAGGTTCTCGAACTCGCTGTCGACCAGTCCCTCGAGGACCGCGTTGGCGACGTTGCCGACGCCGCTCTGCAGCGGCAGCAGGTCCTTGGGCATCCGGCCGTGGGCGACCTCGTGGCGCAGGAAGTCCACCAGCAGCTCAGCCATCGCGCGGGAGTCCGCATCGGGCGCCTTGAACGGGGTGTTGCGGTCCGGGGCGTTGGTCTCCACGACCGCGACGACCTTCGCCGGGTCCACGCGCAGGTAGGGGTCACCGATGCGCTGGAAGGAGTGCGTCATCTGCAGCGGGAAACGGTGCGGCGGGAGCGCCGTGCCGTAGTAGATGTCGTGGAAGCCCTCGTACTCGCGCGGGTGCCAGTGGTTGACCTCGAGGATCACCCGGTCGGCCTGGTCCAGCCAGGTCTTGTTGTTGCCGACCGAGCTGCCCGGGATCAGCAGGCCGTTGGGCAGGATCGCTGCCACCTCGACCACCGCGACGTCGAGGTTGCCGTAGAAGCCGAACCACATGTGCTGCGCGGAGTGGCTCAGGTGGGAGTCGACGTAGTCGACCTCACCGGAGTTGATCAGCCCGCGCAGCGTCGGGTCGGAGTTGTAGGGCACCCGCGTGTGCAGGCCGTGGGCCTCGGCGAGCACGCCGTCGACCTCCGGCGCCGTCGACGCGCCGCTCCACAACCCGACGGTGAACTCCTCGCCGCGGGCGTGGGCGGCCTCGATGCGGCTGGCCAGGGCCTTGGGCACGGCCTTGGGGTAGCCCGCACCGGTGAAACCGCTGATGCCGACCGAGTCGCCGGGGCCGATGTGCTCGGCGGCAGCCTCGGCGGTGGTGACCTTCGAGGCCAGGAAGGGATCGGAGATCCTGCTCATCGTTGCTTCGTGTTCCTTCTTCAGGCCCGCACGCGGCGGACGGCCTGGACGATGTGGTCGACGACGTGGTCGGCGGGCACGGCCGCCATCTCCCCGGTACGGCGGTCGCGGATCTCCACGGTGCCGTCCTGGGCGAGGTTCTTGCCCACGACCACGATGGTGGGGACGCCGATCAGCTCGGCGTCCTTGAACTTCACTCCGGGGCTGATCTTGCCCGCACGGTCGTCGTAGAGCACCTCGATGCCGTCGGCGGACAGCTCGTGCGCGATGCGCTCGGCCGCGGCGAAGACGGCTTCGTCCTTGCCGGCCGCGACGAGGTGTACGTCGGCCGGTGCGACGTTGCGCGGCCAGCTCAAGCCCTTCTCGTCGAGGGTGCCCTCGGCGATGGCGGCGACCGCCCGGGTGCAGCCGATGCCGTAGGAGCCCATGGTCACCGTGACCCGCTTGCCGTTCTCGTCCAGCACCTCGAGGCCGAGCGCCTCGGCGTACTTGCGGCCGAGCTGGAAGATGTGTCCCATCTCGATGCCGCGCGCGGTCTCGAGCACGCCCTCGGCACAGGCGGGGCACTCATCGCCGTCGCGCACGTCAGCGGCCTCGATGGTGCCGTCCGGGGTGAAGTCGCGGCCGACGACCAGGTCCAGGACGTGCTTGCCGTCCTGGTCGGCGCCGGTGACCCAGCGGGTGCCCTCGACGACGCGGGGGTCGACGAGGTAGCGGATGCCGGAGGCGCGCTCCTCCCCCAGCACCCCGGGACCGATGTAGCCCTTGACCAGGCTGGGGTGCTTGGCGAAGTCGGCCTCGTCGAAGACCTCGACCTCGATCGGCTCGAGCTGGCCCTCGAGGCGCTTCGCGTCGACCTCGCGGTCGCCGGGCAGGCCGATCGCGAGCGGCTCGCGGGTGCCGTCGGGGTGGTGCAGCACGACGAGCACGTTCTTGAGGGTGTCCCCCGCGGTCCAGGGACGGTCCTCGCGGGGGAAGGCGCTGTTGAGGTGGTCGACCAGGGTGTCGATGGTCGGCGTCGCCGGGGTGTCCTCGACGTGGGCGGCAGGGGCGCCGTCGAGGGCGGCGGGCACGCCCGGGCGCACCTGCACGGCCTCGACGTTCGCGGCGTAGTCGCAGCGCGTGCAGCGCACGTAGGTGTCCTCGCCGACCGCGGCCTTGGCGAGGAACTCCTCCGAGCGCGAGCCGCCCATGGCGCCGGCGGTGGCCTTGACGATGGCGTAGTCGAAGCCGAGGCGGTCGAAGATCCGCACGTAGGCGTCGCGGTGGTTCTGGTAGCTCTGCTCCAGGCCCGCCTCGTCGACGTCGAAGGAGTAGGAGTCCTTCATCGTGAACTCACGACCTCGCAGCAGGCCGGCGCGGGGGCGCGCCTCGTCGCGGTACTTCTGCTGGATCTGGTAGATCGACAGCGGCAGGTCCTTGTAGGAGGAGTACAGGTCCTTGACCAGGAGCGTGAACATCTCCTCGTGGGTGGGCCCGAGCAGGTAGTCGTTGCCCTTGCGGTCCTGCAGGCGGAAGAGGTTGTCGCCGTACTCGGTCCAACGGTTCGTGGCCTCGTAGGGCTCACGGGGCAGCAGGGCGGGGAACGAGACCTCCTGGGCGCCGATGGCGTCCATCTCCTCGCGCACGATGCCCTCGATCTTGCGCAGCACGCGCAGGCCGAGCGGCAGCCAGCTGTAGATGCCCGGCGCCGTACGCCGGATGTACCCCGCCCGGACGAGGAGCCGGTGGCTGGGGACCTCCGCATCCGCGGGATCCTCCCGCAGGGTCCGCACGAACAGGCTCGACATCCGCAAGATCATGGGTTCAGGGTAGGGCCGCGCCCTCCCGGGCCTCGAACCAGTTCCCCTGTGACGAGAACCTCGCCACGCTTCTCGGCCTTCTCGGCCCTCCCGGAGGCGTTGCCTTCAGAACATGATGGTGGAGAACCGTGCGGTCTCCACGAACCCGGCGGCGGCGTAGCTGTGCCGCGCCGAGCGGTTCCACTCGTTGACGTAGAGCGAGGCGACCGGCGCGATCTCGCGGCGCACGATCTCGGCGACCGCTGCCATCCCGTGGGTGGCCAGGCCCTCACCGCGTCGGTGCGGCGGCACCCAGACCCCCTGGATCTGGGCGGCGTACGGCGAGGCGCAGGCGACCTCGGCCTTGAACACGAGGCGGCCGCGGTCGTCGAAGCGCGCGAAGGACCAGCCGCGGCTCATCAGCTGCTGCACGCGGGCGCGGTAGAGGCTGGCGCCGCCGCCCTCCTCGGGGGAGACGCCGACCTCCTCGGTGTACATCGCCACGCAGGCCGGGTAGAGCTCGGCGAGGTCGGCGCGCGTCGTGCGCCGCACCTCGGGGTCGGGAGCGACCCGCGGGGGGCCGGCGAGCTCGAGGTGCGGCTGCTCCCAGCGCGCCTCGCGCGGCTCCTCCCAGACGTCGGCGACGGTCTCCCAGAACGCCGCCACCGCGTCGTGCGGTCCGACGATGGTGGAGACCGTGCGGCCGCGCTCGAGGGCGCGCTCGGCGAAGAGCCGGGCGTCCTCGGCGCTGGCGCCGACCGGCACCAGGTTGGCGCCCACGTGGCAGGCGGCGACCAGGCGGCCGTCGACGAAGCGGCCCCACATCTCCCCGCCGAGCCAGCGTGGCTCGAGGTGGGTGGTGCGGGCGCGGTGGTCGGCGAAGACGTTGACGACCGGGTCCAGCGCAGCGAGGGCCAGGAAGGCGTCCAGGTCGGGCGCGCCCAGCGGACGGATCCCCTGCTGCGTGGTCAGCACGGGGGCAGCCTACGGCCGATCCCCGGCCGGACGCCCCCGCGGTCCCGCTGGCGGCTCAGGAGACGGTGACCTGGGCGCCGGCGCCATCGACGGCCTCCATCCCCTCCGCGATGCGCATGGCCTCCTCGATGAGGGTCTCCACGATCTTCGACTCGGGCACGGTCTTGATGACCTCGCCCCTGACGAAGATCTGACCCTTGCCGTTGCCGGAGGCGACGCCGAGGTCGGCCTCGCGGGCCTCGCCCGGGCCGTTGACGACGCAGCCCATCACGGCCACGCGCAGCGGGACCTCCAGGCCGTCGAGGCCGGCGGTGACCTGCTCGGCGAGGGTGTAGACGTCGACCTGGGCGCGACCGCAGGAGGGGCAGGAGACGATCTCGAGCTTGCGCGGGCGCAGGTTGAGCGACTGCAGGATCTGGATGCCGACCTTGACCTCCTCGACCGGCGGTGCCGAGAGGGAGACGCGGATCGTGTCGCCGATGCCCTTGCTGAGCAGCGCGCCGAACGCGGTGGCGGACTTGATCGTGCCCTGGAACGCCGGGCCGGCCTCGGTGACGCCGAGGTGCAGCGGCCAGTCGCCGGCCTCGGCCAGCAGCTCGTAGGCGCGCACCATCACGACCGGGTCGTTGTGCTTGACCGAGATCTTGAAGTCGCGGAAGCCGTGCTCCTCGAACAGGCTCGCCTCCCAGATCGCGGACTCGACGAGCGCCTCGGGCGTGGCCTTGCCGTACTTCTCCAGCAGCCGCTTGTCCAGGCTGCCGGCGTTGACGCCGATCCGGATCGAGGTGCCGTGGTCGTTGGCGGCCTGGGCGATCTCCTTGATCTGGTCGTCGAACTTCTTGATATTGCCGGGGTTCACGCGCACCGCGGCGCAGCCGGCCTCGATCGCGGCGAAGACGTACTTCGGCTGGAAGTGGATGTCGGCGATGACCGGGATCTGCGACTTGCGCGCGATCGCCGGGAGCGCCTCGGCGTCGTCGGCGCTGGGGCAGGCGACCCGGACGATGTCGCAGCCGGCCGCGGTCAGCTCGGCGATCTGCTGCAGGGTGCTGTTCACGTCGCTGGTGAGCGTCGTGGTCATCGACTGCACCGAGACGGGGTGCTCGCTGCCGACACCGACCGAGCCGACCTGGATCTGGCGGGTGGTCCGACGCGGTGCGAGCACCGGCGGAGGGGCGGCGGGCATGCCGAGGCTGATGGTGCTCATGGGCGCAAGGTTACCGGCGCGTCCACGGCTCAGGCGCCCAGGTGCAGCGGGACCACCAGGTCGCCGATGATCAGCACGACGCCCATGACCAGCATGGCCAGCCCCACGACGTACGCGACGGGGAGCAGCTTGGCGGCGTCGACGTAGCCGGGGTCGGGCCGGCGGCGCAGCCGGGCGAAGCCGCGGCGCAGCCACTCATACAGCGCGCTGGCGATGTGGCCGCCGTCCAGGGGCAGCAGCGGGACGAAGTTGAACATGCCGATGAAGAAGTTGAAGCCGGCGATCAGGCTGAGCACGAACATCGTCTTCTCGAGGACCGGGAACTCCTCGTGCGAGACGGTCTCGCCGGCCAGCCGGCCGCCGCCGACGATGCTGACCGGGCTGTCCAGGGCGCGCTCCTCGAGGCCGAGGATGGCCTGGCCGACGTCCCAGACCTTGAGGGGCAGGGTCGCCAGCGCCTCGACGGTGCGCACGGTCATGTCGCCCATCTGGTCCAGGGTGTAGAGCGGGCCGCCGGTCGTGACCTGCACGTGCGAGGTCGGGGTGACGCCGAGGAAGCCGACCTCGCGGACGGTCTCCCCGGTGTTGTCGACCGGGCGCGCCTCGACAGTGGTGCTGGTGGTGCCGGTGAGCTCCTTGCCGTCGCGCAGGTAGGTGATCTCCGCGCGGCCGGCGTCGTTGTCGCGGATCAGCTCGCGCAGCTGGGACCAGTCGGTGACCGGGGTGCCGTTGAACGACACGATCTCGTCCCCGGGGCGCAGGCCCGCCTCGTACGCCGGGCTCGGCGGGTCGCCGGGCTCGCAGGTGGTGCGCTCGTCGGCGTACGGGATCACGCACTGCGAGACGGTCTCGAGGACGGGTCGGCCCTCGTCGGGGACGACCTCGCGGGTGCCGTAGGTGGCGAAGATGGTCCAGAACAAGAAGAACGCGATGAGGATGTTGACCGTCGGGCCGCCGGCCATCACGACAATCTTCTTCCACGACGGCAGCTGGTAGAACAGCCGGTCGCGGTCCTCGGGGCCCACCAGCTCCCACTCGGCCGCGCGGGCGTCGGAGATCAGCTGGGTGAACATGCCGGTGTTGGACTTGCGCACCACCGTGACCTGCTCGCCGTTCTCGTCGTGGTGCACCGACTCGGCGAGCTCGGCGGCTCCCGGCGGCAGCATCCCGACGATCTTGACGTAGCCGCCGAGCGGGATCGCCTTGACGCCGTACTCGGTCTCACCGATCTGCTTGCTCCAGACCGTCGGCCCGAAGCCGATGAAGTACTGGGTGACCTTCGCGCCGAACCGCTTCGCCGGGATCATGTGACCGAGCTCGTGCAGCCCGATCGAGACCAGGATCGCCAGGGCGAAGATCAGCACGCCGGCGGTGTAGAGCAGAACGGTCATGCGGGTCCTTCGGCAAGGGTGCGGGCGGCTTCGGCGCGGGCCCACGCGTCCGCGGCGAGCACGTCATCGACGGTGAGCGACGCTGTCGAGGGTACGTCGTGCGCCCCCAGGACGGACTCGATCGTGGGCACGATGTCGACGAAGCGCATCCGCCCCTCGTGGAAGGCCGCGACGCACACCTCGTTGGCGGCGTTGTAGACCGCCGGCGCGGTGCCGCCGCGCTCCCCCGCCTCGCGCGCCAGGCGTACGGCGGGGAACGCCACGTCGTCGAGCGGCTCGAAGCGCCAGTCGGCGGCCTTGGTCCAGTCCACCGACGCCTCGGCGTCGGGGACCCGGTCCGGCCAGGCCATGCCCATCGCGATCGGCACCATCATCGTGGGCAGCCCGATCTGGGCGACCACGGCGCCGTCGACGAACTCGACCATCGAGTGGATCAGCTGCTGGGGGTGGACCACGACGTCGATGCGGTCGAAGGGCACGTCGAAGAGCAGGTGCGCCTCGATGACCTCGAGGCCCTTGTTGACCAGGGTCGCGGAGTTGGTGGTGACCACGGTGCCCATCGAGAAGTTCGGGTGCGCCAGCGCCTGCTCGGGGGTCACCTCGAGCAGCTCCTCGCGGGTGCGGCCGCGGAACGGTCCCCCGCTGGCGGTCAGCACCAGGCGGCGTACCTCCTCGGTGCGCCCGGCGCGCAGGCTCTGCGCGATCGCGCTGTGCTCGCTGTCCACGGGGACGATCTGCCCGGGCCGCGCGCGCTCACGCACCAGCGGGCCGCCGATGATCAGCGACTCCTTGTTGGCCAGCGCGAGGGTGTTGCCGGCGTCGAGCGCGGCGAGGGTCGGGCGCAGGCCGACGGCGCCGGTGATGCCGTTGAGCACCACGTCGCACGCCATGCCGGCGGCCTCGACCGAGGCCTGCTCCCCCAGCCCGGAGAACGCCGGCGCGAACTCGGCCACCTGGGCCTCGAACAGCTCGGGGTTCGATCCCCCGGCGGTCAGGGCGACCACCCGGAACCGGTCGGGGTTGGAGCGCACCAGCTCCAGCGCCTGGGTGCCGATGGAACCGGTCGAACCGAGGATCACGACGTCTCTCACGCGGGCCATGCTCCCAGCCGTCGCTGAAGGGCCGCTGAGGGGGCGCTGAGCCGCCACCTCGCAACAACGCTTGACGTGTGTCAGGAACCGGGTTCGAATGCCCGTGTGACGTACGACACCATCATCCGCGACGCCCGCTGGTTCGACGGGACGGGTGGCCCCTCGGCCGTGCGCCACCTCGGCATCCGTGACGGCCGCCTCGCCACCGTGTCCGCCGACCCCCTCGACGAGACCGGGTGTGCCGACGTCGTCGACGCCGCCGGCAAGTGGGTGATCCCCGGCATGCTCGACATCCACACCCACTACGACATCGAGGTGCTCGAGGAGCCCGACCTGCGCGAGTCGCTGCGCCACGGGGTCACCACGATCCTGATCGGCTCGTGCTCGCTGTCCACCGTGCACGTCGGGCCGGTCGATGCCGGGGACCTGTTCGGCCGGGTCGAGGCGATCCCGCGCCAGCACGTCATCGACAACCTCGAGCGGCGACAGACCTGGAGCTCCGCGCAGGAGTACGTCGCGGGCCTGGAGTCGCTGCCGCTGGGTCCCAACCTCGCGGCGTTCCTCGGGCACTCCGACATCCGCACCGCGGCGATGGGGCTGGACCGCGCGACCCGCGACGACGTACGACCCACGCGCGCCGAGCAGGCCTGGATGGAGGCGCGGCTCAGCGAGGCGCTCGACGCCGGGTTCGTCGGCATGTCGGCGCAGCAGCTGCTCTTCGACAAGCTCGACGGCGACCTGTGCCGCTCGCGCACCCTGCCCTCGACGTATGCGAAGTGGCGCGAGATGCGCGGGCTGCGCTCGATCCTGCGCCGCCGCGAGCGGGTGCTGCAGGCCGGGCCCGACGCCTCGCACCCGCACACGATCGTGACCCAGGCGCTCGGCTCGATCGGGCTGCGCGGCAAGCCGTTGCGCACCAGCCTGCTCTCCGCCGCCGACATCAAGGCGATCCCGTTCATCATCCACCTGATGCGGCTGCTCGCCGGGACGGTGAACCGCCTCGGCGCCGACTTCCGCTGGCAGCACCTCCCGGTGCCGTTCGAGGTCTACGCCGACGGCATCGACCTGGTGATCTTCGAGGAGTTCGGCTCCGGCGCGGCTGCCCTGCACCTGCAGGAGAAGATCGCCCGCGACGAGCTCATGCGCGACCCGGCGTACCGTGCCCGCTTCCGCAAGGACTACGAGTCCAAGTACGGCCCCCGCGTCTGGCACCGCGACTTCTTCGACGCCGAGATCGTGGCCTGCCCCGATGCCTCGGTCATCGGGAAGTCCTTCGGCCAGGTCGGGGTGGAGCGCGGCGGGCAGCACCCAGTCGATGCGTTCCTCGACCTGGTGCTCGAGCACGGCACCGCGGTGCGCTGGCGCACCACGATCTCCAACCACCGGCCCGAGGTGCTGCGCAAGCTCGCGCAGACCCCGTCGGTGCAGATGGGGTTCTCCGACGCCGGCGCGCACCTGCGCAACATGTCCTTCTACAACTTCGGGCTGCGGCTGCTCAAGCACGCCCGCGACGCCGAGCAGGCCGGGCGGCCGTTCCTGTCGATGGAGCAGGCCGTGCACCGCCTGACCGGCGAGCTCGCCGACTGGTACGCCCTCGACGCCGGCCACCTGCGCGAGGGCGACCGCGCCGACCTGGTGCTCGTCGACCCGACCCGCCTGGACGCCTCGCTCGAGGAGTACGTCGAGGCACCGGTCGAGCAGTACGGCGGGCTCTCCCGGATGGTCAACCGCAACGACGCGACGGTCCCGCTGGTGATGGTGGGTGGCCGCGCGGTCTGGCGCGACGGCGCCCCGACCGACGCCCTCCGCAGCGAGCGCACCGGCCGCTTCCTGCGCGCCGGCGAGGAGTCGCGCGAGCCGCTCCCCGCGACCCGTCGTACCGCCTCGGACGTCGCGTCGTGACCCGCACCCCCGAGGAGGCCGTGCGCGGCCTGTGGCGCACGCTGTCGGCGCGCGACTACGACGGCCTCGCCGAGTGGGTCACCGAGGACTGCGTCTATATGGACATGCCCCTCGGCCCGACGCTGTCGGCCCGCGGCCCCGACGACATCGCCAAGCGACTGAAGGTCGGCTGGGGCGAACTCGCGGCCTATGAGAACCACGACGGCCTGCTCGTCGCCGACGCCGCCGGCAACGTGATGTACGAGCACTCCGAGACCTGGACCTTCGCCACCGGCGAGGTCCTCACCCTCCCCTTCGCCACCGTCCACCGCGTCCGCGACGGCCGCGTGTGCCTGTGGAAGGACTACTGGGACTACGCCGCGATCATGAACCACGCGCCGGCGTCGTGGGTCGAGTCGCTCGCCGCTGCCGACACGAGCTGGGTGTACGACGCGTCGGCGTTGGTCTGACCCGGCGCCAAGGAGAATCCTCGGCGGATGGCTCCACCCGCGTGGCATCACTGAGGGTGGGTGCGCGGACTGAGGGGTGTCCTTCCGGCTCCCCTCTGTTGTCAACCGGTGCTGGCGAGGGTTCCGACCGGTTGGCTCTTCCGCGTGCCGGGTGGTGCGGCGTAGCGTCGGGTCTGCGGGTCCGGGAGTGGCTGATCCGAAGTGTCGATGTGCGGGGGTAGGTCGACCGCGCTGGATTCTTGAGACGCCCCGCAGTGCCCTCCCGGGTCCGCGCCTTCGGCTCGGACAGCGTCGGTGACGAGCTGCTTGTAGATGGCATCTGAGATGCGTCGCTTGAGGCAGCGGAGTGCTTCTTGGGGCTTCTTGCCGTCGGCGCGTTTGCGCCGGTAGTAGGCGCGGCCTTCGGTGTCGAGCCGGAGTTGGGTGACCGCGGCGATGTGGATCATGTGGTTGACCCGGCGGTTCCCGGCGCGGGAGAGACGGTGCCGGTTCTGCTCACCAGACGAGGCGTCCAGCGGCGCGGTACCGGTCCAGGACGCGAACCGATTGCGGTCAGCGAACCTGGCGACGTCTCCGACATCGGCGAGGATCCTGGCGGCCACCACAGCACCGACACCGTGGATGTCCATCAGCCGTGATTCCCGCGCCAGGACCATCGCCTTCAACTCGGCAGTGGCCTTCTTGATCTTCGCCTCGACCGCGATCAACTCGGCCAGCTCTTCGGCAGCGATGCGGCGACGGGTCTTCCCGGCGATGTCGCGCGGGCGAACGGTGGCCAGCATCGCCTTGGCCTGACCAGTGGTGATGTCGCGTTTGGCCTGGCCAGGCAGGAGTTCTGCGAGTAGCGCCTGGAGTCGGCACACGGTCTGAACACGACGCCGGGTGAGGGCTTCGCGGCGATCGGCCAGCATCCGCATCGCCTCGAGCTCGCCGTCGACCTTGAGCACCCGCAGGTTCGTCGTGCGCACGGCTACGACCGCGACCGCGTGTGCGTCGTGGGCGTCGGTCTTGCGGTTGTGGCCGGTGTCGAAGAGCCGGACACGGACAGCAAGCTTCGCGGGCACGTCGACGACATGTTCGCCGGCTTCGAGGAGACGCTGGGCAAGTGGACGACCCGCGCCGTTGGCGCCTTCGACCGCCCACAGGCGCTTCGGCCACGTCTTGGCGTAGGCACGCATGGCGGCGTAGCCAGCCTGGTCGGTGCTGAAGCGACCGGATCCGAGGAGATGCTCGTGCTGGTCGACGACCTCGATCGTCGCGGACAGCTTGTGGGGATCGACCCCGATAACGACATGGTCCATGCGTTGCTCCCGCCTGTGCTCGTACCGATGTGGACGGCGAGGTGGGCATTGCTACTACGAGCTGGGCAGTCCCCTCTTGAGCCACGCCTCGTCAGCGGTGCCCGGTGGGCTGCAAACCGGAATCGAGCCACACCCGCGGACGGGTGGGCAGCCCAAAAGAGAGCAAGCCCGCCGGGCACCTGGACCGAGTCTGGCCGGACGCCGGTCCTACGGGAATCCTCTAGTAGCCCACTATGACGCGGAGAATCTTGGTGTTGCGCCCCGCCACCGCCGAGCACTTCAAGGCATCCCACCACGGTTGGCAGCGGACTCGCTTAGCTTCGTCAGCGACTCTGCCGACGAGACCATCAGCCGCCAATGGCCTCATCGGAGCCCGCGCGGACTCCTTCGGTTGTGAGTCACGGCGCTGCGGCCGCCACGACGTACCGGACCGTCGGCAACAGTCCGGTCATCAAGGATCAATCACACTTCGGCCAACGGTCACGTCCTCCTCGATTCGACACGTTCTACTCGTCAACGACGTCCGATGGGCGACGAATACCAACAGCTGCCTCGGCATTGTCTGCCGACTGCCGCTGCGTGGGACTGAAGGACCACCCCGAACTGCGGCGGAACTCCTCGGCTCGGTCGCTTGACTGCGGGGGCGGGAACCACAGGACCACCGGCCGCATCTTCTCCGACGGACCGAGCGCCGGGGTCATCAGATGTGCCATCGCTGGAGGCTTCTATGAGGACCGGGGGAAGGCGGGCCGGGGGTTCGGGGATTGATGTTTGGCGAAACTGTCGGCGGCCGCCTCTAGGGTCGGAACGATCACAACTAGGGGGACGAAGTGACCGACACCGATGACTCGATCCCGGCCATCGCCAACTGGCCGAGCGAGCCTGATCCGGACCATGCCTGGAAGGCGCTATCGCTCGTCAACGACTGGATCCGACATGGCGACGCAAAGATCGGCGTGACGCTCGCAGTCACAGGTGCCGCGGGCGTGATGCTTTTCAACATCGTCAAGGATGCGCAGGACCCCGGTTGCTGGTTGGTTGTGCCTGCTTGGCTCGCTGCCGGGATTCTTCTGCTCGCGGCAGCGTTCGCCGTGGTTGGACTTGTCCCAAAGGTGAAGGTCGGCCGCCGACGTGATCCCGAGGCGTACACGAACCTGCTCTTCTACAAGCACATCGCCGGTGGCTACGAGGGCAAGCCTGCCGACTTCGTGCACAAGTTGGGTTCGCTTACCTTTAACAAGCAGGAGCTGACCAAGCACATCGGTGAGCAGGTGCACGCCAACGCCGCCGTCGCTCGCCGCAAGTTCGAGTGGGCGGACCGGGCCATCAAGGGGCTCGCGGGTGGCTTGCTGTTCGTCGCGCTGACGGGCATCGCGAGGGTGGTCGCCTGATGGACAGCAACTACAAGGCGTACGACCATTCAGCGAGCTTCGCTCGTATCGACGGAATCCTGGCCACGCCGAAGGGCAACTACGAAGAGGTCAAGGAGTTGCCCGGCCGCGACCGTTTGACCTTCGTCAACGGGTTCTATGCATACTGCTCTGCCGTGTTTGTCGACATCCGCGATTCATCCTCGCTTCCCGACAAGTACAACCGACCAGCGTTGGCCAAGTTGTACCGGGCATACATCTCTGAGGTTGTGGCAATCCTGAACTCAAGTGCTCGGACGCGTGAGGTGAACATCGTTGGGGACGGTGTCTGGGCTGTCTTCAACACACCCCAGAAGGTCGACATAAACGAGGTCTTCGATTTGGTAGCGAAGGTCAACTCGCTGATGAGGGTCCTCAACTTCAAGTTGGCCAAGGCGGGGTATAAGGACCCGATCTCTGCTGGCGTGGGCGTGTCATACGGTCGCGCTCTGATGATCAAGGCCGGGTACAGCGGAAGCGGCATCAACGATGTCGTTTACATGGGGGACGTCGTGAACCATGCGGCGAAGCTGGCGGCGAAGGGCAATCTCACCTACTCGTCACCCAGCACCTACCTCGGTAATGTGTTCGCTGGCAACCTCAACGAGCACAACACCAAGTTGATAGCGAAGGATTGGACCAACGACTGCTACACAGCCAACGTCATCAACACCGCGATGAATGATTGGTACGAGGCGAACTGCAAGTAGAACTGCCGCCCGACGAAAGAGCTCGTACCGTTTAGGCCCACCCTTGTCACCTGTATCAATCCCTCCCGGATGCCTTCGTCCACCGGCGGGACGAAATCGGCAGCGGCCGGTTGCAATCACCCGATCCCGGCATTCTTGCCGACCCCCCCCGCGTCCAGCGCTCGGCCGCGCCCAGGGCATATGTGTGTTCAGTGCCGAGGGCGTGCCGGAAGCCTTGAGCGGCTCTTCCCAGTTGAGGGTGTAGCGGGCGTTGGCGTGGCGGTCCCGGGATAGACGTCGAGGTCTCCCGAGGATGGAAGTTCCTACGCTCGCCATCCTGAAAGACCTCGACGTGCCTGACGCTACCGTCGGCGACCGCTCGACCGCGTTCGCCCACCCCGACCTGACCACCTTCTGCCGCCTTGATGAGCTCGGCCTCGTCGTCACCGGCCAACGCCTCGAGCCCGACCGCGCGGTCCTCGCATGCCGGGTCGACGAACCAGGCGACGGCGCCGATCAGTGGTGCCGCCGCTGTGGCTGCGAAGGAGCGCCACGCGACACCGTGACCCGGCAGCTGGCCCACGAGCCGCTCGGCTGGCGGCCCACCATCCTGGTCGTCACGATCCGCCGCTACCGGTGCACCGGCTGTCAGCATGTCTGGCGCCAGGACACCAGCCGGGCCGCCGAGCCCCGAGCGAAGCTCTCGCGCCGTGGGCTGCGGTGGGCACTGGAAGGGATCGTGGTCGCCCACCTGACCGTCGCCCGCGTCGCTGAGGGACTCGGGGTCGCGTGGAGCACGGCCAACGACGCCGTTCTGGCCGAAGGCAAGCGGGTCCTCATCGACGACCCCAACCGCTTCGACGGCGTTCGTGTGGTCGGGGTCGATGAGCACGTCTGGAGACACACCCGACGCGGCGACAAGTACGTCACCGTGGTCATCGACCTCACCCCGATCCGCGACAAGACCGGACCGGCGCGGCTGCTCGACATGGTCGAGGGCCGCTCGAAAGAGGTCTTCAAGACCTGGCTCGCCGCCCGTCCCGACTCCTGGCGCGACGGTGTGGAGGTCGTGGCGATGGACGGGTTCACCGGCTTCAAGACCGCCACCACCGAGGAGCTCCCCGACGCGGTCGCGGTCATGGACCCCTTCCATGTCGTGCGCCTGGCCGGCGACGCACTCGACCGGTGCCGCCGGCGTGTGCAGCAGGCCATCCACGGCCACCGCGGGATGAAGGGCGACCCGCTCTACTCGGCTCGCCGCACGTTGCACACCGGCGCCGGCCTGCTCACCGACAAGCAGGCCACGCGCCTGCGGGCGTTGTTCGCGGCCGATGAGCATGTCGAGGTCGAGGCGACCTGGGGCGTCTACCAGCGCATGATCGCCGCGTACCGGCACGAGGACCGCAGCCAGGGGTTCGCGTTGATGGCCCAGCTGATCGCCACTGTCAGCAGCGGCGTCCCGAAGGCCCTGGTCGAGCTCACGACCCTCGGGCGGACGCTGAAGAAGCGCGCCGACGACGTCTTGGCCTACTTCGACCGCCCAGGCACATCGAACGGCCCGACAGAAGCGATCAACGGCCGACTCGAACACCTCCGCGGCTCCGCGCTCGGTTTCCGCAACCTCACCAACTACATCGCCAGGAGCCTGCTCGAGACCGGAGGGTTCAGACCGCGACTACACCCTGGATTGGGATGAGCCCCTTGAGCTCGGCAGGGCTTCGGCCTACGTGGGCACATCTTTCCGCGCGTGCCGGCGTGGAACTCGCGCCCCTCTCCCGCCGAGAGCGCGATCGACTTGCCCGGGCGGTGCAACGCGGCCAACGAGTTCGACGGGTGACCCCAGGGGCCGATCAGGCTACTGAATCGATCCGTCGGTGCCTTGCGGGTCGAGGACTGGATGTTGACTCACGCCGAGGGCGCGTTGGATGGCCACAGCTCGGGAGGGATGGCGAGCCATCGACTGGCCGAGTGAGGTGATCGCTTCACCGAGTGGCTCGCATGCGTGGACAAAGCTCAGAGCGGCGGAGGCGTTAACGTCCTCATCTCCGTGAGCGACTCGGTTTCGGAGGCGTGCGAGATCTCGCGCGATGGAGATGTACTCGGCGGCGAGCTTCCCGCGCAGGCGTTCAAGAAGCGGCTGGAGGCTCAACGGTCGCTGAAGTGGCTCCATGTCGGAAATCACCACCACTGCCTTAGTCAGCTTCTCCAGCTCTCGAAGGCTCATGATGACGGCAGCGTTTGGATCGAGCTGGACCAGATCTCGCACCGAACTGAGGTCGTACCCCTCAAGCACAGTCCCAAGAGCGGACGCTAGCCATGCGCTCTCAGGTGCGATAGGCGTCATGGTCGCAGGCGGGCTGACCGAAGAGGACGATCCGGCGACGGACGGCGTACCGCCGTTCAAGTTCACTGACGCAGGCTCGTCCTTTGCGGCCAGTTGTTCCGCGATCTCACCGGCGCGCTCTTCAACGCTGTGCACATCGCGGTAGAAGCTCGCTTCGCCAAGCGGAGTCTTTGCGTTCTCGAGCGAGCTGATCTTGTCTCTGATCGGTTCGCGGAAGTGGTAGACGGCGAACCCGACGATCAGAGGCCAGGCAAGCGCCTTGAGATAGTCGAGCACGAGCTGGGCGACGTCCACGGTCTCATTCTGCCCCGCAAAGCGTCGTGGGTGCTCTCATTGCCCGTACTTGTCGTTCTGCAACTGCTTCTCGTCGGTCGTCGGCGAGGCCCCACGGTCGTTCTGGCCGGCGGCAGGTGCAGAGGATCGTCGCAAAAGGGTGGAGGCGTGTCGGCGAGGTCGAGCCAGGTGGGCGCAGGGCAAGCGTTCAGATCTTCTGCGAGCAGCTCGCCTCGAATCTCGCGTCATTCCGCCGCGAGAGCGGTACATGTCACGAAGCGCTCTAACCCAGCCCAGCACGGGCGCGGGCCCGGGCGAATCCTCGCGTGTAGCAATTCGGCGAACTCGACATTCTCTGATGCGACCCCGTCGGTCGACTGCACTACGGTCCTCCCATGCGAAAGATACTCGCGGTCTGCGCGGCTTTGGTCCTGCTGGCCGGTTGCGGTGGCGGTTCTGACGACTCCTCGGATTCGAGCGACCCCACCGCTCAGAGCGCGGCGCTGGTCCTGCAGTCACAGATCCCCGACATCACGGAGTTAATCGAGCTCGATGAGGACAACGACCCGAACGACCTCATCGGACGCCCGAACGGGTACACGGCCGCAACCGTCGTCCTAGACTCGCGGGTGTCCTGCGAAGGGGACGAGCCGGGGGTCGACTGCGGCGCGACCATCGAGGAGTGGCCTTCGCAGGAGGACGCGGAGAAGCGGTCCGAGTACATCCAGGACCTGCAGTCTGGCAGCAGACTCCTCGGAAGTGAGTGGAACACGGTCCGCGACAACCTGCTCCTGCGAGTCACGGGGAACATGGACCCTTCTGACGCCGAGGCCTACGCGGACGTCTTCAAGTCCGCGGACCTCGGTGAAGACGTCAGCGACAAGCTCCCCGACGCGACAGGGACGGAGGGTGGCAGCGGTGCCCCGTCACCCGAGGAGGAGCCGTGGACGCTGGTGGACTCCGGCTTCGGCGCCCAGTACGGCTACGCCTGGACGATCGCTAGGGTGCAGAACGACGACGACCACGCCGGCCAGACCGTCACCGTCAACTTCAACCTGCTAGACGAATCCGGCGAACTACTAGCAAGCGGCTCCCAGGTCTCTCACTTCAGCTGGCCAGGACAGGTGCTCCCGGTCGCAACCCAGGTCGCGGTGCCGAAGGGGAAGAAGCCCGCAACCGTCGAGGCCACGGTACTGGTCGAGGACGAGGGAACCTTCGACGACCAGACATCTGAGGACTGGGGCACGTTCCCCGGCAAGATCTACCGGCCGGAGTACGCCGACTCCTACGGCGCGCGGTTTGCAGTCACGAACCCGACTAGTGAGCCACTCGATGGGGCGTCGTTTCAGGTGGTCTGCACGAACAAGGCCGGTGAAATCGTCGGCGGTGCCGGAGAGTACCCAGAGCTGATTCCCGCATCGGGACGTGTGTTGGTCGACGTGTCCTCGCTTTACACCACAACCAAGCCGACCGAGTGCACCGGCTACCTTGCCCCCTGGATGTAGTCACACCAGGCTGAAAGGCATGCCGCGACCCGTTGGACCGCCGCTCGGACCAGGCAGGTTGAACCTGCCCCATTCCGCCGCCATAGACGCCCACCCGAATGCGCTTAGTCGATCGTCCAGTGGATGGGCTCAGCGCCGCCATTGCCGTAGATCACCTGAGACAACTTCGTGTTCGGGGCGACGTTGAACGTGATCCACCCGCGAACGCATTGCCCCTTAGCCAAGCGCTGCGGGAACTGGGGATAGGTGGGCAATGGATAGGTCACGCCGCCCGTGACGTCGGTGATGTTGTAAACCCCGGACTGGGCGTCCGTCATCTGCCAAGCAGCCCACGACACCTCAAGGGGTTCGCCGTCTTTCGTATCGACGGTTGCGCAGGTTTTCACCAACGCGGACGCCCAGCGCTCGTGGTCCTCGAAGTCGACTGGGGTGTTCGGATCGACCTCGATGAGCTGAACGACAACGCCGTCGCCGATCACCTCGCTGCCGATACGTGCTGGTTTCTGGGCCGAAGGCACCTCCGGCGTCGCAGTAGTAGTGACGGTGGCGGTGGTGGTCACTGTCGCGGTGGGCACTGGACTGTCTCCTCCAGATGCGGAGCAACCGACAAGTTGGCAGACCGCGATAGCTAAGCCGATGGAAGCCGCTCGTCTCATGAGTGCCAGGCTAGAGCGATTAGATGGCAATTGTGCGTCAAACCGTCAGAGCGCGTGCGGCACGCCTACCGCCGCCCGGTAACCCCGCTGGCCGTTCAGATCGCTCGCTATCGAGCGCCACGCGTGCCAGCCGAAACAGCGGTGTCATTCCGCCGCGATCCGGACGCACGGATCTGCCGATGAGCGAGCGTGCGTAGGAGGCCGGCGCTTCGAAACTTCCGCACCTGCCGCTGCGAACATGCACTATTCGGTGACGGTGATCTGCTCCCCGGCATTGAACATCGCGACTTCCTCATACTTGTTCGTCGGGCAGTCCGCCAGCGGCTCGGCGAATTCGGCTGCAAGGTCGCCTAAGTAGTGGTAGCCGCCACCACCGCTAACTCGACCGCGCGAGGCGACCACTTGGCCGTCGGACAACCGGACTGCTTGGGCTTCCGCATCCCACGTGGTTCCGTATGGCCAGACAACCGGGAGATCGCCCACCAACAGGCACCCGCCGGACATTGCCAGTGAACCCTCGATCAGTGCGCCGTCGCCAGAACCGTCTCCCTCAGCACGGTGCGCGACGACTGGACCGTTCCCGCTCGAACTGGGGTCGGCATCGGCGCTGTCATCTTCGCCGCAGGCGACGACAAGCGCCAGGAGCAGAAGATTCGCAGCGGCCAGTCGCGGGTGCCTCACAGGCATGGGACGTTCGAGCACGCCTCACGGTTGCACAGACGGTCCGCTTCTGCCGCGATGAGCGCACGGCCCGGTGCGTCATGCCGCCGCCTGCGGACGCGCTGAGTCACGCCTCGGACTAGCGTCGCTGGCCAAAGAGCTTGGCGCGTTGGCGGCGGGCGGGCTGAGCCAAGCCAGCCGCCGCACGGAGCATTCCATGTCCGACTCGACCGTCTTCCCGTTCCAGCCCACCACCATGACCACGGCCCAACTCGCAGCCGTCTCCTACCTCGCCCGCTACTCGGGACGCACGCACAAGCTCTACGCCTACCAGCTCGGGCGCTGGTTCACCTGGTGCGAGAACCACGGACTGGATCCACTCCTCGGTATCCAGCGTGCCCACGTCGAGCTGTACATCCACCAACTCGGCGAAACCGGCCTGATGGACTCCTCCATCGTCACGATGATGCACGGCGTCCACGGCTTCTTCCGGTTCGCACACATCGACGGTCTGATCACTGCCGACCCGGCCGTCTACGCACGCCTTCCCAAGGTCCAACACGACGAGTCCCGCACCCAGGGACTCGACCGACTCGAACTCATCCGCTTCCTCCAGGTCGCCCAGACCCTCACGGTGCACCACGGGGCGCTCGCATTCCTCCTCGGCATCAACGCCCTGCGCGCATCCGAAGCAGCCGCGGTACGCATCGAGGACTACGCGGAAACGCTGCGGGGACACCGAGTCCTGCACCTGGTCGGCAAGGGCAACAAGCCCGCCACCATGCCGATCACGATCCCAGTGCTGCGTGTCCTTGAGGCCTGCCGAGGACAGCGATCCGACGGGCCGCTCGTCCTGAGACCGACCACGGGAAAGCCGATCGACCGCCGAGACGTCTACCGGATGGTTGTGCGTGTCGCCAAGGTCGCGGGGATTCCTCGGCACATCAGCCCGCACTCGCTGCGTCACGCCGCCATCACCAACGCTCTCGACGCCGGCGTCCCGCTGCGCGACGCGCAGATCCTGACGCGCCACGCCGACCCGCGCACGACCGAGCACTACGACCGCGCCCGCGGAAACCTCGACCGACACGGCGTCCACTTCCTCACCGCCTACGTCGCTGGAGTGTGAACGTCGTGCGTCCCGTGCGCCCAGAAGGATATGCGCCGCTTTCCGAGGGAAGACAAGGCCTTGTCGCTGACACGTCGCGACGTTTCCTCGTTTCCCCCCCGGCGATTCAAGCCATTCGACTTCAGGACGCGATGTAGGCCAGCATTGCCCCATGGCAGCCGGCGCGACGATGCACACGTTCGAGATCGAGCTGGCCGACATGGATCGGGGCGTCTACGAGCAGTTCACGCTTCGGGCGGCGCGGCATCCGTCGGAAACCGAGGCGTACCTCGTGACGCGTGTGCTTGCCTACTGCCTCGAATACGAAGAGGGCATCGCGTTCAGCGAGGGGATCTCGGCGGCCGCCGACCCGGCGGTGCTCGTGCGCGACCTAAGCGGGAGGCTGCTGGCCTGGATCGAGGTTGGGGCGCCGGACGCCGCGCGCCTTCACGCGGGCAGCAAGGCTGCTGAGCGCACGACCATCTACACGCACCGCGACCACACCAGGGTGCTGGCGCAGTGGGCGGGCGCGAAAATACATCGCGCAAGCGAGATCGTCCTGCACAACTTTGATCCCGGGTTCATCGATTCCGCCGTGGACGCGATCGAGCGCCGCAACGCGCTCACGCTCACTGTTACCGAGCGGCAGCTCTACCTCGAACTAAATGGCGTGCACCTTTCGTCGGCGGTCCACGATCATCCGATCAGTTAGTGGCGCGGGCTCGCCTCGCTATCGGCCCCGCTGTTGCCGAGCAACACTTCATCGGTGCCAGCAGGCCACGCCCACTCCGCCGCGTTTGCTGCGTGTGGTCAGGCGGCGTACTCGATCTCGATCGGGGAGTACCAGAGCTCGACGGCCACCGGCTCGGTGAATCGGGTCGGGATCCGGCGGGTGCCGGTGTGGTCGACGAGGAAGAGGGCGCCGTGGGGGTCGCGCCACACGTAGATGCCCGGGAAGGGTTGCTGGACCTGCCACCGGCCGTGGGTCTTGATCCGATGGTGGAAGGTGGTCATCGGCCCGTAGTTGCCCACGCCTGTCGCACCGCCGTCATCGTGGGCGATGGTGTGATCGACCTGCATCGAGGTGCTCGTGCAGGAGGCGAAGGGGAAGGTGTCGGCCGGCGTCATCAGATGCACGGCCTGGCGATGTCGCTCCGGGATCTCATAGCCGTCCACCGGTGCCTGACCGGCGAGGTCGAGCACGGGTCTGATCCGGAACCGGGCCCGCGGCCCGAGCACCTCGCGCACCCACTCCTCCGTGACCGGACCGTGGCCCTCGATCCGGGCGATGCCCTCGCGGTCCGGGCCGTGGTAGACGTGCACGACGAGGTGGACGTCGGGGACCAGGTCGGCCGGGTCGGCGGCGGGCTCTGCGCCGGTGGCCAGCAGCAGCACGGCGTACACCCGTCGCTCGTCGTCGGTCTGCCGGTGCGGCGCGTCGGGCTGGGCCTGCGCGATGCGGGTGGCCTTGGCACTCACGGCCGCGTCGATCGCCTCGATCGTGGCGAGGTCGGCGCGGATCATGAACGAGGCCATCCCGTGCGCCTCACCGCGCAGCTTCTTGGCGAACCGCGCCTTCGCGGCCCGCTCCTCCTTCTCCCGCGCGACCTCGGGCGCCGCTTGGGCGACCTTGCCCTCGACCAGCGCCTCGAACCGGGACCAGGTGATCCGCCCGTCGGCGGACTCGACCACCGCCGCGTCGACGTAGGCCGCCTGCTCGACGCTGAGGTCGCGGGTCCGGGTCACGACGTGACGGGCGTACGACGCGCGTACCTCGCCGGCCTGCACCCTCTCCCATAGCCGCGGGTGACGGTGGTGCAGGTCCTGGGCGTCGGCGATCAGCCGCGCGGCGGCGTAAGGAGAGCGCCCGATCCGCGCGCCGAGCTCCGCGGCAGCGAACTCGCTCACCTCAGACACGCCGGCACCGCCCAGCCGCCGCGCGTTCTCCCGGCCGGGCTTGGCGGCCTCGAGGGGGTCCAACCGCTGCGCGCAGTGCATCACCGCCCACTGGTAAGCCGCGTGCAGCAGGTCGACCTCGGCCCGCTGTGCGGTCTCGGCGCAGGCGCCGGCGAAGTCGAGGACCTCGTCCTCCGACATCTCATCCCACACCGGGTCCGCCTGCATGAGAACAGTCAAACAGCCACCACCGACAGTGGATCCTCCTCACTCACCACCACCCAGAGGCTGCGTCATCGACACGGATCGACCCGCGTGCCCGACGCCGAGTGTGGACCGAAAAAGTCACCGAACGCCCGCGTCCAGCTGCGTCTACCCGCCGCTAGGACCTCCCCCACCGGCCTACGCCCACCGATGGAACCTCGCCCCGCCATCGGCCACACGGTCGGTGGTGAACCTCAGATCGTGGGCCCGGAGGTGATGGTGGGAGCAGAGGAGCAGCCCGTCCACAAGGTCCGTGCGGCCGCCGGCCGCCCTGGGAGTGCCGCCGTCGTGGGCTTCGCACCAGGGTGCCGGGATGTGGCAGCCCACGGCGCGGAATTCGCCGTCGCGGTGAGTGAGGCGCGGCGCTGGGCGCGCGTCTAGAACGCGCGGCGGGAAGGGTGGGGTCCTCGACCTCGGCCGCTCGCAACGAGCGCCTGCCCCGCGCCCATCTCGGGGCCTACCCCGCAGTGACCCCGAGCAGCGCGTCGCCGTACTTCTCGAGCTTGGCGGCACCCAGCCCGGAGATCCCGGCGAGCTGCTCGCGGACGGTCGGGCGCACTGCGGCGATCTGGCGCAACGTGGCGTCGTGGAACACGACGTACGCGGGGAGGCCGGCTTCCTTGGCGGTCGCGGCACGCCAGGCGCGGAGCTGCTCGAAGAGCTGCTCCCCCGCGGCGTCGAGCGGTACGTCGTCGGGCTTGGCCTTCCGCGTGGACGACCGCGACCGGCGGGTCGAGGACGGCGCGACCTCGTGGCGCAGGCGCACCTCGCGCTCGCCGCGCAGCACGGCGGAGGAGTCCTCAGTAAGCTCGAGCGTCCCGTAGCCGTCGTCGCCCACGGTCAGCAGCCGCTGCGCGAGGAGCTGTCGTACGACGCCGCGCCACTGCCGCTCGTCGAGCTCGGTGCCGATGCCGTAGACGCTCAGCGAGGTGTGGTCGAGGTTGACGATCCGCTCGGTGGTCTTGCCGAGCAGGATGTCGATGACGTGGCCGGCGCCGTAGCGCTGGCGGCGCTGGGCGAGGCGGACGACCGCGGAGAGGAACTTCTGGGCCGCGACGGTGCCGTCCCAGGTCTCCGGCGGCGCCGTGCACGTGTCGCAGTTGCCGCAGGCCGAGCCGCCGGGCTGGCCGAAGTAGGCCAGCAGCTGCCCGCGGCGGCACTCCACGGTCTCGCAGAGGGCGAGCATCGCGTCGAGGTTGGCCCCGAGGCGGCGCTTGTGGGCGGCGTCGCCGTCGGAGGTCTGCACCATCTTGCGCTGCTGCACGACGTCGGCGAGCCCGTAGGCCAGCCAGGCCGTGGCCGGGTTGCCGTCGCGCCCCGCGCGGCCGGTCTCCTGGTAGTAGCCCTCGACCGACTTCGGCAGGTCGAGGTGCGCGACGAACCGCACGTCGGGCTTGTCGATGCCCATGCCGAAGGCGATGGTCGCGCAGATGACCTGCCCGGGCTCGCGCAGGAAGCGGGACTGGTGCTCCGCGCGCTGCCGGGCGTCCATGCCGGCGTGGTAGGGCAGCGCCGGGATCCCGTTGCGGGAGAGGAACTGCGCGGCCTCCTCCACCGAGCGCCGCGACAGGCAGTAGACGATGCCCGAGTCGCCGGCGTGCTCGGTGCGCAGCAGCTCCAGCAGCTGCTGGCGCGGGTTGTCCTTGGCCACGATGCGGTACTCGATGTTGGGCCGGTCGAACGACGACACGAACACCCGCGCCCCGCCGAGGCCGAGCCGGGCCACGATGTCGGCGCGGGTCGCCTCGGTGGCCGTCGCGGTCAGCGCGATCCGGGGTACGCCGGGCCACCGCTCCCCCAGGATCGCGAGCGCCAGGTAGTCGGGCCGGAAGTCGTGGCCCCACGACGACACGCAGTGCGCCTCGTCGATCGCGAACAGCGAGATCGTGCCGCGCTCCAGCAGCGCCACGGTCGAGGGCACCGAGAGCCGCTCCGGGGCCAGGTAGAGCAGGTCGAGCTCACCCGCGACGTACGCCGCCTCGACGGATCGGCGCTCCTCGGCCGACTGCGTGGAGTTGAGGAACGACGCCCGGACGCCGAGCGCCTCCAGCGCGTCGACCTGGTCCTGCATCAGCGCGATCAGCGGGGAGATGACGATCCCCGTGCCGGGCCGCACCAGCGCCGGGATCTGGTAGCACAGCGACTTGCCGCCACCGGTGGGCATCAGCACCAGCGCGTCCCCGCCGGCGACGACGGTGTCGATGATCTGGGCCTGGTCTCCCCGGAAGGCGTCGTAACCGAAGACCCGGGAGAGGACCTCGGTCGGCGTGTGCGTCGTCATCGGGGCCCATCGTGCCGTCTGCCTCCGACGGTGCGGCGAGGACCCTCCCGGATCAGTGACCTGGGGATCCCTCAGCAGGCTCGCCGATGCCGGACGCCGCGGCCGCGGCGATCAGCAGCTCCGCGTCCTCCTCCAGGAGGAATCCCCCGGCCACAGCGGCCCGGGCGGCCGCGGTGAACCGCGCGACGTACTCGGCGTTGCTGCCGTACATCTCGTGCAGCCTCGCCGCGTCGAACCGCGTGGTGGATCCGTTCATGGGGACCAAGGTGGTCTGACCGGACAGTGCCGCGATCGGTACGTCGACCTGTGGAGTCCGCACGCCACCGACCGCGTTCCCGTGCTCGTCGCGCACGATGGTGCCGTCCGCCGTCTGGATCGGGTCGACGCTCCGGGGCGCCTCGCCCTGGATGACCCAGGTGCGCATGGCGCGGAGCGCGGCGGCGGAGATATAGCGCTGCGGGCCGTCGTTGATCAGGCCGAGCACGGGGGAAAGGTCGCGGGCGCCCTCGAACTGACGCTGGTACATCGCGTTCATGATCGCCACGAGGTACCTGTCGGAGTGCGCGGTCCCGGCCATCTCCCAGGTGCGGACCATCGCGCTGTCGGGCTGACGAGCGTCGACGAACCGGGTGCCGGGCGCTCCCCCTCCGAGCTCGAAGAGCTCGGTCTCGGAGAGCATCTGCAGCACGGGGACGTCCAGGTCGGTGCGCAGCCGGACCGGCGACGGCGCGTCGGGACCTGCCGGCCCCTGCGGTGCCGGGGCGTCCGCCTGGGCGCCGAGCGGTGCGCTGATCCCGCTGCGGGAGTGCACGATCAGGCCGTCGTAGACGCCGGCGATCGGCTGGAACGCGTTGGCGTACGTCGCCATCCGGAAGGCCGACTGCGACTGGCCCGCCGCGATCAGCTGCTCGGCCTCCATGCCGGGCAGCGGGTCGACGCCTCGGGCGGCGCGCAGCGCGGCGCCGGCCTGGGTGAAGATGTCGTAGGAGTACTCGTCCCCGGGGTGCACCAGGTCGCCGTAGCGCGCCGGGTCCCAGTTCTTCAGGCCCATCACGCTGTCGCCGACCGTGCTGGCACCGCCCTCGCTGTTGACGCCGACGCTCTGCGCGGACACCCCCACCCACGCGTAGCCCTCACGGACGATCTCGTCGTACATGTAGGGGAAGGCGACGTCGGCGTCGGAGTTGCCGGAGACGTTCAGCCACTCGACCAGCACGGTGCCGTTGAAGTCGGCGGGGTTGCGTGGTGCGCGCACCAGGAGGCGGGTGCGGTACGGCGCGGTGTCGGCCGCACTCACGCCCCACCGGCCGTCGGAGGTCCAGGCGCCGTCGCGCTCGTAGGACGTCGCGGTCCCGCTGAGGAAGTACTCGGTCTCCTCGTAGCCCGGGGTCTGGAGGTCGAGAGTCGTCGAGGTGCCCGGAAAGCCGTGCTCGCCGCCGGTGATCGGGCCGGTCACGAGAGGCAGGCCGGCGCGGCAGGCGGCGAGTGCGGTCCGCGCGCTGCGCACGGACTTCTTCGCGTCGGCGCGCTTCTTCTTCGCCTTCCGGAGCTTTGCGGCGGCCGCCTTCTTGGCCGCCTTCGCCTTCGTGACCTGGTTCTTGTGCCGCTTCGTCGGCTTGGCGGACGCCTTCTTCTTGGCCCGCTCGAGCTTGTTCTGCGCGCGCTCCAGCTCGGCCGCGCGACGGACGACCTTCTTCGTGACCTGACCGAGGCGGGTCTCTGCTGCCGCGAGGTCCCGCTGTGGGGACGTGCAGTCTGCTGGCGCGCGCCCGTCGCCGGCCGGCGACGCGCTGGACGGCAGCGTGAGGCCGACGCTGAGGCCGCCGACCACCAACAGCAGCGTGAGAGCGCGTGAGATGTGACGGAACACGGCGTTCCTCCTCCTGGTCATGACGGCCGGTCAGGGGCAACCTAGCCATGACGTGACCGGCGTCACGCCCGCGTCCCGTTCATCGGGCGCCGTGGCGTCGACTCGGGGTGGAGTCAGAAGCCGTTGGCGGCGGTCTTCGCCGGCGGGCGCGGGGCGCGCAGCCAGGCCTCGAAGAACGCGTCGAGGTCCTCGCCGCTGACCTGCTCGGCGAGCGCGATGAACTCCGCGGTGGTGCCGTGGCCGTGCTCGCGGCCCTGCACCCAGGTGCGCAGCAGGTCGCCGAAGTCGTCGTCGCCGATGCGGTGCCGCAGCGCCTGGAAGGCCATCCCCCCGCGCAGGTAGACCGGCGTGGCGAAGATCCGCTCGGGGCCCGGGTCGTCGACCTGCACCCGCCAGAAGCCCCGCTCGGCCGCCAGGGCGTCGCGCTGCTCGACCAGCCAGTCCTGCCCGTCGCGACCGCCGTGCTCCTCGGCCCACAGCTTCTCCATGAACGTGGCGGCACCCTCGTTGAGCCAGATGTCCCGCCACCGGGCGAGCGCCACGGAGTCCCCGAACCACTGGTGGGCGATCTCGTGGACCACCGTCACCACCCGCTCGTTCTGCAGGACGGGGTACGTCGGCCGGGTCTGGTTCTCCAGCGCGAAGCCGGGGTCCAGCGAGGTCGTGAGCCCGCCGGTGCTCTCGAACGGGTAGTCGCCGAGCACGGTCTCGGTCCACGCGGTGATCGCCGGGGTCCGCTTCATCAGCCTCATCGCGCGCCGCGCGACCGGGCGGGGCAGCTCCTTCGACACCGCGACGTACCACGGCAGACCGTCGTGTACGCCGCGTGCCACGGCGTACCGCCCGGCCGCGAAGAACGCGAGGTAGGGCGCCATCGGGTCCGCCGAGCGCCAGTGCGTCGTGGCGCGTGCCCCGTCGACCCGCCGGTCCACGAGCGTGCCGTTGGAGACCACCTGCTTGTGGCGCGGGACGGTGACCCGCACGTCCATCGTGGCCTTGTCGAGCGGGTGGTCGTTGGCGGGGAACCACCACGGCGCCATGTGCGGCTGGTTCATCGTGACCACCTCCTCGGCGTCGGCGAGCCAGTTGCTCTCACCGGCGTAGGACACCGGCCCCGGGCGACCCGCGTAGCGGACCTCCACGGTCACCACCCGCCCCTCGGCGAGCGGGCGGCGCGGGATGATCTTCAGCTCATGCGGCCGTGGGCGCTCGACGCGCGCCGGGCGTCCGTCGATCCGCACCGAGCGCACCGGCACCAGCAGGTCGAGGTGGAAGCTGGCGAGCGACCGGGTGGCCTCCAAGCGCACGTCGGTGCGCCCGCGCAGCATCCCGCTGTCGAAGTCGTAGGCGACGCGCACGTCGTAGTGGCGCACGTCGATCCCGCCGTTGCCGTCGAGCGGGAAGTAGGGGTCGCCGATGCCCGCCGCACCCGGCACCGGGTCCGCGACCAGCGCCGCGGACGGGCTGGTGAGCAGCGGCGGGATCAGCAGGGCCGGGGCCACCAGCGCGGCGAGCCGGCGAAGGACGGGAGTGCGCATCACCTCAACGTACTCCGACGGACTACTGGTCGCGACGGGCCCGAGCAGGTATACCTAGACTAAGTCGGTGAACTTTATCTAGCACCGCTTTCGTCTACCACCGTGGGAGGGACCATGAGCCTCGAAGACCGTCGCGACGCCGCCCCCGCCCGCCGGGTCACCGCCGACGACGTGACCGATGCCGTGCTGTGCGGCTCCTGGGTCATCGACCTGCGGGATCGACAGCGGTACGCCGAGGCGCACGTGCCCGGCACCGTGAACGTCGAGTGGTCCGCGGACTTCGCGACCTACGTCGGCTGGCTGGTGCCCTGGCACGACGACATCGTGCTGCTCAGCGACTCCCCCGACCTCCTCGAGCCGGCGCTGCGCGACCTGGCCCGGATCGGGATCGACGGCGTCGGCACCCACGTGCTGTCGCCCGAGCCGCCCCCGGCCAGCTACCGCCGCGTCGAGTGGGCCGACTACCTGGCCGCGGACCCCGCGCACCGCCGGGTGCTGGTCGACGTCCGCGACGCCGACGAGCACGAGCGGGCGCACCTGCCGGGCGCGATCCACGTGCCCCTCCACGACGTCGAGCGGATCGGCCCCACCCTGCCCTCCGGCGAGCTCTGGGTGCACTGCCGCTCCGGACGCACGGCGGCCGTCGCGGCCAGCCTGTTCCAGCGCCTCGGGCGCGCGGTCGTGCACATCGACGACCGCTGGGACCGGGTGGCCGACCGCGCGGTGCCGCACGGCTCCCGGGCCGCCTGAGGAGGGCACCCGCAAGAACCGGTTGCCCCGCACGCGGGGCGCCGAGGACGCTTGCCCCGAGCGAGCCCAGGAGGGGCTCCCGTCGAGAGGAGCGTGACATGACCACGACTGTCACCGGCGCGCACATCGCCGTCCCGGCCCCTGGCCTCCCCTCGATCGCACGGAGCACCCCTCGTCATGCCCCAGGACTTCACACCTGACCCGTCCACCCCCGTCCCCGCCACCCTCGACCCGTCCTTCGTCTGCGACTTCCAGGCGTACGACGACCCAGCAGGCCCCGGCCGTCGCTGGTCCACCTGGTACGCCGTGGAGGCGCTCGCCCGGGGACCCGAACCACGCCCCGACTGGGTCGTGACCTCCCAGGGCGCCGTCGACACCGACCTCGGCGTCCTCAAGACCGGCAAGGAGGCCGACGTCTTCCTGCTCGAGCGCGCCGACCCTCACGACCCCGACCGCGGCGTGGTGATGGCCGCGAAGCGCTACCGCGCGCCCGAGCACCGCAGCTTCCACCGCGCCGCGGCGTACACCGAGGGCCGCAGCACCCGGCGCTCCCGCGACCAGCGCGCGATCAAGCGCAAGAGCACGTTCGGCCGTCAGGTCGCCGCCGGCGAGTGGGCGGCCTCGGAGTGGGAGGCGTTGCGGCGGCTGTGGACCCTCGGCGTGCCGGTCCCCTACCCCGTGCAGGTCGACGGCACCGAGATCCTGATGGAGTGGATCACCGCCGAGGACGACCCCACCTGCAGCGCGCCGAGGCTGGCCCAGACCCGTCCATCGGTGGAGCTGGCCGCCCACTGGTTCGACCAGCTGCGCGCCGCGCTGGTCACCATGACCAGCCACGGGATCGTGCACGGCGACCTCTCCGCCTACAACGTGCTCGCGGCCGGCGAGCGGGTGGTGCTCATCGACGTGCCGCAGGCCGTCGACCTGGTCGGCAACCTCCAGGGCCCGGACTTCCTGATGCGCGACTGCACGAACATCTGCACCTGGGCCCGGGCCCGCGGGCTGGACGCCGACGAGCACGCGCTCTTCGCCGAGCTGATGGCGCAGGCGTACTGAGCGGCCACTGAGCGGCCACTGCACGCCGCCACCCGCCGGCGGCTAGGTTCGCCAGGGTGGAGCAACACCGCGGACGCATCGTCGACATCGACTCCCTCGCCGACCTCGATCGGCGTCTGGCGGCCGGGGCCCGGTCGCTCTCGGGCTGGCGGGTGCGGACCCTCGACCTCACCGGTCGCATCGAGGCGCTCCGCTCCCGCGACCTCTCCGGGGCGACGTTCCTCGGCTGCACCTGGCCGCCGGCCGAGGCCGAGCGAGCCCGCGCGGCCGGCGCCGTGGTGCTCGACCAGCCGCCGGCGACCGACCTCGCCGCCCCGCCCGGAGCCGGTCCGGTGGAGCCGCCCGAGGTGGGTCGCACCTCGCTGTACACCGTCGAGGACCTCTACGACGCCCCGACCTGGGCGGCGTCCCTCGACGGGCGGGCCTACGCCTGGTCCCAGCGCCCCGCCACGGCGGACTCCGCGCTGCGCCAGGCGCTGCACGACCACGCGATCGACCAGGCGCTCCAGGAGTGGGCCGCCCCGCGCCGGGTCGTGGGGGTCATGGGCGGGCACGCCGCTCGGCGCGGCGACCCGACGTACCGCGACGCCGCCCGGCTCGCGCAGGCCCTCGGCGCACGCCTGGCGGTAGCCACCGGCGGCGGCCCGGGCGCGATGGAGGCGGCCAACCTCGGCGCGTGGTACGCCGCGGCGAGCCCGGCCGACCTCGACGACGCGGTCGCGCGGCTGTCCGCGGTGCCGTCGTACCGCCCCTCGATCGACGCGTGGGTCACCAGCGCCCGCGAGGTCCGCGCGGACCTCGCGCCCGGCGCGGACTCGTTGGGCATCCCGACCTGGCACTACGGCCACGAGCCGCCCAACCTGTTCGCGACAGCGGTCGCGAAGTACTTCCGCAACTCCACCCGCGAGGCGATCCTGCTGCAGGTCTGCGACGCCGGGATCGTGTTCCTGCCCGGCGCCGGTGGCACGGTGCAGGAGATCTTCCAGGACGCGTGCGAGAACTACTACGCCGACGAGTCCTCGCTGGCGCCGATGGTGCTGGTCGGCCGGGAGTACTGGACCTCGACGCTGCCGGCCTGGCCGCTGCTGGAGACGCTCGCGCGCGGACGACCGATGGAGGAGCACGTCCACCTCGTCGACAGCGGCGAGGAGGCGGCCGCGATCCTGCGCGCCGGCGCCTGAGGCGTCAGTCCTCGGTCGCGGCGAGCTGCCCGCAGGCCCCGTCGATCTCGCGGCCGCGGGTGTCGCGGACCGTCGTGGGGATGCCCTTGGCCTCCAGGCGGCGTACGAACTCACGCTCGTCTGCGGGGTCCGAAGCGGTCCACTTCGAGCCCGGGGTCGGGTTCAGCGGGATCAGGTTGACGTGCACCCAGCCCCAGTCGCCGTAGGAGCGCAGCACGTCGCCGAGCAGGTCGGCGCGGTGGCCCTGGTCGTTGATGCCGCGCATCATGGCGTACTCGATCGAGACCCGGCGCTTGGTGGTGCGCGCGTAGTTCCACGCCGCCTCGACGGTCTCGGCGACCGAGTAGCGGGTGTTGATCGGCACCAGCTCGTTGCGCAGCTCGTCGTCGGGGGCGTGCAGGCTCAGCGCGAGCGTGACCGGGATGCCCTCGTCGGTGAGCTGGTAGATCCGCGGGACCAGGCCGACGGTCGAGACCGTGATGCCGCGCGCCGACATGCCCAGGCCGTCGGGCGAGGGGTCGGTGAGGCGCCGGATGGTGCCGATGACCGCCTTGTAGTTGGCCAGTGGCTCCCCCATGCCCATGAAGACCACGTTGGAGACCCGGCCGGGGCCACCGGGGACCTCGCCGCGGGCCAGCGCCCGGGCACCCGCGACGACCTGCTCGACGATCTCGGCGGTGGACATGTTGCGCTGCAGGCCGCCCTGGCCGGTGGCGCAGAACGGGCACGCCATGCCGCAGCCGGCCTGGCTGGAGACGCACATCGTGGCCCGGTCGGGGTAGCGCATCAGCACCGACTCCACCAGGGCGCCGTCGAAGAGCTTCCACAGCGTCTTGCGGGTGGTGCCCTTGTCGGCCTCGAGCGTGCGCAGCGGCGTCATCAGCTCGGGCAGCAGCGCCGCGACGAGCTCCGCGCGCTGAGCGGCGGGCAGGTCGGTCATCTGCTCCGGGTCGTCGACGAGCCGGGCGAAGTAGTGGGTGGAGAGCTGCTTGGCCCGGAAGCCGGGCAGGCCGTGCTCCTCCAGCAGCGCCTTGCGGCCCGCGGGGTCGAGGTCGGCGAGGTGGCGCGGCGGCTTCTTGCGGCCGCGGGGCTCCTCGAAGACCAGCGGGAGCGTCGTGGCTCCGGAGGGGGCGGCGGCGGGGGGCGTCTCAGACATCAGGGCCGATTCTCCCACCGGGGCGGTGAGGGGCGAAAACCCCAGCCTCCGCCACCGCTCGCCCGCTCAGCCCTCGGTGCGGTAGAGGATCCACAGCACGAGCGCTGCCGAGCCGAGGACCACCACCGCGGTGCTGACCATGCCGAGCAGCAGGTAGCGCCCGACCCGCCGGGTCCGCGGCACGAACGCCAGCACCAGCGGGACCACCAGGGCCAGGAGCGCCAGCGGGAACAGGTCCTCGGCGGTCTCCTGATCGACCACGAGCCGCAGCAGCGCGGCGTACGTGCCGGGGACGACCACGACGAGCACCAGACCGGCGAAGAACGCGGCCAGTGCGGTGAACGTCGGGTGGTCGCGGTCGCGCCACCCCGCCCGCGACGGGGGTGCGGAGGCACCGGGCCCTGCGGCCGGTGGCTCCGGCTGCACGGGTGCCTGTTCGTCGGTGCTCACCGGAGGGAGGGTAGCGGCTCGGGCAGGGTGATCACGTCGGGCATGCCGAGGCGCGCCCAGCGATCCAGATCGGGCGCGGTTCCGCTCAGCTCGGCCGCGAGCAGCGTCCACGCGGTGCCGTGGCCCACGAGCACCACGTCGGTGTCGGCGTGCGCGTGCCGGATCGGTCGTACGGCGTCGAGCAGCCGCAGCCGGGTCGCGGCGAGCGGCTCCCAGCCCGGGTGCGCCTGGGCGTCGGGGTCGGCGAACGCCCGCCGCACGGTCGCCTCGAAGTCCTCGACCCACGCAGCACCTCGCTCCTGCTCGCGCAGGCCGTCGAGGATGCCGACGTCGCCCTCGGTCAGCAGCTGGCAGGTCGCGACCGCCTTGGGCTCCGGGGAGGTGAACCAGACCGCGTCGTCCTGCGGGAGCCGCTCGCGCAGCGCCCAGACGTCGTCGAAGCCCGCCGGGTCCAGCTCCCAGGAGGCCGCCGGGGTGCCCGGGTCGACCAGCGGGCGCCCGTGGCGGACGAGGAACCAGGTCATGGCGCGGCTCAGAAGACCGCGTAGTGCAGCAGCAGCCAGATCGGCGCGATCGTGGCGAGCAGCGAGTCGAGGCGGTCCATGAGGCCGCCGTGACCGGGGATCACCTGGCTCATGTCCTTGATGCCGAGGTCGCGCTTGATGACCGACTCGCACAGGTCGCCGAGCGTCGCCATCACCACGGCGATGAGGCCGAGCGCGATGCCCACCCACCAGTCACCGTCGAGGAGGTAGGTGACCAGCGCCCAGCCGGCCACCACGGTGAAGACGATCGAGCCGGCGAAGCCCTCCCAGGACTTCTTCGGGGAGATGACCGGGGCCATCGGGTGCTTGCCGAAGAGCACGCCCGCGGCGTACCCCCCGGTGTCGGAGGCGATCGTGACCAGCACGAAGACCAGGATGCCCTTGACGCCGTCGTCGTCGAACCCGCCGCCGGTGGTGCCACCCTCCGCGAGCATCAGGGCCACGAACGAGCCGAGGAACGGCACATAGATGACGGTGAAGACCGCGGCGGTGGCGTTCTTGACGTAGCCGTCGATCCCGCGGCGCAGCAGCCACAGCATGATCGCCAGCGCGGTCACCGCCGTGGCGGTGACCAGCGCCGGGGCGCCCCAGAAGTACGCCACCACCACCATCACCAGGCCGCCGACCATCATCGGCTGCTCGGGCAGGTCGATGTCCTTGGCGAGGAAGCCCTTGTGCAGCTCCCAGATGGCGACCACGACGGCGATCGCGACGATCACCATGAAGACGGTCTTCTCGACCATCAGGGAGGCGACGACGGCGCCGAGCAGGACGAACGCGGAGCCGAAGGCCGCGCGCAGGTCACGCCCGGCGCGGCCGTGGTCCTTGGGCTGCGCTGAGGTGGAGTGCATGAAGTCAGACGAGTGCCGGGGTCCTCAGACCTCGATCAGCTCGGCCTCCTTGTTCTTCAGCATCTCGTCGATCGCGTCGGTGTGCTTCTTGGTCAGGCCGTCGAGGCGCTTCTCCGCACCCGTGACGTCGTCCTTGCCGACCTCGCCGTCCTTCTCCAGACGCTCGAGCTGCTGCTTGGCGTTGCGGCGCAGGTTGCGTACGGCGACGCGGCCGTCCTCGGCCTTGCCGCGGGCGACCTTGATGTACTCCTTGCGGCGCTCCTCGGTGAGCTCGGGGAACACGCAGCGGATCACCTTGCCGTCGTCGGCGGGGTTCACGCCGAGGTCGGAGTCGCGGATCGCCCGCTCGATGTTCTTCATCGCGCCCTGGTCGAACGGCGCGACCAGGATCGTGCGTGCCTCGGGGGCGGTGAAGGACGCGAGCTGCTGGATCGGCGTCAGCGAGCCGTAGTAGTCGACCAGGATCTTGCTGAACATGTTGGGGTGAGCACGCCCGGCGCGGATCGCGGCGAACTCCTCGCGGGTGGACTCCACCGACTTGCCCATCTTGGCGTCGGCCTCGTTGAGGATCTCGTTGATCACGGGTGCTCCTGTGTGTTCGCTGCTGCTCGGTGGGTGGTGCGGCCGGTCGTACGGGGCGGGTCAGCCCCGCGAGACCGTCGTACCGATCTTCTCACCCGAGACCGCGCGGGCGATCGTGCCGGGCGTGGAGAGGTTGAAGAAGACCATGTCGACGTCGTTGTCGCGGGCCAGGCTGACCGCCGTGGCGTCGGCGACCTTGAGGTCGCGGGCGATGAACTCGTCGTAGGTGAGGGTGTCGAACTTGACCGCGGAGGGGTTGGTCTTGGGGTCGGAGTCGTAGACGCCGTCCACGCCCTGCTTGCCCATCAAGATCACCTCGCAGCGGGTCTCGAGCGCGCGCTGGGCGGCGACGGTGTCGGTGGAGAAGAACGGCATGCCGGCGCCGGCGCCGAAGATCACGACCCGGCCCTTCTCCAGGTGACGGATCGAGCGGCGCGGGATGTACGGCTCGGCGACCTGGCCCATCGTGATCGCGGTCTGCACCCGCGTCTCGACGCCGTTCTTCTCGATGAAGTCCTGCAGCGCCAGGCAGTTCATCACGGTGCCGAGCATGCCCATGTAGTCGGCGCGGGCACGCTCCATGCCGCGCTGCTGGAGCTCGGCGCCGCGGAAGAAGTTGCCACCGCCGACGACGATCGCCACCTCGGTGCCGGAGCGGGCGACATCGGCGATCTCGGCGGCGATGCCGTTGATGACATCGAGGTCGAGGCCGACCTGTCCGCCACCGAAGACCTCTCCGGAGAGCTTCAGGAGGACACGGCGGTAACCAGTCAAGGGGGTTCCCTTCATCGGGGTGGGCGGGAGATGCAAGAAGGCCGGTCCGCTGATCCTCGTGTGTGGGGGATCAAGCGGGACCGGCCTCCTCGTGACGTCTGGGGTGAAACCTAGTGGATCAGGCCCCGACCTCGAAACGGGCGAAGCGGGTCAGCTGGGTGCCGGAGTCCGCCAGCACCGCCTGGACCGACTTCTTGTTCTCCACGACGGAGGGCTGCTCCAGCAGGACGACGTCCTTGAAGAAGCCGTTGAGGCGACCCTCGGTGATCTTGGCGATCGCCTGCTCGGGCTTGCCCTCCTCGCGCGAGGTCGCCTCGGCGATCTCACGCTCCTTGGCGACGACGTCCGCGGGGACCTCGTCACGGGTGAGGTACTTCGGGCGCATCGCGGCGACCTGCATGGCGGCGGCGCGCGCGGCGGCCTCGTCACCGGTGTACTCGATGATGACGCCGACGGCCGGCGGCAGGTCCGCGGCGCGACGGTGCATGTAGGTGACGACCTCGCCGTCGAAGTACGCCACGCGGCCGAGCTCGATCTTCTCGCCGATGGAGACGGCCAGGTCGTTGACGACCTCGCCGACGGTCTTGCCGTTGAGCTCGGCGGCCTTGAGCGCCTCGGCGTCGCCGATCTTGTTCTCGTTCGCGACCGCGGCGATCTGGTCGGCGGCGGCGATGAACGCGTCGTTCTTGGCGACGAAGTCGGTCTCGCAGTTGAGCTCGATGAGAGCACCACCGGCGGTGGCGACCAGGCCGGCGGAGGCCTCGCGCTCGGCGGCGCGCTCGGCCATCTTCTTGCCACCCTTGATGCGCAGGATCTCGACGGCCTTCTCGAAGTCGCCCTCGGCCTCGGTGAGCGCCTTCTTGCAGTCCATCATGCCGGCGCCGGAGAGCTCACGGAGCTTCTTGACGTCGGCCGCGGAGATGTTAGCCATGGTGGGTCTTCCCTCTGTGTCGTCTGGTGGGGAGTCGGTACGGCTCGGCGACCGGTCGGGCCTCGCGAGCCGGGCCACACGCGCAGCGGACCGCGGGCCATCGGCCCGCGGTCGCTGCGTCGTACGGCTTGATCAGGCCTTCGCCTCGTCGGCGACCTCGGTCGCCTCGGCACCCTCGGTGGCGGGGGCAGCGGTCTCGGCGACCTCGGCGGCCTCCGCACCCTCGGAGGCGGCACCGGTGGCCTCGGACGCGGCAGCGTCGGTGGCGTCGGTGGCGGTCTCGGCGGCCTTCTCGGCGTCACCGGTCAGGAGCTCGCGCTCCCACTCGGCGAGCGGCTCGGCCGGCGTGGCGGTCTCGCCCTCGGCCTTGCCACCGGAGCGGGCGATGAGGCCCTCGGCGACGGCGTCGGCGACGACGCGGGTCAGCAGGCCGACGGCGCGGATCGCGTCGTCGTTGCCCGGGATCGGGAAGTCGACCTCGTCGGGGTCGCAGTTGGTGTCCAGGATGCCGATGATCGGGATCCGGAGCTTGCGAGCCTCCTCGACGGCGAGGTGCTCCTTCTTGGTGTCGACGATCCAGACGGCGGACGGGACGCGGCCCATCTCGCGGATGCCGCCCAGGGTCTTGTCGAGCTTGTCGCGCTCCCGCTTCATCTGCAGGAGCTCCTTCTTCGTGCGGCCCGAGCCGGCGACGTTGTCGAAGTCGACGTCGTCAAGCTCCTTGAGGCGGTTGATCCGCTGGTGCACGGTCTGGAAGTTGGTGAGCATGCCGCCCAGCCAGCGCTGGTTGACGTAGGGCATGCCGACGCGGGTCGCCTGCTCGGCGATCGCCTCCTGGGCCTGCTTCTTGGTGCCGACGAACATGATCGTCCCGCCCTTGGCCACGGTCTCCTTGATGAAGGCGTAGCTGCGGTCGATGTAGGCCAGCGACTGCTGCAGGTCGATGATGTAGATGCCGTTGCGCTCGGTCATGATGAAGCGCTTCATCTTCGGGTTCCAGCGACGGGTCTGGTGTCCGAAGTGGACGCCGCTCTCGAGGAGCTGGCGCATGGTCACGACTGCCATGGTGATTCTCTCTCCTGTGTGGGCCCACCGCCGACGTGTGCGCCCTTCACCTGTTCGCGCAGGAGGGCCCACCGGCGGTAAGTCCGGTCGTTTTCAGTTCGTGCGATCCGGCGGGTGCCGTTCGCCCTGACGCCGGCGCGGGGTCCGACCCGGTTGCCCGGGACCGAGGACCGCCGCCCACGGGTGCTCGAACCCTGGAGCAGGGCCCGTCGTGGTCAGCCGACGTGCGAAGTCAATCCGCGCGAAGTCACACAGATTGCGACGCCCAGCCTACGGGAGGACCGGGGCACCCGACCAATCGAGCCACCGGCCGCCCACAGCCCGCCGTTCGCGCCCCGTCGTCCCCCGCATGGGCGCTGCAGCGCCCGCCCGGCGCCGGCGGGACCGAGCCTTGCCGACATGGTGGTCTCGCGTCTCTCCCCCAGGGTCTCCTCCCGTCTGCGGGCGGCCGTCGTCGGGCTCGCCCTCGGGTGCGTGCCGCTGCTCGGAGGGGGTCCCGCCGCGGGCGCCGAGGACCCGGTCGGGGTGTGGCCCCTGGCCCCCGTGCCCGAGGTCGTCGCGCGCTTCGACCCACCGGAGCAGCCGTGGGGGCCGGGGCACCGCGGGGTGGACCTGCTGGGGGTCCCCGGGGCGCGGGTGCGGGCAGCGCTGCCCGGCACCGTGACGTTCGCCGGCCGCCTGGCCGGTCGCGGCGTGGTCGTGGTGGACCACGGCGCGACCCGCACGACGTACGAGCCGGTGACGGCGGGACTGGAGGTCGGCGCCGCCGTGCCGGCCGGCGGCGCGCTGGGGAGCCTGGAGACCGCGGGCTCGCACTGCGCCCCGCGGGCGTGCCTGCACTGGGGATGGATCGAGGGCGCGGAGACCTACCTCGACCCGCTGCGGCTCGTCGGCGGCGGCCCGGTGCGGCTGCTCCCGCTGGCGGCGCCGCCCGGGGTGTCCCGCGTGGCGCGGCCCCCGTCGGGTGCGATGCCGCTGCTCCTGCCCGGGCCCGAGCCCGCATGGCGTCCGCTCGCGGCCCGGGCCGTGGCGGCTCAGGCGCGCGGGTGCGCCTGCTGGTAGGCGCGACGCAGCCGTTCGCTGCTCACGTGGGTGTAGAGCTGGGTGGTCGCCAGGGAGGCGTGGCCGAGCAGCTCCTGCACCGAGCGCAGATCGGCGCCGCCCTCGATCAGGTGTGTCGCCGCGCTGTGGCGCAGCCCGTGAGGACCGATGTCGGGTGCGCCCGGCACCGCGCTGATGCGGCGGTGCACCAGCGTGCGGACCGCGCGCTGGTCGATGCGCCCACCGCGCACGCCGAGGAACAGCGCCGCCCCGGAGTGGTCCTGGGCGAGCATCGGACGCCCCTGGCGCAGCCAGAACCGCAGGGCTCGGGCGGCCGGGCGCCCGAACGGCACGGAGCGCTCCTTGCGCCCCTTGCCCAGCACCCGCACCAGCTGCCGGTCGTCGTCGAGGTCGTCGACGTCGAGGCCGACGAGCTCCCCGACCCGGATGCCCGTGGCGTAGAGCAGCTCCAGCATCGCCACGTCGCGCAGGCCGACCGGGCCGTCGTCGGCGAGGTCGGTGGCCGCGGCGATCAGGTCGCTGGCCTCGTCGGCGCGCAGCACCGCTGGCAGGGTGCGGTGGGCCTTCGGCGAGCCCAGGCTCGAGCCGACGTCGGTGGGCAGTCGCCCGGTGCGCGCCAGCCAGGCGGTGAAGACCCGGGCGGCCGTGGCCCGGCGTCCGATGGTGGTGCGCGAGCGCCCGAGGGTCTGCTGCTTGGCCAGCCAGCTGCGCAGGGTGCGCAGGTCGAGCTCGGCGACGTCGGTGTGGCCCAGGCGCGAGGCGTGCTCCAGCAGTCCGGCGACGTCGCCGAGGTAGGCGCGCACGGTGTGCGGGGTCAGGTCGCGCTCGGAGACGAGGTGGCGCTCGTAGTCGCCCAGCACCCGCGCCATCGGCTCGGGCAGGGCATCGTCCTCGGCGGCGGGCGCCGGCGTCCCGGCGTCGTCGTCGGTCATGGGCCGAGTCTAGGAACGCCGTCCCGTCTCAGTCGTGAGCGAGGGCGGCGAGCCGCCAGCCGTCCTCGTCACGCTCGACGTAGCCGGTGCGCTCCAGGCCGGCCAGCGCCGTCTGCACCTCCAGCAGGGCGATCCCCGCGGCGCGCGCCACCGAGTCGACCGGGGCGCCCTGGAACACCGGCACCGCGTCGAGCACCTGCTGCTGGCGCCGGGTGAGCCGGTCGCGGGACCGCTCGCGGGCCCGTGGGGTCTCGACCAGGTGCTCCCCCACCGCGCCGAGCGCCTCCAGGACGTCCGCGCCGGAGGTCACCAGCGTGGCGGCGCCGCTGCGCACCAGCTCGTGCACGCCCTGGGAGGACGCGCTGGTGACCGGGCCGGGCACGCCCATCAGGTGTCGGTTGAGCCGTGAGGTCCAGGTCGCGGTGTTGAGGGCGCCGCTGCGCACCGCCGCCTCGACCACCACCGTCCCCTCGGCCAGGGCGGCGATGAGCCGGTTGCGGCTGAGGAACCGGATCCGGGTCGGGGAGCACCCCGGCGGCGCCTCGGAGACGACCGCGCCCTCGGCAGCGAGGAACTCCAGCATCGCCCGGTGCGCGACCGGGTAGACCCGGTCGGCCCCGCACGCCAGCACCGCGACGCTCGGGCCGTCGGCGGCCACCGCTCCCCGGTGGGCGGCGTGGTCGATGCCGTACGCCGCACCCGAGACGACCGCGTAGCCCTCCCGGCCGACGATCGCGGAGATCTCCGCGGCAACCGCGGTGCCGTAGGTGGTCGCCGACCGGGACCCGACGACCGCGACCGGGTGGCGCAACGTGTCGAGGCGCAGCGGGCCGCGGACCCACAGGCCCACGGGTACGCCGCCGCGCCGGTGCAGCGGCTCGACCGCGGCGAGGTCGTCGAGCTGGGTGGGCCACTCCTCGTCGCCGGGGATCACGAACCGCAGGCCCAGGCGGTCGGCGCGCTCCAGCTCCGCGACCGGGTCGCACGCCGCCAGCCGGGTCGCGACGTCGTCCTGGAGCCCGTCGCTGCCCCGGCCCTCCAGCAGCCGGTCGCGCAGCACCACCGGCCCGAGCTGGGCCACCAGGCTGGTCAGCCGCGGCTCCCCCGGCTCGGTCAGGCGCGACAGCGCGGCCCGGGCCAGGCGCTCCTCCTCCGGCGCGCTCATCCGGCGCGCACCTCGATCACCTCGAGCGCGAGCGGCTCGCCCAGGCGCAGCTGCAGCGCGGCGGCGACGTCCTCGGCGCCGGGGCCCGGGCCGGGGCGCACCGCGCCGTTGCGCACCGCGGCGAGGTCCATCACGCTCAGCGCCAGACGGTGCACGCGGACCGCGCCGCGCGCGGTGAGGCGCCCCGCGTAGATGCGGTCGTCGAGCAGCCGTTGGCCGGCCGCGTCCAGGGGCCACTCCTCGCGCAGCACCGCGCCGGGGACGTGGGCGTTGAGACGCCACGCGAGTCCGGCGTACCGCTCGGCCTGGCGGCGCCGCGCGGCGTGCACCCGGCGCCGGATCACCGCCGAGGACTCCCGCACCGCGAACCGGTGGTCGTCGTGGGGGCTGAACGCCGGCACGTGGCGCACGATGTCGACGCGGTCGGCGACCGGGCCGGTCACCTTGGCCCGGTAGTCGCGGCGGCGCACCTCCGGGCACTGGCAGCGGTTGGTGCGCGCGCTGACGGTGTACTCCCCGCAGGGGCACGGATTGCAGGCCAGCACCACGATGCCGCGCGCCGGGAGGCGCACCTGCTCCTCGGTGCGGGCGATCACGATGTCGCCGCTCTCCAGGGGCTGGCGCAGCGCCTCGATCACGTCGCTGCGAAAGAGCGGGAACTCATCGAGGAACAGCACGCCCCCGTGGGCCAGGCTGACCGCGCCGGGGCGCACCTGTCCCGAGCCGCCGCCCACGATGCTGGTCTTGCTGGCGTCGTGGTGCGGAGCCGAGAACGGCGGGCGCACCAGCATCCCCTGGTCGGGGTCGAGGGTGCCGGCCAGGGAGTGCAGCGCGGTCAGCTCGAGGGACTCGTCGGGCTCGAGGTCGGGCAGCACCGAGGGCAGCCGCTCCGCGATGCTGGTCTTGCCCGCGCCCTTGGGCCCGGACAGCATCAGGTGATGTCCGCCGGCGGCGGCCACCTCGAGGGCGTAGCGGGTGTCCTCCAGGCCCATCAGGTCGGCCATGTCGACCTCCTCCATGCGGGTCTCCCCGCGCCAGGAGAGCAGCCGCGAGCCCGAGGACGTGACCACCGGCGGCGCCTCGGGCACCTCCTCGCCGCGCAGCTCGGCCACCACCTGAGCCAGCGAGCGCATGCCGAGCACGGAGGTGCCGGGCACCATCGCCGCCTCCTGGGCCTGGGGCTCGGGGACGAACACCCGGCGCAGCCCGCGCGCCGAGCCAGCGAGCACCATCGGCAGCACCCCCTGCACCGGGCGCAGCGCCCCGTCCAGCGAGAGCTCGCCGATGAAAAGCGCCTCCTCCAGCGCCCGCGGCGGAACGCACCCGGCGGCGGCCAGCAGCGACACCGCGATCGCGAGGTCGAAGTGGGTGCCGGACTTGTGGAGGTCGGCGGGCGAGAGCAGGATCGTGATCCGCTTCGTGGCCGGCCAGGGCAGCGAGGAGTTGATGATCGCCATCCGCACCCGATCACGGGACTCGTTGAGCGAGACGTCGGGGCGGCCCACCATCGTGGTGCCCACCTGGCCGGGCGAGACGTCGCTCTGCACGTCGATCACGTGTCCGAGGGCGCCGCGCAGCGACACCGTGCGCGCGGTGGCGAACGGCATCAGCCGATCCCGGCGACGTGCTCGACCACCGAGGCGCCCGTGCGCGGGCGCACCGCCAGGGTCTCGCCATACTGCCCGAGGGCAGGGTTGCGGTTTGTTGTCGTCGTCATGTGGTGACCTCCTGCGGTCAGCCTCCGTGCGCCCGGCCCCCGTGCCGCAGGCCAGCGGCCGCCCCTGTGGACCCACCGCCAGGGCCGGGCGTCTGTGGACGGTCAGCGGCCCCACCGCGGCCCGGGACATCGCGGGCAGTCAGGTGCCAGCCTCCGGGGCATGACATCGGTCGACTGGGGCGTGGAGACGGACCCCCTCCACCTTCGGGGCACACCCGCTTCGAACCAGCGCCCGAGGCACCGCTCTGGACCCGGCTCGAACGGTGCCGTGGTCCGCTGCGGACTACTTCGAGATGGAGTCGGACGCCAACGAGCTCCTCGCCGAGTGCGGTCTGCCCCCACGCCCGCCGGTCGGCTGTGGCTGCTCAGGCAGCCGCCCGGGATCGCCTCCTTGGACGACGCCCTGAGGCGGCTGCAGACGTCCGCGGAGGAGGCAGGGCTGGACATCATGGCCGACCGGGCGTTCGTCCGGCAGGTGCCGCGATCTCGAGGGTCTCTTCACGTCCGTGCGGTGATGTGCTGCGAACCTGCCTCAGCTCGCTGCCCGGCCGAGCCCGACACCGAGCAGGTAGGAGCCCAGGCCCACGACGACCACGACGGCGACAACCTTTGCCAGACGACGCGACCAGGTCGACTCGAACCGGGCGTCGAACCACGGGTCGAGATGCCGCCCGATGCTCCACCTGTCTCGCTCGTGCGCCATTGCCGTGCACCTCCCTCAGCGCCAGCCACTGGGCTCTCGCCCCGACGGCCCGAATCTACGGCGCCCCCGACCGTTCGCCCAGACCATCGCGCCGCGCTGCGACACCGTGCGCGCGCGGTGGCGAACGGCCTCAGCCGATCCCGGCGACGTGCTCGACCACCGAGGCGCCCTTGCGCGGGCGCAGCACCGCGACCAGGTCGACCCGGATGTCCACCGGCCCGATGCCGCGCGCCTGGCGCCAGCGCTCGCCCAGCCGCTGCAGCCGGGCGAGCTTGACCTCGTCGACCGCCTCGTGGGGTGTGCCGCGCTCGGTGCTGGAGCGGGTCTTGACCTCGCACACCACCAGCACCGGGCCGTCGCGGAGCACCAGGTCGATCTCGCCGGCGTCGCAGCGCCAGTTGCGGTCGAGCAGGACCATGCCCCGCTGGGTGAGGTGGCGCACCGCCAGGGTCTCGCCGTACTGCCCGAGGGCAAGGTTGCGGGCTGCTGTCGTCGTCATGGGCTGACCTCCTGCGGTCAGCCTCCGTGCGCCCGGCCCCCGTCCCGGGGCGACCCTGCGGTGCCTGTGGACAGGCCGCGGGACCAGCTCGCCTGTGGACGCCCGGTGGCCCGGCGCGGGCTACGGCTTGGGCGGGTCGATGTCGGCTGCGTTGAGCTCCTCGACGTTGACGTCCTTGAAGGTCAGCACCTTGACGTTCTTGGCGAAGCGGGCGGGGCGGTACATGTCCCAGACCCAGGCATCGGTCATCGAGACCTCGAAGAAGACCTCGCCGGCCTCGGTGCGCGCCTTCACGTCGACCTGGTTGCACAGGTAGAAGCGGCGGTCGGTCTCCACGACGTACTTGAAGATGCCGACGACGTCGCGGTACTCGCGATAGAGGGTGAGCTCCATCTCGGCCTCGTAGCGCTCGAGGTCCTCGGTGCTCATCGCGTCTCCTCCAGGCTCTCCCCTGCCGCGACCGACAGGATCTCGCCATTGTGCCCCGCTCCGTCGACCTCGAGGCCCGCGGCCCGCCGGACGTTGACGAACCGCATCCGGTGGACCGGGCACGGGCCGTGCTCGCGCAGCGCGGCGGTGTGGGTGCGGGTGATGTAACCCTTGTGGGTCTTGAAGTCGTACGCCGGGTACTCCGCGTCCAGTCCGGTCATCAGCCGGTCGCGGGTCACCTTGGCGATGATCGACGCGGCTGCGACGCAGGCCGCCACTCGGTCGCCCTTCCAGATCGCGAGGTTGGGCACCCCCAGCCCGTCGACGGGGAACCCGTCGCTGAGCACGTACGCCGGGCGGACATCGAGCAGCGCGACCGCGCGACGCAGCGCCTCGACGTTGGCGACGTGCATGCCGAGCCGGTCGCACTCCTCGTGGGAGACCACGACCACCGACCACGACAGCGCCCGGGCCACGACCTCCTCGTAGCAGCGTTCCCGGGCCCGCTCGGTGAGCAGCTTGGAGTCCGCGAGCCCCGGCACGATGCCGCTGCGTCCGGGCCTCAGCACGACCGCCCCGGCGACGAGCGGGCCGGCGCAGGCCCCGCGGCCGGCCTCGTCGACGCCGGCCACCGGGTCAAGACCGTGGCGGACCAGCGCGCGCTCGTAGCCGTACATCCCGGCGTCGCGCCGCACGGTCACCCCGCGTGGCAGCACGCTCATGGCGCGGGCACCTCGAGGAACACGTCGGTGCCGCCACCCAGGTCGAGGCGGCCCAGCGGCCACACCACCGCGGCCAGCTTGCCGACCACCAGGTCCACGTCGACGTACGGGTCGGGCTCGCAGCCCACGGCCGCGGGCAGGCACAGCCGGTAGGAGGAGTCGGCCGAGTGGGCCCGGTTGTCGCCCATCACGAAGACCTGCCCGTCGGGCACCGGCCCCGCGCTCCACGCGCAGCCCGAGCCCACCAGCATCGGCCCGTAGCAGCCGTCGGCGTCGGGCCGGGCGTAGGGCTCGATGACGATCTCGCCGTTCACCTCGAGGTGGCCCTCCTCGTCGCAGCACACGATCGTGTCCCCCGCCGTGCCGATGACCCGCTTGACCAGGTGCCCGCCGGTCGGCTGCAGCCCGAGGCGGGACAGCGCGCTGCTCAGCGTGCCGACGTCGCCGCCGGTGTCCTCCAGCCACCCGCCCGGGTCGGCGAACACGACCACGTCCCCGCGCTGCGGCGAGCCGAACCAGTACGACGACTTCTCCACCAGGATCCGGTCGTCCTCGACCAGCCCGGGCTCCATCGACTCCGAGGGGATGTAGAACGGCTGGATCAGGAAGGTCTTGACCAGCACGGCGGCGACCAGCGCGACCACCGCCACGACGAGCAGCTCGTGCCACCAGCGCAACCGGTGCCGCCGAGACGACGAGGACCGCGAGTCCCCGGGGCCAACATCGTCGGCGGGGGTCTCGCGGTCCTCGGTGGTCACGCGTCGATCCTAGGAACCGGCCCTGAGAGCCGGTCCCGACGGGATCAGAACTCGCGGCGCTCCTTGATCTTGGCGGCCTTGCCGCGCAGGTTGCGCAGGTAGTAGAGCTTGGCGCGACGCACGTCACCGCGGGTCACGATCTCGATCTGCTCGAAGATCGGGGAGTGCAGCGGGAAGGTGCGCTCGACGCCGACGCCGAAGGAGACCTTGCGGACGGTGAAGGTGCGGCCGATGCCCGAGCCGTGGATCCGGATGACGACGCCCTGGAAGATCTGGACACGCGAGCGGCTGCCCTCGATGACCTTCACGTGGACCTTGACGGTGTCGCCGGCGCGGAAGGCCGGGACGTCGTCGCGCTTCGCGGCGTTGCCGAGCTCGGCAAGGATGTTGGTCATTGTCTCTCCTCGCGTGTGCCACAGGTCAGACGCGGTTCGGTGGTGCTGGTCGGGTCGCGGCTCAGCTGCACCGGCGGGCGGTGCGGTGGTCGGTGGCGCCGGTCCCCCTGTGGCAGGATCCCCGCGCGGGCCCTCCGTGTGTGTCTCGGAGCCGCCCTTCGACCGACTGGCCGACGAGCCAGTCTGCCACACCGCGCTCAGCGCCTCGAAATCCGCCGGCGCACCGGCTTGGTCATCACGACCGCGCCGGCGGGGGCCTCGACGTCGTCGCGCACCCGGAAGCCGGCCTTGCGATACATCCGCTGGTTCTGCGCGCTGTGCACGCCGGTGAACAGCACGTAGCTCGTGGCATCGGGGTGGGCGACGGCCTGCGCGTGCTCCAGCAGCATCCGGCCCAGGCCGCGACCCTGCAGGTCGGGGACGACCATCAGCCGCCCGATGTCCCACTCGGTGCCGTTCAGCCGGCCGCGGACGCCACCGACGAGGCGCCCGCCGGAGCGCACCACGTAGGTGTCCCAGGTCGTGAGGTCCGCGCGCACGTCGTCCAGCGACTCGTGCAGCGGCGGGATCGCCAGGGAGTCGTTGACCAGCGCCTCCTGCACCCAGCAGGCGCGCTGCAGGACCAGGATCTCGGCGGCGTCCCCGGGCCCGGCGGGGACGATCTCCCACTCCCCCGCCGCCGCGCTGGCGTGCAGCAGGTCCGGGCGCCGTTCGGCGGTACGCCGCAGCGCCTGCTCGTGGCGCCAGGTCGCGATCCGGCCGTGGTCGCCCGAGAGCAGCACCGGCGGCACCTCGTGCCCGCGCCAGGCGGCCGGCTTGGTGTAGACGGGGTACTCCAGCAGCCCGTCCTCGTGGGACTCCTCCAGCAGCGAGGCGGCGTTGCCCATGAACCCGGGCAGCAGGCGCACGACCGCCTCGGTGATCGCCAGCGCGGCCACCTCGCCGCCGTTGAGCACGTAGTCGCCGATCGAGATCTCGCGGACCTCGGTCCGGGTGCGGGCGTGGTCGAGCACCCGCTGGTCGATGCCCTCGTAGCGACCGCAGGCGAACACCAGCCGCTCCCGGGTGGCCAGCTCGCGCGCCGTGGCCTGGCTGAACGGCTCACCCGACGGCGTCGGGACCACCAGGGTCGCGCCGTCGAGGCCGAGCTCGTCGAACGCCTCGCCCCACGGCTCGGGCTTCATCACCATGCCCGCGCCGCCGCCGTACGGCGTGTCGTCGACGGTGCGGTGCCGGTCGTGGGCCCAGGTGCGCAGGTCGTGCACGTGGATCTCGAGCAGCCCGGAGGCGACCGCCTTGCCCGGCAGCGAGAGCTGCAGCGGGGCGAGGTAGTCGGGGAAGATCGTCAGGTAGTCCAGCCGCACGGCGGCTCAGCCCCGCCCGTCGCGGTTGCTGTGCTGGCCGGCCTCGTCCGACGGCTCGTCGTCGGGCAGAGGCGTCACCAGGCCCGGGCGGTCCGCGACGACGACCCGGCGGGCGGCCAGGTCGACCTCGGGCACCAGGGCCTTGACGAACGGCACCAGGGTGTCGCGGCCGTCGGGGGTGCGGACCATCAGCAGGTCCTGGGCGCCGTGGGTCAGCCCGGTCACCTCGCCGAGGTGGGTGCCGTCGAGGTCGGAGACCGCGAGCCCGACCAGCTGGTGGTCGTAGAACTCGTCGGGGTCCTCGGGGGTGGCGTCGACCGGGATGTCGGCGTGCAGCACGCTGCCCCGGGCCGCCTCGGCCCCATTGCGGTCGCCGAGCTCGGCGAAGGTCACCAGCAGCACCTGCTGGTGCCAGCGGAACCGCTCGACCCGCAGCTCACGCAGGCGCGACTCCGAGCCCCGCGGGGGCGTCGCGCGCAGCACGGTGCCGGGTGCGAAGCGGCGCTCCGGCTCGTCGGTGCGGACATCGACGGTGACCTCACCGCGGATGCCGTGCGGCTTGCCGATGCGGCCAACCACGACCTCGATGGTCTCCAACGCGTTCCTTCTTCCAGACGTCGTCACAGGGGGTGGCCGGGTGTCGGCCAGAAATGCAGCACGGGTGCCGCGCCTCGCGGCGCGGCACCCGTGTCGGTGCTCCGTCGGCCTCCGCTCAGCGGCGGCGGTCGACGTCGACGAAGTCGATCCGGGCGCCACCCTTGCCGGCGAGCGCCGAGATGACGGTCCGGAACGCCGAGGCGGTGCGCCCGCCTCGGCCGATCACCTTGCCGAGGTCGTCGGGGTGGACCCGGACCTCGAGGATCGATCCGCGACGCAGTTCCTTGTCACGGACGGAGACGTCATCGGGGTGCTCGACGACCCCGCGCACGAGGTGCTCGAGAGCGTCGGCGAGCATGGCGCTCAGGCCTCGCCCTTGGTCTCGGCGGTCTCCGCCTCGACGGTGGCGTCCTCAGGGCTCTGACCGGCCTTGACGTCGGCAGCCGGAGCGTCCTCGGTCTTCGCCTCAGCCTTGGGCTCGTCCTTCTTGGACTCGTCCTTCTTGGACTCGTCCTTCTTGGCCTTCTTGGTGACGGCCTCGGCCGCCGCGGCGCCGTGCGCCTCCTTGAGGGCCTCGTTGAAGACCTCGAGCTTGTCGCGCTTGGGCTCGGCCACGCGCAGGGTGCCCTCGGTGCCCGGCAGGCCCTTGTGCTTCTGCCAGTCGCCGGTGATCTTGAGGATGGCCTCGACGGCCTCGGTCGGCTGCGCGCCGACGCCCAGCCAGTACTGCGCCCGCTCCGAGGTGACGTCGATGAACGACGGCTCCTCCTTGGGGTGGTACTTGCCGATCTCCTCGATCACACGACCGTCGCGCTTCTTGCGCGAGTCGACGACGACGATGCGGTACTGCGGAACCCGGATCTTGCCGAGGCGCTTCAGACGGATCTTGACGGCCACGTTTGTGGTGTCTCCTTGGAATCGTGAATGGGTGACGGCCTCGTCTCCAGGTGGGGACCGGGCCTTGGCCGCCGATGGCACTGCATCGCCCGGGGTGAGAGGGTCCCGGGCGCACAGGACTCAACAGAACATGATGCCAGACACCTCCGCACCACCGAAATCCGGCCGTGCGCGGGATGTGCCCGGGTCAGGCGGTCTCCACCACTCGGCCCCGCAGCACCACGCACGCGGGGCGGTAGAGCACCGACAGGTCGGCCAGCGGGTCCGCGTCGTACACGACGAAGTCGGCGGGTGCGCCCTCCTCGAGGCCGCTGTTCCAGCCCAGCCACTCCCGGGCGCGCCACGAGGCCGCGCCCAGCACGTAGTCGGCGGGCAGGCCCATCTCGACCATCGCCAGCACCTCGCCGGGCAGGTGCCCGTGGCGCGCCGGGCCGCCGCCGTCGCTGCCGACGTACATCGCGACGCCGGCCTCGTGGGCGCTCATCAGCACCTCGCGGCGGCGGGCGTAGAGATCCTCCATCGTCGTGGCGTACGCCGGGAACTTGGCGCGCCCGTCGCGCGCGAAGGCCGGGAACTTCGCGGTCTGCATGACCGTCGGGACCAGCGCCACGCCCCGCGCAGCCATCTGCTCCACGTGCTCGAGGGAGAGCCCGGTGCCGTGCTCGATGCAGTCGATGCCGGCATCGAGCAGCGCGGGGAGCACGTCGCGCCCGAAGCAGTGGGCGGTGACCTTGGCGCCGTGCTCGTGGGCGGCCGAGATCGCCGCGGCGAAGGACTCCGCGGGGAACGACGGGGTGAGGTCGCCCGCCTCGCGGTCGATCCAGTCGCCGACCAGCTTGACCCACCCGTCGCCTGCCTGCGCCTCGCGGACGGTGCAGGCGACGAGGTCCGCGGGCTCGACCTCGTGGCCGTAGTCGCGCAGGTAGCGGCGGGTGCGGGCGATGTGGCGCCCGGCACGCACCAGGCGCGGCAGGTCCTCGCGCTCGTGCACCCAGCGGGTGTCGGCCGGCGAGCCGCAGTCGCGCAGCAGCAGCGCGCCCACCGCACGGTCGGCGAGCGCCTGGCGCTCGGTCTCCTCGTCGCTGACCGCGCCGGTGTCCTCGAGGCCGAGGTGGTTGTGGGCGTCGACGAGGCCGGGGACGATCCAGCCGCGGGCGGCGGTCTCGGCCCCGGGTTGGCGCTCGAAGGTGATCCGCCCGTCCACGACGTAGACGTCGCGCGTGTCGCCGTCGGGCAGGACCGGTCCGCTGAACCTGAGTGCCGTCATGGCCCCGGACGCTATCGCGCGTCCGGGGCCATGAGGGGCCATGAGGGGTGTGCTCAGCGGTGTCCGCCCCCAGGACCGTGTCCGCCGTGGCCGTGTCCCCCGTGACCGTGGCCCCCGTGGCCGTGGCCGTGGCCGCGGGTGCGGAGCCCCCAGCCGTAGCCGTAGAGCGGGTCCTGGCCGTCACCGACGTTGATCGGCTCCTGCTCCAGCGACCGCGGCCAGCTGACCGAGAGCCGTCCGGTGAACGGGCGGCGACCGAACAGCACGTCCGCCACCCCGGCGCCCTCGCTGCCGGGCAGCCACGAGGCGACCAGGGCGTCGATCTCGGCCAGCAGCGCCGGCTCGATGATCATCGGGCGCCCGGAGACGACCACGACCGTGCAGGTGCGGGCCTGGGCGCACACCGTCTCGACCGCCGCCTGGTCGGCGGCGTTGAGCTGCATGGTCTGCTGCGGGCGCAGCACCCCGTTGTCACCGGGGTCGAAGCCCCACTGCGGACCGCCGACGTCGCCGAAGCCCTCGGCGTACGGCGTCTCGCCCACGACCACGACGCCGTGGGCGCCGCGCGGGACCGGCGTGGACGCGGTCTCGCTGAAGGTCACCGACCCGCGGGCCGCGTCGCGGATCCCGTCGAGGATCGTCTCCCCGGGGATGACGTTGGTCGACCCGCCCTGCCAGGTGAGGGTCCAGCCCCCGGCCTGGTTGCCGATGTTGTCGGCGTTGCTGCCGGCGACGTACACCGGTGCGCGCGAGGCGGAGGGCAGCGGGAGGGTGTGCCGGCGGTTGCGCAGCAGCACCTGCGACTTCGCCACGGCCTCGCGGGCCAGGGCGCGGTGCTGAGGGCTGCCGATCTCCTCGAGGTTGCGCCGGTCGGTGAAGGGACGCTCGAACAGGCCGAGGTCGAACTTGGCGGTGAGGATGCGCCCGACCGCGTCGTCGATCCGCTCGGTCGAGACGGTGCCGTCCTCGACCAGCGAGACCAGCGTCGGGATGAAGTCGCGCCACGCCGTCTCGGTGCCGCTGGCGGGCTCCATGAACATGTCGACACCGGCGTTGACCGAGGTCGCGACCTGGGTCGGGTAGTCGCCCGGGATCTGGTGGATGCCGCGCCAGTCGGAGATCACGAAGCCGTCGAAGCCGAGGTCACCCTTGAGCACGCCGGTGATCAGCTCCTCGTGGGCGTGCATCTTCAGCGGGTCGCCGAGGCCGTCGTCGGTCCAGTCGACGCTGGAGAACGACGGCATCACCGAGCCGACGTCGTGGCGGCGCACGGCCGGGACGTAGGGCGAGAGCGCGAGGCGTGCGAACTCCGCGCGGGAGACCTCGGTGATGCCCTGGTCGATGGTGTAGTCGCCCTCACCGGTGCCGAAGGTGGTCAGCCCGTCGCCGGCGAAGTGCTTGGCGGTGGCGAGCACCCGGTCCGGGCGCCGCAGGTCGCGGTGGCGCCGGCCCTGGAGGCCGTCGATCGCGGCGCCGCCGAGCACCGCGGCGAGGCGCGGGTTCTCCCCGAACGACTCGTAGGTGCGTCCCCAGCGGTCGTCGCGCGCGACGCAGAGGCAGGGCGCGAAGTTCCACTGCGGCCCGCTGGCGCGGGTCTCCTCCGCGGTCACCTGGTTGATGCGCTCCACCAGGCGGGGGTCGCGGGTGGCGCCGAGCCCGATGTTGTGCGGGAAGACCGTCGCACCCCGCAGGTTGCCGTGGCCGTGGACCGCGTCCACGCCGTACAACAGCGGGATGCCGAGCCGGGTGTCCAGCGCGGCCCGCTGGAACTCATCGACCATGTCGGCCCAGCCGGCCGGGGTGTTGTCGGCCGGGACCGAGCCGCCGCCGGACAGCACGCTGCCCAGGCCGTAGGTGGTGACCAGGCTCGGGTCGGCGGCCACGTCGGCGCGCTCGGCCTGGGTCATCTGGCCGACCTTCTCCTCGATGGTCATCCGGGACAGCAGGTCCGCGACCCGCTGGTGGGTCGGCAGCGACGGGTTGCGGTACGCCGGGCGGCCCTTGCCCGGCGCCCCCGCCGCGCCCGTCGTACTGCCGGCGCCGGCGGTCTCCGCGGACGAGGCAGTGGACGCGCCGAGAGCGCCGGTGGCCACCAGGGCCAGCGACAGCGCCGCCGCGGCCAGCGGGGCGGTGCGCCGTCGTGGCGCTCGGGTGCGCGGGGGTGGGACCGGTGTGGTGTGCAGCGTCATGAGGGGCCTCCTTGCCCGATCAAGAACGGCGGGGCGTGCGCCCGCCGACGCGCCCTGGCACGTGCCTCACCTTCGAGCGGCGATTCGGCCCGGGTCAATGCAGAACTCGGCGTCTCACCCGACTTGTTAGTTCACGCCCCGCACGAATAGACCTAGGCTGCCGGACGTGGCTCGTCCCGCTCCCGGGGACCGCCTGCGGGCGGCCACCCGGCGCGCCGTCGTCGCGCTCCTCGCCGCCGAGGGGCCGCTGAGCCGCGCCGACATCGGCCGGCGCACCGGCCTGGCCCGCTCCACGGTCTCGGTCGTCGTGACCGAGCTGCTGGGCAGCGGCGAGGTCGTGGAGCGCAGCGCCCGCGGGGTGCCGCACAAGGGCGGCAGCGGGCGCCCGCCGGTGCTGCTGGAGATCGGCACCCCGCCGGGCACCGTCGCGGGCGTCGACATCGGCCACCGCCATGTGCGGGTGCTGCTCGCCGACCGGTCGGGGGCGCTCCTCGCGGAGACCCACACCGAGGTGGACGTCGACCCCAACGGCGCCCGATCGCTCGACCTGGCCGCGGCGATGACCCGCAGGCTCGCCGGGCAGGAGCGCGACGCCGGGCCGCTCCTGGCCGCCGGGCTGTGCGTGCCGGCTCCGGTCGATGCGAGCACCGGCCGGATCCACTCGGGGATCCTGCGCGGGTGGCGCGGCCTGGCGCCCGCGGCCGAGCTGCGCGAACGGCTCGCGGTCCCGGTGCGCGCCGACAACGACGCCAACCTCGGCGCCCTGGCCGAGCTCCACCACGGGGCCGGGCGCGGCGCGGCCGACCTCGTCTACGTCACGATCTCCAGCGGGCTCGGCGCGGGCGTGGTGCTCGGCGGGCGCCTGCAGCGCGGTGCCAGCGGCATCGCCGGCGAGATCGGCCACGTGCAGGTCGCCGAGGACGGCGCGCTGTGCCGCTGCGGCAACCGCGGCTGCCTGGAGACCCGGGTCTCCGCATCCCGCCTGGTGGAGCAGCTCCAGCCGGCGTACGACGAACCGCTGAGCGCAGCGCGGGTGCGCGAGCTCGACCTGTACGGCGACCCCGGGGTCGCGCGCGTGCTGGGCGACGCGGGGCGGGCCGTGGGCCGGGTGGTGGCCGACCTGTGCAACGTGCTCAACCCCGGTGTGGTCGTGCTCGGCGGGGTGCTGGGAGCGACCGCGTCCACGGTCGCCGGCGCCCGCGAGGCCATCGACCGCTTCGCCCAGCCCGGGGCCGCCAGCGCCGTACGCGTCGTGGCCGGTGAGCTGGGCGACCGCGCCGAGGCGCTCGGCGCCGTGGCGCTGGCCAACGCCCGCCTCTCCACCTCCCACCCCTGATCGCCGAGTCGGCGCCGATGGCGCGCCCCGTCGGCGTCAGATGTGGGAGAGCAGCCAGGAGGGGCTGAGGACCTGGGCGACGGCGGAGGCACTGGCGCCGAGGGCGCGGTCGGCGGTGACCACCGTGACCCGGTGCCCGCGTTCGGCCGCGGCGCGGGCCTCGGCCAGGATCGTGGCGTCGCCGTCGCGCGGGGCGTGCACGGTGCGCACGTGGGCGTCGCGACCGACGCGGACCCCGCCCTTGGCCTGCCCCTCGAGCACCAGCACGACCTCGTCGTACGCCGTGTCGCCGACCAGCAGCCGCTCGTGCAGGCGCCGCGCGGCGCCGGCGCGGTCCTTCCACCAGCCGTCGGGGTTGGCCCCGACCACGTTGGCGCCGTCGACGACGAGGACGGTGCTCATCACCGGCTCACTTGAGGAACTTGGAGAAGTCCTTCGGCAGGTTCAGCGCGGCGGCCGCCTGCTCGTAGTCCACGTCCTCGCCGTCGGGCTTGCCGAAGGGGTTCGCCGCGGCGGCCGGACGCTCGGCCTGGGCGGCCTTCTCCTGCGCCGCCTTGGCCGGGTTGCCCGAGACGCGCTTCTTGCCCTTCTTCGCCTGCTTGGCCTGCTTCGCCTTCTTGCCCGGACCGGGCATGCCCGGGATCCCCGGCATGCCGGGCATCCCCGGGATCCCCCCGCCGCGCGCCATCTGCATCATCATCTTGCGCGCCTCGAAGAAGCGGTCGACGAGATTGTTGACGTCGGAGACCTGGCGCCCCGAGCCCTTCGCGATGCGGGCCCGGCGCGAGCCGTCGATCATCTTGGGGTTGGCCCGCTCGGCCGGGGTCATCGACTGGATGATGGCCTGGATGCGGTCGATCTCGCGCTCGTCGAAGTTCTCGAGCTGGTCGCGGAACTGACCCATCCCGGGCAGCATGCCCATGATCTTCGACATCGAGCCGAGCTTGCGGACCTGCTGCATCTGCTGCAGGAAGTCGTCGAGGGTGAAGTCGCCCTTGCCCGAGAGCTTCTCGGCCGCCTTCATCGCCTGCTCGGCGTCGAAGGTCTTCTCGGCCTGCTCGATCAGGGTCATGACGTCGCCCATGTCGAGGATGCGCGAGGCCATGCGGTCGGGGTGGAAGAGGTCGAAGTCGGTCATCTTCTCGCCGTTGGAGGCGAACATGACCGGCTTGCCGGTGAGCGAGCGGATCGAGAGCGCCGCGCCACCGCGGGCGTCACCGTCGAGCTTGGTGAGCACGACGCCGTCGTAGCCGACCCCGTCGAGGAACGCCTGCGCCGTGGTGACGGCGTCCTGGCCGATCATCGCGTCGACGACGAAGAGGACCTCGTCGGGGTTGACCGCGTCGCGGATGTCGGCGGCCTGCTGCATCAGCTCGGCGTCGACGCCGAGTCGACCGGCGGTGTCGATGATGAGGACGTCGTGCAGCTTGCGCTTGGCCTCGTCGAGGGCCTCGCGGGCGACCGCGACCGGGTCGCCGACGCCGTTGCCCGGCTGCGGCGCGAACACGGGTACGCCGACGCGCTCGCCGTTGACCTGCAGCTGGTTGACCGCGTTGGGCCGCTGGAGGTCACAGGCAGCCAGCATCGGCGTGCGGCCCTGCTCCTTGAGCCACAGCGCAAGCTTGGCGGCCAGCGTCGTCTTGCCGGCGCCCTGGAGGCCGGCGAGCATGATCACGGTCGGACCGGTCTTGGCGAAGCGCAGGCGCCGGGTCTCGCCGCCGAGGATCTCGACGAGCTCCTCGTTGACGATCTTGACGATCTGCTGGGCGGGGTTCAGCGCCTGGCTGACCTCCTCGCCGCGGGCCCGGTCCTTGACCGCGCCGACGAACTCCTTGACGACCGGGAGGGCGACGTCGGCCTCCAGCAGCGCGATGCGGATCTCGCGCGCGGTGGCGTCGATGTCGGCCTCGGAGAGCCGGCCCTTCCCCCGGAGGTTCTTGAAGGTGTCGGCGAGGCGGTCGGAAAGAGTGGCGAACACGAAAGGTGGTCCTCGGTCCTGTGGGTGGGTGATCAGCGCAAATCCTAACGGGCGCGCGTCGATCCGCCGCCCCGGCGCGACGAATCGACCTGCGGGGCCGCGCGGGGTACCCGTCCCGCAATGCGACGTAGGTCACAATGACGTCGTCGAAACGGCACCTGGAGGACCCATGGAGACCACCACGCCCAGCCCGCACGCCGACCGACCGCGCTCCCCCGCGCCCCGTGGCCGACCGGGCCCGCTCTCGATCCTGATCTGGGTCCTCGTCGCCGTCGTCGGCGCGGTGTGCTGGACGGTGCTCGCCCTCGCCCGCGGCGAGGAGGTCTCGGCGCTGTGGATCCTGTTCGCCGCGCTCGCGTCGTACGCCATCGCCTACCGGTTCTACTCCCGGTTCATCGCCCGGCGGGTGCTGGAGGTCGACGACACCCGGGCCACCCCGGCGGAGCGGCTCGATGACGGCGTCGACTTCGAGGTCACCGACCGCCGGGTGCTGTTCGGGCACCACTTCGCCGCGATCGCGGGCGCCGGGCCGCTGGTCGGACCGGTCCTCGCCGCGCAGATGGGCTACCTGCCCGGCACGATCTGGATCGTCGTCGGCGTCATCCTGGCCGGTGCCGTGCAGGACATGATCGTGCTGTTCTTCTCGATGCGCCGCGACGGCAAGAGCCTGGGGCAGATGGTGCGCGACGAGATCGGCGTGGTCGGCGGCACCGCGGCGCTGATCGCGGTCTTCGCGATCATGATCATCATCTTGGCGGTGCTCGCGCTGGTCGTGGTCAATGCACTGGCCGAGTCGCCGTGGGGCGTGTTCTCGATCGGCCTGACCATCCCGATCGCGCTGTTCATGGGCGTCTACCTGCGCTTCCTGCGCCCCGGGCGGGTGCTCGAGGTGACCGCGATCGGGGTCGTGCTGCTGCTGCTGGCCATCATCGGCGGCGGCTACGTCGACGGCACCGCCCTCGGCGACGCGCTGACTCTGTCCCCCGAGACGCTCACCCTGTGCCTGGTCGTCTACGGCTTCATCGCCTCGGTGCTGCCGGTGTGGACGCTGCTGACCCCGCGCGACTACCTCTCGACGTTCATGAAGGTCGGGGTGATCGTGCTGCTCGCGATCGGGTTCGTCCTCGCCCGCCCGGTCCTCCAGGCCGACGCCGTCACCAGCTTCGCCCGTGACGGCGACGGCCCGGTCTTCGCCGGCGAGCTGTTCCCGTTCGTCTTCATCACCATCGCCTGCGGCGCGCTGTCCGGCTTCCACGCGCTGATCTCCTCGGGCACCACGCCCAAGATGATCGCCAAGGAGAGCCAGGTCCGGATGATCGGCTACGGCGGCATGCTGATGGAGTCCTTCGTGGCCATCAGCGCACTGATCGCCGCCGTGGTCATCGACCAGGGCATGTACTACGCGATGAACAGCCCGGCCGGCGCGACCGGCGGCGACTTCACCTCCGCCGCGGAGTACGTCACCGGGCTCGGCTTCACGATCACCCCCGAGCAGCTCCAGGCGGCCGCCGCGGCGGTCGAGGAGCAGACACTCGTCTCGCGCACCGGCGGGGCGCCGACCCTGGCGTTCGGCATCTCCCAGATCTTCGAGGAGGCGTTCGGCGGCGGGCTCGCGGCGTTCTGGTACCACTTCGCGATCATGTTCGAGGCGCTGTTCATCCTCACCGCCGTCGACGCGGGCACCCGGGTCGGCCGGTTCATGCTGCAGGACACCATCGGCAACGTGTGGACGCGCTTCGGCGACACCTCCTGGAAGCCCGCGGCCTGGGGCGCCAGCGCGGTCGTCGTGGCCGCGTGGGGCTCGATGCTCTACATCGGCGTGAGCGACCCGCTCGGCGGCATCAACCAGCTCTTCCCGCTGTTCGGCATCGCCAACCAGCTGCTGGCCGCGATCGCGCTGACCCTGTGCGTCACGCTGCTGATCAAGCACGGCAAGCTGCGCTGGGCCTGGGTGCCGGGTGTCCCGCTCGTGTGGGACCTCGTGGTCACGATGACGGCGAGCTGGCAGAAGGTGTTCTCCGACGACCCGGCGATCGGCTACTTCGCCCAGGCCGACCGCTACCGCACGGCCCGCGACGCCGGCGAGGTCCTGGCTCCGGCCGCGGACGCCTCACAGATGGACCAGGTGGTCTTCAACTCCACGCTGAACGGCGTGCTGCAGGCGACCTTCGCCGTGCTGGTGATCGTCGTGGTCGCCAACGCAGCGGTGGTCTGCGTGCGCGCCGCCCGCGCCGGGGGGCTGCCGACGACCGAGGTGCCCTACACGCCCTCCCACATCGTCGCCCCGAGCGACTTCTTCGCCACCGCCGAGGAGAAGGTCGCCGTGCGCGAGTGGGAGCAGTCGCGTCGTGAGGACCCGACCCGGCTCGCCGGTGACCCGCGATGAGCACCTCGCGTACGACGGCCCGCCCCGGCCCGCTGCGGCGGGCCGCGGCGGGGCTGCGCTGGTACCTGCGCGAGGTGAGCGGCGAGTCGCGCTGGGACGACTACCTCGCCCGGTGTGCCGCGGACGGTCGCACCCCGATGTCGCGTCGCGAGTTCGAGCGGCACCGCGCCGACCTGCGCGAGCACCAGCAGACCGGCCGCTGCTGCTAGGGCGACGGAGGGGCTTCCCCGCCGAGCGCGGCTCGTACGGCGTGCGCCGCCTCGGCGGCCCGGGAGTCCGAGAGCGCGCCGGCCCCGGCCTCCTGCAGGTAGAACACGTCGACCGCCTGCGGCCCCAGGGTGTCCACGTGCGCCGAGCGCACCGCCACGTCGAGGTGCGCGAGGGCGGAGCAGACGAGGTAGACCACGCCCGGGCGGTCGTCGGCGCGCACCTCCAGCACCGTGGCCTGCGCCGACGCCTCGGGTCGTACGGCGACGTTCGGGGCGAGCGTCTGCCGGGCCGACTGGCGCGAGAGGCGGGGCTGCGGGTCGAGGCGGCCCTCGAGGATCGCCTCGTAACGCTCACGCAGCAGCGCGGGGTCGAGGTCCTCACCGTCGAGCTGCCACACGCTGACGCCGTAGTGGTCCTGCGCCCACGCCCGGGCGGCGCGCACCGGCAGCCGCTGGAGCGCGAAGGTCGCGGCGACGTCGGCGAGCAGCCCGACCCGGTCCGGCGCGATCGCGGTCACCCGCGAGCCGTCGCGCACCGGCTCGATGTCCAGCACCAGGCGACCCCGGGCGGCCTCCCGGGGCAGTACGACGTCCTCGCCGACCACCCGCGCCGGGGAGACCTCCCCCTGCAGCACCCCGCGCACCCGCCGGGTCAGGTCGCGCACCAGCCCGGCACGCCAGGTGGTCCAGGCCTGCGGCGCCGTCGCGCGGGCGTCGGCCTGGGTCAGGGCGGCCAGCAGGTCGAGCGCCTCGGCGTCGCGCAGCCGCTCGGCGACCAGCGCGACGGTGGCGGGGTCGTCGGGGTCGCGGGTGGTCGCGGTCTCCGCCAGCAGCAGGTGCCAGCGCACCAGGCGGGCCACCAGGTCGACGGCGTCGTCGTCGAAGCCCATCCGGGTCGCAATCGCCCGGGCGATCGGCTCCCCCGCGACGCTGTGCTCGGTGAGCCGGCCCTTGCCGATGTCGTGCAGCAGGGCGGCGACCATGAGCACGTCGGGACGGTTCACCTCCCGGATCAGCGCCGAGGCCTCGATGCAGGTCTCGACCACGTGCCGGTCGACGGTGAAGCGGTGGATCACCGAGGCGTGCGGCAGCAGCCGGATCGCCTCCCACTCGGGCAACAACGCGTCCAGCGCGCCGGTCTCCTCCAGGGTCTCCCAGACCGGGAGCAGCCCCGGCCCCGCGGCCAGCAGCCGCACCATCAGGTGCCGCGCCTCGTCGGGCCAGGGGTCGCACAGCGGCGGGCACTCGCGCGCCAGCCGGGCCGCGGTGAGCGGCGACAGCACCAGGTCGCGCTCGGCCGCGACGGTCGCCGCCCGCAGCAGCAGCAGCGGGTCCCGGTCGGGCTGTGCGCCCTTCGCCAGCACGACCTCCGCTCGTGACACCGCGACCCCGGGCGCCACCGACACCAGCGCAGGACGTCGTACGCCGACCGCTGCCGGCTGGGCGACCCGCGCGTCCACCCGGCGCCAGGAGAGCCGCGAGAGGTGGGTGATGCGGCGTCCGAGCTCACGCACGTGCACCTGCGCGGCCCGGGCGTCGGCGAGCCCCAGCCCCTCGGCCAGGTCGGTCCACATCTCCGGGGCGATCCGGTCCGAGGCGCGCCCGGCGAAGGTCTGCACGAGGTCGCGCACGTCGAGCAGCGCGCGGCGGCTCTGCTCGAGCTCGACGTGCGGCACGTCGACCAGCCAGGTCGCCAGCAGCGCCTTGAGCACCCCGGCGTCGCGCAGGCCGCCGCCGGCCTCCTTGACCTCGGGGACCGAGAGGTGCGCGAGCTCACCGACGCGGCGGTGCCGCTCGCGCACCAGACGCTGCAGCTCGGGCAGGCGGCGCAGCGCGCCGCGGCGCCACTGGGCGAGCACCTGGGTGCGCAGCCGCAGCGTGAGGTTCGGGTCCCCGGCGAGGTGGCGCGCGTCGAGCAGCCCGAGCGCCACCCGCAGGTCGTCCTCCGCGGCGCGCTGCACCTCGGCCAGCGTGCGCACCGCGTGGTCGACCCGGGCGCCGGAGTCCCACAGCGGGTACCACACCCGCTCGGCGAGCTCCCCCGGCTCGACCCCCTCGTCGCAGACCAGGACCACGTCGAGGTCGGAGTGCGGCGCCAGCTCGCCGCGGCCGTAGCCGCCCACCGCGACCAGCGCGATCCCGGTGTCCGGCCCCCCGCACGCGGCGTACGCCGTGGCGCACAGCGCGTCGGCCTCGCTCGTACGACGGGCCCGCTCGGCTGCGGTCACGAGAGCGGTCCTGGGGTTCCTGCGGGGCGTGCGGGGCGTGCGCTGCCGGGGTTCATCCGGTGGTCTCCTGGTGGTGCGGTCGGGGGCGGGCCGGGCCAGGGCCGCGCGGGCGGACGCCGCGCGACGGGGGCTGCATCATCTCGCAGGACGCACCACGGCCCGACCCCCCATCGGGGAGCCGGGCCGTGGTGGTTCAGCGGTGTCGGATCACAGAGCTCGGATCAGAGGGCCGCTTCGTCGCGGTCGCCGGTGCGGACCCGGACGACCGTCTCGACCGGGCTGACCCAGACCTTGCCGTCCCCGATCCGCCCGGTCTGGGCGGTCTTGACGATGATCCCGACGACGTCGTCGGTGTCCTCGTCCTCGGTGACGATCTCGATGCGGATCTTGGGCACCAGCGCGATGTCGTACTCCGCGCCCCGGTAGACCTCGGTGTGGCCCTTCTGGCGGCCGTAGCCGCTGACCTCGCTGACGGTCATGCCCGTCACCCCGAAGGTCTCCAGGGCCTCACGGACGTCTTCCCACTTGTGCGGCTTGATGACCGCGGTCACGAGCTTCATGCGTTGGCTCCTTCGCTGGGGGTGGTGGACGCCGGGGCGGAGCCACCGGCGAGGACCGACGCACGGCGGGTGGCGCCGCTGCCGGTGAAGTCGTAGGCGGCCTCCCCGTGGTCGGCGAAGTCGATGCCCGTGACCTCGTCCTCCTCGGGGAGACGCAGGCCGATGACCGCCTTGACGATGAGCGCGACGATCACGGTGGCCACGGCGGACCAGAGGATCGCGAACAGGGCGACGACGAACTGGACCACGAGGAGCTTGAGGCCGTCACCGTAGAACAGGCCGCCCGCGGTGGCGACGAAGCCGACGCCGACGGTGCCCACGATGCCACCGACGAGGTGGACGCCGACGACGTCGAGGGAGTCGTCGTAGCCGAGCTTGTACTTCAGGCCGACGGCCAGGGCGCACAGGGCGCCGGCGACCAGGCCGAGGATGATCGCGCCGATCGGCGAGACGGCCCCACAGGCCGGGGTGATCGCGACCAGACCGGCGACGACGCCCGAGGCGGCACCCAGCGAGGTGGCCTTGCCGTCACGCAGCTTCTCGATGACCAGCCAGCCGAGGATCGCGGCGGCCGCGGCGACCGTGGTGTTCAGCCAGACCAGGCTGGTCTCGCTCAGGAACTGCGCGGCGTCGCCCTCGGCGCTGTCGCCGGCGAAGACGATCGAGCCGACGTTGAAGCCGAACCAGCCGAACCAGAGCAGACCGGCGCCGAGCATGGTGAGCGGCAGGTTGTGCGGCTTCATCGGCTCCTTGCCGAAGCCGAGGCGCTTGCCGAGCATGAGGGCCAGGATCAGGCCGGCGACACCGGCGTTGATGTGGACGACCGTGCCGCCGGCGTAGTCGATCGGCGCCACCTCGGCGCCGTCAGGACCGGAGAAGAGCAGGTCGGCCAGGCCGTTGGTCGAGTGGCTGAGGAAGCCGCCGCCCCAGACCATGTGGGCCAGCGGGAAGTACGACAGCGTCACCCACAGCGGGAGGAACAGCAGCCAGGCGGAGAACTTCATCCGGTCGGCGATCGCGCCGCTGATCAGCGCGGCGGTGAGCACCGCGAAGGTCAGCTGGAAGCCGACGAAGATGTAGTCCTGGCCCGCGACGCCGTCGAGGCCGAAGAGCTCGAAGGGGTTGGCGAAGAGCATCGCGATGTCAGTGTCGCCGTAGGACATGCTCCAGCCCCACAGGACGTAGATGACACCGACGACTCCCATGGAGGAGAACGACATCATCATCATGTTGAGCACGGACTTGGACCGGCTCATGCCGCCGTAGAACAGCGCGAGGGCGGGCGTCATCATCAGGACGAGTGACGCCGCGATCAGCATCAAGGCGTGGTAGCCGTAGTCCATCGAACCTCCAGGGTTAGCGATCTGTGGACGACGGGGACCCCTGACGGCGTTGTCTCCTCGGGCCGGCTCCGTGTCCGTTCTCCTAGACCCTCGGTCCCGGAGGTTTCGCCATGGACCGCTGTTTGTTGCTGGCAGGAAACGAGTCCGAGGTGTTTGTTACATCTGGATGTCGCCTGGAGTCCGGCCGTTTGCCCGTCGTAGCGCCTGGGAACGCCGCGACCCCGGCCGCGCGGACGCGGACCGGGGTCGAGGCAGGGTGCGGGACGAAGCTCAGCCGAGCAGGGCGTCCACGAACGCGCCCGGGTCGAACGGCGCGAGGTCGTCAGCGCCCTCGCCGAGCCCCACCAGCTTGACCGGTACGCCGAGCTCGCGCTGGACGGCCACGACGATGCCGCCCTTGGCCGAGCCGTCGAGCTTGGTGAGCACGATGCCGGTGACGTCGACGACCTCGCTGAAGACCCGCGCCTGGATCATGCCGTTCTGGCCGGTCGTGGCGTCGAGGACGAGCAGCACCTCGGTGACCGGCGCCTGCTTCTCGATCACCCGCTTGACCTTGCCGAGCTCGTCCATCAGGCCGGCCTTGTTCTGCAGCCGACCAGCGGTGTCGACGATGACGGTGTCGACGCCGCGGTCGACGCCCTCCTTGACCGCGTCGAAGGCGACGCTGGCGGGGTCGGTGCCCTCGGGGCCGCGGACGACCTCGACGCCGACGCGCTCGCCCCAGGTGGCGAGCTGCTCGACAGCGGCGGCACGGAAGGTGTCGGCCGCGCCGAGCACCACGCTGCGCTCCTCAGCGACCAGGATGCGCGAGATCTTGCCGACCGTCGTGGTCTTGCCGGCGCCGTTCACGCCGACGACCAGGACGACGCCGGGCTTGCCGTCCTCGCCGCTGACCTGCAGGCGGCGGTCCATGTCGGGATCGACAAGGGTCAGCAGCTCCTCGCGCAGGATGGTGCGCGTCTCCGCCGCCGAGAGGCCCTCGACGCGCATGCGGGTGCGCAGCCGCTCGACCAGCTCCTGGGTGGGCACGACGCCCACGTCGGCGGTGAGCAGGGTGTCCTCGATGGACTCCCAGGTGTCCTCGTCGATCCGGTCGCGGCTGAGCAGCGCGAGCAGGCCGCGGCCCAGGCCACCCTGGGAGCCGGCGAGGCGCTGGCGCAGACGCACCAGGCGCGAGGCGGTGCCCTCGGGCCGCTCCAGGGCCGGGAGCTCCGGCTCCTCGACGATGACGGCCGGCTCGGCCTCGACCTCGGGCTCGATGGTCGCCGGCGGCGAGCTGAGCTCCACCGGCGGCGCGTCGGGATCGGTCGGCGGCGTCGCGATGACGTCGGTGTGGGTGCGCGGCAGCGGCTTGGGCTTGCGCCGGCCGCTCACCAGCAGGCCGGCGACAGTGACGACCAGCGCGACGCCGACGACGGCGACGAGCAGGATCACGAGGGCGAGAGATTCCATGGGCCCAATCCAACCAGAGGCCCCGGCGCGGATCCGCGCCGCAGGCGCTCAGCCGGTCGGACCGCCGGGGACGAACTCCACCACCCGGTCCGCCACCCGCTCCAGGAGCGACGCGTCGTGGGAGATGGCCACCACGCCCAGACCCGCGGCGCGTGCCGCCGCCATCAGGTCGTGCCACACCACCGCCTGGTTGACCGCGTCCAGGCTCGCCGAGATCTCGTCGGCGACGAGGTAGGTCGGCCCGGCCCGCAGTGCCCGGGCCAGGTTGACCCGCTGCAGCTGGCCGCCGCTGAGCTCGTGGGGGAACCGGTCGTGCCAGCCCGGGTCGACCAGCCCGCCGTCCGTGCCTCCCCCAGCCTCGTCGGGACCAGCCTCGTGGGGACCAGCCTCGTGGGGGCCTGCCTCGTGGGGGCCGGCCTCAGCGAGGACGTCGCGGACCCGCCAGCGCGGGTTCATGGCCGCCTGCGCGTCCTGGGCCAGGTACTGCACCTCCCGGCAGGGACGCACGATCCGGCCCCGCGGCGTACGCACCTCGCCCCGCGCGGGTCGCAGCAGGCCGGCCAGGACGCGGCCCAGGGTGGACTTGCCGATGCCGGAGGGCCCGCGCAGCCCGACGACCTCGCCGGCGCGCACCTGGAGGCTCGCCGCGCGCAGCACCCAGGGGTCGTCGCCGCCGTGGCGGAACCAGACCTCGTCTGCCTGCAGCGTCATGCCACCGCCGCCGCGCCGCCCACCGGCTCCGCGAGCGCGCGGCGTACCAGCGCCTCCTCGCCGGGCAGGTGGAACCCGTTGGCGGGCATCGCGCGCCACAGCGCACGGCTGTACGGGTGCACGAGCCCGGCGCCGTCGCCGGCGAACTGGGCGGGGAGCGCGGTCTCGAGGGTGGTGCCGTGGTCGGTGACCACGATCCGGTCCGCGATGTCCAGCACGCCGACGAGGTCGTGGCTGATCAGCACCACGGCGGCGCCGGCGTCGGCGAGCCCCCGGATCTCCGCCAGCGTGCGCCGGGCGGAGTCGGGGTCGAGGCCGGGGGTGGGCTCGTCGGCCACGAGCAGGCGGCGCGGCGAGGACAGCACCATCGCCAGCAGCACCCGGCGGGCCATCCCGCCGGAGAGCTCGTGGGGATAGCGGGCCAGCACCTCCGGGCCGAGACCGCGGGCGGCGAGGACCGCCTCGGCGTCGGCCGCCGGGCGTCCCCCCAGCTCGAGGGCTCGGGCCACCTGGGCACGCACCGTCGCGGTCGGGTCGAGGTGGCTCATCGACTGCGGCAGCATGGCGACCTCGCCACCCACGAGTGCCGCGCGGCGCGCGTCACTCAGCGGAGCCCCGTCGTAGCGGATCTCACCGCTGGTGGAGGCGTTGGTCGGGAGCAGGCCGAGCACCGCGAGCCCGAGCAGGGTCTTGCCGGACCCGGAGGCACCGACCAGGGCGGTGACCTCCCCGGCCCGGGCCTGGAGCGTCATGCCGCGCACCGGGGTGAGGTGGCGTCGACGCAGCCCGCGGGCGTACTGGGTGAAGCTCACCGACAGGTCGCGTACGTCGAGCAGCGGCGCGCCGGGGGCGGTGTCGGTCGAGACGGGTCGAACGCTCATCGGTGGTGGCTCCTGGGGTCGGTGAGGGCACGCAGGTTGTCGCCGATCGTGTCGACGAGCAGGACGAGGACGAGCAGGCACAGGCCGGGCAGCACCGCGAGCCACCACTGGCCGGTCGACAAGAACCGCATCGAGTCGCGCAGCAGCACCCCGACCGCGGGCTGGGAGGCGTCCACGCCCAGGCCGAGGAACGACAGGGCGGCCTCGTGCATGATCGCGTGCGGGAACAGCAGCACCCCCCCGACGAGCACGTGCGGCAGCAGGTGGGGCATGACGTGGCGGCGGGCGACGTGCCAGCGCCCGTGCCCGAAGCCGCGCGCGAGCGCGGCGTAGTCGGAGCGGGCGACCACCCGTCCCTGGGCGATGAGCACCCGGGTCAGGCTCGGCCAGTGCGTGACGGCGACCGCGATCACGACCGCCTCGGTGCCGCCGCCGAGCGCGAAGGTGACCAGGATCAGCAGCACCAGGTGCGGGACGGACAGGAACAGGTTCACCAGCCAGGTCACGCACGCCTCCGCGCGCCGCCCGGCTGTGGTGGCGAAGGCGGCGAGCAGCAGCGCGATCACCGCGGACCCGGCCGCGGCGACCAGGCCGACGACGAGGCTGAGCCGCAGCCCGACCAGCACCCGGGCGAGCAGGTCGCGGCCCAGCCAGTCGGTGCCGAACGGGTGCGCGGCCGAGGGCGCCACGAGCTTGTCCGCCAGGTCGGTGGCCCCGGCGCGCGGCTCCAGCGCGAAGGCGGCCACGACGACCGCGACGACGATCCCCAGCGCCACCAGGGTGACGTTGAGCGTGCGGCGGCGGGTGTTGCGGGTCGGGACCGGCAGGCTCAGGGTGCTCATGCGCTCACCTGCCCGACGGCGGCGTGGCGATCCGGGCGCGCCGCGGACCTGCCTTGGACGTCCCGGGCGGCGCGCGGGTCGAGCCGGCGGTGCACCAGGTCGCCCAGGGTGTTGCCGACGAAGACCAGTGCCGCGGTGACGAGCGCGATGGCGAGCAGGAGCGGCACGTCCTGGCGCAGCGCGGCCTGGGTGGTCGCCTGCCCCAGCCCCGGGTAGGAGAAGACCTGCTCGGCGAGAACGGAGCCTCCGAACAGCTCGCCGATGCTCGCGAACTGCAGCATCACCGCCGGGGCGGCGGCGTTGCGCAGCACCCGGCGTACCAGGACCCCACGCGGGGTCTCCCCCAGCGAGCGCGCGAACGTGACGTGGTCCTGCGCCAGCACCTCGGCCACGGCCTGGCGGGTGTGCAGCGTGATCGGGCCGACCCCGACGACGCTGAGCGCGAGCATCGGCAGCAGCATGTGGTGCAGGCGCTGCCACAGCGTGACGTCCTCGCTCAGCACCCCGATCGGGCCGGCGCAGCAGACGGGGGTCCACTGCAGCCAGACCGAGAAGACGTAGAGCAGGATCAGGCCGACCCAGAACGTCGGGGCCGAGGAGAGGGTGTAGGCCCACCAGGTGATGCCGCGGTCCACCAGGGTGCCGCGACGCGCCCCGGCCAGCACGCCCAGCACGAAGCCGAACAGCCCGGAGAGCAGCCAGGCCCCGGCCATCAGCCCGAGGCTGGCCACCAGGCGGGACCCGATGACCTCGGTGACCGGCTGGCCGTAGATGTGGGACTGCCCGGCGTTGCCCTGCAGGAGCTCGCCGGCCCAGGTCACGAAGCGCTCCGGTGCCGAGTCGTCCAGGCCCCAGCGCTGCTCGATGAGCTCGCGCTGCTCGGGGCCGACGGCGGTGAGCTCCGCGCCGATGTAGGCGTCGACGGGGTCGACCGGCGAGGCCGACATCAGCGCGAAGGACGCCACGGCCACCGCGGCCAGCAGCAGCGCCAGCTGGGCGGCCTTGCCCGCGACGCCCCTCGCCAGCCTCAGCACGACCACCGCCACCCGGCGATGCCGGCGGTCAGCGGCCACCCGTGGCCGTGCGGCTCGACCACCGGCTCACCGAGGTCGAGGCAGGAGCGGACGTAGTAGGTGTGGTCGAGGTTGACCAGCCAGGCCCACGGGGCGTCGGCGGCCGGGCCGGAGGGGACCTGGGCGGCCTGCCAGTGCCGGGTGGCGACGTCGGGGTCGGTGGCCGCCAGCGCGGCCTCGAGGTGCCGGTCGACCTCGTCGTCGGCGTACATCCCGGGGTTGTTGTACTCGATGCCGGCCTGGGAGGAGGCGAGGTGGTTGTACATCTCCATCGGGTCGTGGCTGCCCCAGCCGAAGAGGACCGGGTCGGCGTGCAGCCGCTGCTCGATCTCCTCCCAGCTGCCCGCCTGGGCGGTGATCGCGATCCCGGCGTCGTCGACCATGTCGGCCACGGCGAGTGCGAGGTTCTGGCGCAGCGAGTCGCCGGCCGGGTAGTGCAGGGTCAGCTCGGCGGCCACGCCGTCCTTCTCGCGTACGCCGTCGCCGTCCTCGTCGGTCCAGCCGGCCTGCTCCAGGAGCGTGGCGGCGGCCTCGGGGTCGGCGTCCTCGATCGCGGTGGACGGCTCGAACCACGGCGCCTCATCGACCGGGCCGTACGCCGGGGAGCCGTGGCCGTCGAGCACGCCGGCGACCAGCGCCTCGCGGTCCACGGCCAGGTTGATCGCGCGTCGTACGACGACGTCGGAGGTCACGTCGTTGCCGATCGGGCGACCCTCGGGCGTGGTCCGCCCCTGGTCGGGCAGGGTGGGGAAGGACAGCGCCCGGTTGTCGAGGCTGGGCACGGTGAGGAGCCACATGTCCGCGATGTCCTGCGACGCCATCGACGACGGGACGCCGGCCAGGTCGACCTGCCCCGACCGGAGCGCGGCGAGCGTCGCGTCCTCGTCGGTGAAGAGGAAGACCAGCCGCTCGAAGTCGGGCTGCTCGCCGTAGTAGTCGTCGTTGCGCTCGACCACCAGCTGCTGCCCGGGCTCCCAGGAGACGAAGGTGTAGGGCCCGGAGCCGACCGGCTGCCGGGCATAAGCGGGCCCGTGGGCGTCCCGGGGCACGATGCCCAGGCTGACGAGGCGGTTGACGAAGGTGCTCTGGGCGCGGCGCAGCCGCAGCTCCACGGTGGTGGGACCGGTGGCCTCGGCGCGCTCCAGGACCGTGACGTCGGTGAGCCCGCCCGAGCGCGAGGCCTGGTTGAAGGTGTAGGCGACGTCCTCGGCCGTCACCGGCGAGCCGTCGGTGAACCGCGCGTCGTCGCGGATCTGCACGGTCCAGACCCGACCGTCCCGGCTCACCTCCCAGTCGGTGGCGAGGTCGCCGGTGACCTCCAGGTCAGCGGTGCGCTGCAGGAGCGTGGACTGGAAGAGGGGCGAGCCGTAGCGACCCCAGCCGAGGGTGGGGTCGAACCCGTCGTCGGGCTCCCCGCCCAGGGCCAGCGTGAGCTGGGCCGGCTTCTCCCCCGCCGTGGCCGGGGAGGGGTCGGAGGCGCAGCCGCCCAGGAGAGCGGTCGCCAGCACGGCGACCGCGGCCAGCGCGGTGGATCGGGCGGGACGACGCACGGGAACCCTCTCAGGTCGTTATTGCGAGTTGTTCGCAATAGCAGACCCTAAGGCATGGCGCGCGCTCCGTGCGGCCGTTCCTGCAGACGAGACGGCGTTTCGTTTTTGGCAGTCAGCGTGTGCGAGGGCGCCGCTTGCGGCCGTCGCTCAGCGAGGCGGCCAGGTGTGCGTCGTGGTCGTCGGCGCCGTCGTGCTCGACCACGGAGACCGAGCCCTTGACCCGGCGCATCGCGCGCCCGAGCCGGGGCAGCTTCGGGATGTCGCGGCCGCGGTGCGGGTAGGCGGCGTACACGACGACGGCGGCAGCCACGGCGACGATGAGGACCATGGACAGCACCACGTAGGTCATGAGGGGGATCTCCCGAGTGAGACGAGGGGCGACCGGTGCAGGCACCGGCCCGAGGGGGGTGTCCAGCGTCCCAGTCCGGCCGCGCCGGCCGGCACCCGGTCCTTGGTCCTCCTCGTCGCAGGACCGACTCCCCGCACCGCGTGGCCATTGGCCGGTGCCCGTCGGCGCGTGGCGCCCCCGTGTGCGCTACGGGCGCAGCAGCGGCTCGACCGCGGCGCGGATCACGTCCGGCATCGGCGCCACCGGGCGGTCGCCCGCGCCGGCGGCGTTGTCGACGTACACGTGCACGAAGCGGCCCTCGGCGGCCGCCTCGTCGGAGTCGCCCTGGAAGAGCCCGATCCGGTAGACGATCGAGGAGGTGCCGACCTTGTCGACGACCATCCCGGTCTCGATCGGCTCGGGGAAGCCGATCTCGCGGAAGTAGCGGCACGAGGTCTCCGCCACCACCCCGATCTGGGGCAGGTGGCGCACGTTGGTGCCGGTCGCCTCGAACAGGTGCGCGTTGACGGCCGTGTCGAACAGCTCGTAGTACGTCGCGTTGTTGAGGTGGCCGTAGGCGTCGTCGTCGCGCCAGCGGGTGGTCACCGTGCGCCAGGCGACGTAGTCCGCGCGGGTGGGGCGGGCCGGACGGGTGCGCTCCTCGCTCATGCGGGCTCCACCTCCCGCAGCCGCTGGCTGATCACGGCCGAGACGCCGTCTCCACGCATCGTGACTCCGTACAAGGCGTCTCCGACCTCCATGGTCCGTTTCTGGTGGGTGATGACGAGCAGCTGCGAGCTCTCCCGCAGCTCCTCGTAGATCTCGAGCAGCCGGCCCAGGTTGGTGTCGTCCAGGGCCGCCTCGACCTCGTCGAGGATGTAGAACGGCGAGGGGCGCGCCTTGAACAGCGCCACCAAGAAGGCCACCGCGACCAGCGAGCGCTCGCCGCCGGAGAGCAGCGAGAGCCGCTTGACCTTCTTGCCGGCCGGTCGCGCCTCGACCTCGATGCCGGTGGTGAGCATGTCGGAGGGGTCGGTGAGGACCAGGCGGCCCTCCCCTCCGGGGAAGAGCCGGGCGAAGGTCGCGTCGAAGGCGCGCTCCACGTCGGCGTAGGCCTCGGTGAAGACCTGCTCGACGCGGGCGTCGACCTCTCGGACGATGTCGAGGAGGTCCTTGCGGGTGCGGCGCAGGTCCTCCAGCTGCTCGGTGAGGAACTTGTGCCGCTCCTCCATCGCCGAGAACTCCTCCAGCGCCAGCGGGTTGACCTTGCCCAGCTGGGCCAGGGCGCGCTCGGCGGCGCGCAGCCGCTTCTGCTGCTCCTCGCGGACGTACGCCGTGGGCTCGAGCGGTTCCCCGTCGGGGCCGGGCTCGGTGGCCGGCACCGGCTGGTCGGGGCCGTAGTCGGCGACCAGCGCATCGGGGGCGGTGCCGAGCTCCTCGACCGCGCGCTCCTCGAGCTGCTCGATGCGCATGCGCTGCTGGGCGCGGGCCATCTCGTCGCGGTGGGCGGCGTTGAGGAGCTCATCGTGCGCGCGGGCCAGGTCGCGCAGGCTCGACCGCACGGCCATCAGCTCCTGCTCGCGGGCGCGGCGGGCCTGCTCGACCTCCGCGCGGTGCTCGGCGGCCCGCGCCACGGAGTCCTCCAGGCGGGTGAGCACGTGCGCCACGGCGGCGCCGACGGCCTTCGCGGCGCGACCCTCCTGGCGGGCGCGCTCGCGGCGCTCGGCGGCCCGGGCACGGGCCTCGCGCTCGCTGCGGGCGGCGCGCAGCAGCGAGTCGGCGCGCCCGCTCATCGCGCGGGCCCGCTCCTCGCTGGTGCGCAGCGCCAGCCGGGCCTCGGTCTCCTCCTGGCGGGCCGCGCGGGCGGCCTCGGTCAGCTGCTCGCGGGTGCCGGTGTCCGGCTCCTCCTCGGGGGTCTCCTCGGCGCTGGCCAGCCGGGCCTCCAGCTCGGCCAGCCCGGCGACGGCCTGCTCGCGGGCCTGCTGGGCGGCCTCGATGGCCCGGGCGAGCCGCTCCGCCTCGCCGCGGGCGGCGCGAGCCAGCGAGCCGTGCTGGCCGAGCTCCTCGGCCACGGCGGCCAGGGTCGCGTCGGACTCGTGCAGGCGGGCCAGCGCGACGTCGACACGCTGCTGGGCCTCGTGCCGCTCCGCCTCGAGCCGGCTGACCTCGAAGCCGAGCCGCTCGGCGCTCGCGGTCACCTCGGCGAGCTGCTCGGCCGCCTCGTCGACGGCCGCCTGGACCTCGATCAGGCTGGGCTGGCTCGCGGAGCCGCCGGAGGCGAAGTGGGTGCCGATCAGGTCGCCCTCACGGGTCACCGCGGTGAGCTCTGGCAGCTCGCGCACCAGGACCCGGGCGGCGTCGAGGTCCTCGACGACCGCGACCCGGCGTACCAGCCGGGCGAGGGCGGCGCGGAGCTCGCCCGGGCACTCCACGACGTCGCGCACGTACGCCGCGTGCTCGGGCAGGGCCGGCCAGTCGTCGTCGTCCGGTGCTCCCCCGCCGAGCAGCAGCGCGGCGCGCCCGAGGTCCTCGGCGCGCAGGTGGGTCATCGCGGCCACCGCGGTGTCGGCGTCGGCGACGGCCACGGCGTCCGCCGCCCGACCCAGCGCGCCCGCGACCGCGGCCTCGTAGCCGGGCCGGACGGTGAGCAAGGCGGCCACCGAGCCGAGCAGGCCGGAGACGGTGTCGGTCGCGGCGAGCAGGGCGCCGGCGCCGTCCTTGCGGTTCAGCCCGATCTCCAGGGCGTCCTTGCGCGCGGCGAGCGAGGAGCGCTCCCGCTCGGCCTGCTGGACCTCCTCGCGGAGCTTGACCAGGCGCGCCTCGAGGTCGTCGAGGGCCGCGACGGCCGCTTCGTGCTCGGCGTCGAGGTCCTCCTCCCCCGCGTCGAGCCCGGCGACCTGGGTCTCCAGGGCGGTGAAGTCGCGCTGGGCGCGCTGGGCGCGGGCGAGGGCGTCCTCGCGGTTGGCGGTGAGGCGGCCGACCTCCTCGTCGGCGGCCACGGCGCGCGAGCGCATGGCGTTGACCTGACCGTGCAGCCGCGCCAGGCCCTCGCGGCGATCGGCCGCGGCGCGCTGGAGGGCGGCGACCCTGCGGTCCTCCTCGGTCGCGGCGTCCTCGGCGGCGCGGCGGGCGGTGACGGCCTGCTCGAGGGCGAGGCGCCGGGCCTCGACCTCCGCGGCGATCTGCTGCTCCTGGGTGCGCGCCTGCTCGGCCTGCGCCTCGAGCTCCTCGGGGTCGCGGCCGCCGCGGTGCTCGCTCTCAGCGGTCGCGGTGGCGTTGCGCAGCCGCTCGGCGGCCAGCGACTGGGTGCCGAGCAGCCGCTCGCGCAGCCCGGAGAGCGCGAACCAGGTGTCCTGGGCACGCGACAGGGCCGGCAGGTCCTCGCGGAGCGCGGCCTCGAGCTCGCTCTCCTGGGCGCGCGCCGCGGCGGTCTGCTGCTCCAGCTCCGCACGCCGCTCCAGCAGGGCGGACTCGTCGGCCATCTCGCGCTCCAGCGCGGTGCGGGCGGTGACCAGGTCGTCGGCGAGCAGGCGGGCCCGGGCGTCGCGGACGTCGGCCTGGACACCGGCCGCACGACGCGCCACCTCGGCCTGGCGGCCCAGCGGCTTGAGCTGGCGCCGGATCTCGGCGATGAGGTCGTTGAGCCGGTGCAGGTTGGCGTCGGTGGAGTCGAGCTTGCGCAGCGCCTTCTCCTTGCGCTTGCGGTGCTTGAGGACCCCCGCGGCCTCCTCGATGAACCCGCGCCGGTCCTCCGGCGTCGCGTGCAGGATCTGGTCGAGCTGGCCCTGCCCCACGATCACGTGCATCTCACGGCCGATGCCGGAGTCGGAGAGCAGCTCCTGGACGTCGAGCAGGCGGCAGGTGTTGCCGTTGATGGCGTACTCCGAGCCGCCGCTGCGGAACATCGTGCGGCTGATCGTCACCTCGGTGTACTCGATCGGCAGCGCGCCGTCGGAGTTGTCGATGGTCAGCACCACCTCGGCGCGACCGAGCGGCGGGCGCCCCGACGTACCGGCGAAGATGACGTCCTCCATCTTGCCGCCGCGCAGCGACTTGACCCCCTGCTCTCCCATCACCCAGGCGAGCGCGTCGACGACGTTGGACTTGCCGGAGCCGTTGGGCCCGACGATGCAGGTGATCCCCGGCTCGAGCTGGAGCGTGGTCGCGGAGGCGAAGGACTTGAACCCCTTGAGGGTCAGGCTCTTCAGGTACACCCGGGGCTCCCATCACGCTGGACTTCAGGGACGAGGCGCTCGGCCGGCACAGCAGGGGCACAGCACCGGCACAGCACCGCAGGCGGGGAAGCGCGGCGCGCGCCAGCCTACCGATGTGCTCCGGCGGTTCGGCGTTCCCACGCGGGTGGCGTGGGGGTGGGGTGCCGGGCCACCTCACGTCGACGTTTGGTCCCCAACGACAACAAAACGCCCCACCGAGGTGTCGTTCGTGACCAATCGCGGAGCAGGCCTCGACCAGGCGCCTCCCGCGGGCCACGCGGCGCGGACCAGCTACCGGCGACTCCCAGCAGGAGATCGTCAGGCGGGCTGCATGTCCTCGAAGGAGGCGGCGTTGTCGAGCTCGAGCAGGTCGGTGCGGTGCGCCGCGCTGAGGCGGTCGTTCTCCTCGGCCAGCCGGAGGACGAGCGCCTCGAGCTCGCCCACGCGGGCGCGCAGTCGGGAGTTCTCGACCATCAGGTGGCTGGGGGTCCGCAGGTCCCTGCTCAGGTGGCCGATGAGTGCCTTGGCCATGGTGAGCCTTCCGGGTTCTCGTGGTGGTGCCGGGCGGCGGCGATCGCGACCGCACGGATGATCCGCTCGCCGCGGACCGTCTTCAAGAGTCCCACCCGCACGCGGGCCGGGTCAATCTGGCAGCGCGGTCTCCGCGGCCGGGCCCGGAGCCGCCACGACACCGCGCCCCGGCGCGGGCGTCCGGCGTCGCCGCGGGGGCGGCTGGCAGGTGGGGCAGAAGTACGACGAGCGGTTCATGAACGCCACCCGGCGCATCGGCGTGCCGCAGCGCTCGCAGGGCTCGTCCTCGCGCCCGTAGGCGCGCAGCGAGCGGTCGAAGTAGCCCGACTGGCCGTTGACGTTGACGTAGAGGGCGTCGAAGGAGGTGCCGCCCTGGGCGAGGGCCTCCCCCATCACGTCGCGCACGTGGCCGAGCAACTCGCGCACCTGGGCGGCGCTGAGCCGGTCCCCCGGGCGCTCGCCGTGCAGGCGGGAGCGCCACAGCGACTCATCGGCGTAGATGTTGCCGACACCGGAGACCAGCCCCTGGTCGAGCAGCTGACGCTTGATCCCCGAGGCCCGCCGGCGCACCCGGCGTACGAACTCGGCGTCGTCGAAGTCCGGGTCCAGCGGGTCGCGGGCGATGTGGGCGATCTCGGGCGGCAGCTCGGCGCCGCCCGCGGAGACGGTCAGCCCGCCGAACATCCGCTGGTCGACGAAGCGCAGCTGGCGGGCGTCGTCGAGCACCAGGCGCACCCGCAGGTGCTTCTCGTCCGGCGCGGCGGCGGGCTGCACCAGCATCTGCCCGCTCATGCCGAGATGGGCCAGCAGCGCGTCGCCGTTGTCCAGCGGCAGCCAGAGGTACTTGCCGCGACGCCGCGCATCGATGATGCGGCGCCCGGTCAGCGCGGCGACGAAGCCGGCGGGGCCGCGCAGGTCGCGGCGCACCGGGCGCTCGTGCAGCACCTCGACGCCACGGACCGTGCGGCCGACGACGTGGCGCTCCAGGCCGGCCCGGACGACCTCGACCTCGGGGAGCTCGGGCACGGCTCAGCCGGCGTCGGAGGCCGCGGAGACGCCCAGCTGCGCCACGATCTCGCCGTACGCCGTCTCCGCGGCGGCCTGCTCGGCCTCCTTCTTGGAGCGGCCGACGCCGTTGCCGTAGAGCCGGTCGGCGACCCGCACCTGCGCGGTGAAGGTCTTCATGTGGTCGGGGCCGTCGGCGGTGATGACGTACTCCGGCACGCCGAGGGAGTGCTCGGCGGCGATCTCCTGCAGCGAGGTCTTCCAGTCCAGCCCGGCGCCGAGCGCCGAGGCGGCCTCGATCAGCGGGTCGAAGAGCAGGTGCACGACCTGCGCGGAGACCTCCATGCCGCCGGAGAGGTGCACCGCACCGATCACGGCCTCGACGGTGTCGGAGATGATCGAGGACTTGTTGCGTCCGCCGGTCGCCTCCTCGCCGCGGCCGAGCTTGACGTGCTCGCCGAGGCCGATCCCGCGCCCGACCTCGGCCAGGGCGCGCGCATTGACGACCGCGGCCCGCAGCTTGGCCAGCCGGCCCTCGGAGAGGTCCGGGTGGGTGCGGTAGAGCGTCTCGGTGACGACGACCCCGAGCACGGAGTCCCCGAGGAACTCCAGGCGCTCGTTGGTGGGCAGTCCGCCGTTCTCGTAGGCGTAGGACCTGTGGGTGAGCGCGCGCTCGAGCAGCTCGGGATCCAGCTGGGGATCACCGAGCGCTCGACGCAGCTCCGCGTAGTTGGTCAACCGTGGTCAGAGACCCTGAGCGGGCTCAGAGGACCTGACGACGGTCGGCACGGGCGCCGTACTGGCCGCACTCGCCGCACGCACGGTGCGGGAGGTGCTTGGAGCCACAGGCGGGGTTCGCGCAGGTCACCAGGGTCGGTGCCACGGCCTTCCAGGCCGAGCGACGGTGACGCGTGTTGCTGCGCGACATCTTCCGCTTCGGGACAGCCACTGTTCTCTCCTCATACCGTGGCCGGGAGGTCCGGCCGCATTGATGTGCTTGATCAGTTCTCGGAGGATTCCGAGTCCTTCTTGTCGAGCTTGTTCAGCGCGCTCAGCCCCGCCCATCGCGGATCGATCGCGTCCTCGTGCTGGTGGTCCGGATCGTCCGCCAGGCGCGCACCACATTCGGTGCACAGTCCCGGACAGTCGTCCTGACACAGCGGCTGGAACGGTAGTGCGAGCACCACCGAGTCCCGCAGCAGGGGTTCCAGGTCGAGCAGGTCGTCCTGGAGGTTGCTGACCCCGTTGTCCTCGTCGTCGGCGTCCGAGTCACCCAGGTCGTCGTACACGAACAGCTCCTGGAAGCGGACCTCGAGCTCGTCGGCGATCTCCTCCAGGCACCGCGCGCACTCGCCCTCCACCACGGCCTTCGCCGTGCCGGTGACCAGGACGCCCTCCATGACCGCCTCCAGGCGCAGGTCAAGCTCGACCGGCGCACCTTCGGGGACCTTGAGAACCTCGATGCCAAGATCTGGCGGCGCCGGCACCGTCAGTGTCAGCTGTCGCTGGGACCCCGGGCGGCGGCCGAGCTCGCGAGTGTCGAGCACGAGCGGCGCTCTCGGGTCCAGGCTTGACAGTTGAATCACTTCCGGTTCCGGGCACGAACAGATCGTCGGGAATCGTATCCGCCCGGGAGACGGGTCACCAAACCCGGGCGGCCTACGGCGTACGCCGCGGTCATCCTCCGGCCCCCGCAGCGCGGGCGGCGACCTCGGAGAGGCGGGCCGTGAGGCGCGCGTGCACGCTCGGCGGGACCAGGCTGGAGACGTCGCCGCCGAACGTCGCGACCTCCTTGACCAGGCTCGAGGCGAGGAAGGAGTACTCGGGGCTGGTGGGCACGAAGACGGTCTCCACCTCGGTGAGCGAGGCGTTCATCTGCGCCATCTGCAGCTCGTACTCGAAGTCGGAGACCGCGCGCAGGCCCTTGACGATCGCCTGGATGCCCTGCTCCTCGCAGAAGGTGGTCAGCAGGCCCGTGAAGCCCGCGACGCGCACGTTGGGCAGGTCCGCGCAGACCTCGCGGAGCATCTCCATGCGCTCCTCGGCGCTGAACAGCCGATTCTTGGAGGCGTTGACCCCCACCGCGACGACGACCTCGTCGAAGAGCGACGAGGCGCGTCCCACGACGTCGAGGTGGCCGTTGGTGACCGGGTCGAACGATCCCGGGCAGACGGCTCGGCGCACGGAACTCACTCCCCTTCGCTGGGATCGGTGCTGGGCTGGGTGCTGGGCTGGTCGTCCTCGTCCGCCACGGGCGAGGCGGCGTGACCGTACCAAAGCACCGTCTCGCCATAGGCACGGCGGCGGTGCGGCTCCAGGCCCGCCGGCCAGGCCGGCTCGGGGCTGCGCGCCGAGCGCTCCACGACCACCAGCGCGTCGGGGGCCAGCCAGCCGTGCTCGACCAGGGCCCGCAGGTCGTCGGCGACCGCCTCGTCGGGAAGGGGGTACGGCGGGTCGGCGAAGACCACGTCGTAGCCCGCGGCCGGCGGGCGGGCCAGCACCGCGGCGACCGCGCCGGTGACGACCTGGGCCTCACGGGCGCCGAGGTCGCGGGCGTTGGCGGCCACCAGGGCGGCGGTGCGCCGGTCGGACTCCACCATCGTGACCGCCGCGGCACCGCGCGACCAGGCCTCCAGGCCCACCGCGCCGGACCCGGCGTACAGGTCGAGGACGCGCAGGCCGCTCAGCGAGCCGCACCACGACTCGATCGCGGAGAACAGCGCCTCGCGGACCCGGTCGCTGGTGGGGCGGGTGGCGGTGCCCGGCGGGGTGGACAGGCGGCGGCCGCCGGCGCGGCCGGCGATGATGCGGGTCATCGGTTCACGACTTCTCGAGGTAGTCGGACTGCACGGAGCGCTCCATCTCCGCGACCGCCGCCGCGAGCTCCGGCGCCTGGCGCAGCTCGAAGTCGGTGTCGAGGAGGAGGGAGGCGGCCTCGCGAGCCTCGCGGATGGTCTTCTCGTCGCGCAGCACCCGGAGGTTCTGCAGGCTGGAGCGGTAGCCGGACTGGTTCTTGCCGAGCACGTCGCCCTCGCGGCGCTGCTCGAGGTCGACGCGGCTGAGCTCGAAGCCGTCGCTCGTGCCGGCCACGGCGTCCAGGCGCGCCCGCGCGGGGGTGCCGGCCTCGGACCGGGTGACCAGCAGGCACAGCCCGGGCAGCCCGCCACGACCGACGCGACCGCGCAGCTGGTGCAGCTGGGAGACGCCGAACCGGTCGGCGTCGAGGATCACCATGGCGGTCGCGTTGGCGACGTCCACGCCGACCTCGATGACGGTGGTGGACACCAGCACGTCGACGTCGCCGGCGGCGAAGGCGCGCATCGTGCGCTCCTTCTCGTCGGCGGGCAGCTTGCCGTGGAGCACCCCGATCCGCAGGCCTCGCAGCGGTCCGTCGGCGAGGTCGGCGGCGACGTCGACCACTGAGCTGAGACCGGTGCCGGTGCGGTCGACGACGAGGTTGTCGTCCTCGTCGAGGTCGAGCTGGTCGTGCTCGCCGGCCTCCATCTCGTCGCGGACGATGCGCGGACACACGACGTAGGCCTGGTGGCCGGCCTCGATCTCCTCGCGCAGCCGTGCCCAGGCGCGGTCGATCCACAGCGGCTGCTCGCCGAGCGGCACGACGTTGGTCTGGATCGGCGCGCGCCCCGCCGGCAGCTCGGTGAGCGTGGAGATCTCCAGGTCGCCGAAGACCGTCATCGCGACCGTGCGCGGGATCGGCGTGGCGGTCATCACGAGCACGTGCGGCGGACTGCCCGCCTTGTCGGTGAGGGCGGCGCGCTGCTCGACCCCGAAGCGGTGCTGCTCGTCGACGACGACGAGGCCGAGGTCGGCGAACATCACCTGCTCCTCGAGCAGGGCGTGGGTGCCGATGACGATGCCGGCCTCGCCGGTGATCAGCCGGCTCAGCGGTGCCTTGCGCTGGGCCTTGGTCATCGACCCGGTGAGCAGCTCGACGGTGGTGCCCTCGGCGGCGCCGAGCAGGCCGCCCATGCCGAGGTCGCCGAGCATGGCGGAGATCGTGCGGTGGTGCTGCTGGGCGAGCACCTCGGTGGGCGCCAGCAGCGCGGCCTGGCCGCCGGAGTCGACCACGCGCAGCATCGCGCGCAGCGCCACCAGGGTCTTGCCGGAGCCGACCTCGCCCTGGAGCAGCCGGTTCATCGGGTGCGGCTGGGCCAGGTCGTGCTCGATCTCGCCGGCCACCTCGCGCTGCCCGGCGGTGAGCTCGAAGGGCAGCCGGGCGTCGAAGGCCTCCAGCAGGCCGCCGGGTCGCCCCGGGCGCGCCTGGGCGCCCAGCGCCATCTGCTCGCGCCGGCGGCGGGCGAGCACGACCTGGGTGACCAGCGCCTCCTCGAAGCGGAAGCGGCGCTGCGCGCGGCGTACGTCCTCCATCGAGTCGGCGGCGTGGATCCACTGCAGGGCCTGGCGCGCGTCAGGCAGGGAGTAGGTCCCGCGGACCTGCTCGGGCAGCAGCTCGGGGACCTCGTCGAGCACGGTCAGCGCGAAGGTCGCGGCGCGCTGGAGGTCCCAGGACTCCACGCCCTTGGTGAGCGGGTAGATCGGGAACAGCTCGCGCATCGCGTCCAGCGACATCAGCGCGGAGTCCTCATCGCCGCTGCCGAACAGCGACATCTGCGGGTTGGTGAGCTGCCACTCGCCGCGGAACAGCTTGGCCTTGCCCAGGAACACCCCACGGCGCCCGACGCGCAGCCGCCCGGCCTGCCATCCGTTGACGTAGGCGTTCTTGGCGAAGAACGACATCCGCAGCGCCGGCCCCTCGGTGCGGACCGTGACGTCGAGGCGGTAGGCCGTGCGACCGGTGCGCCGGTCTTGGTAGGTGCGCTCCGCGCTCGCGACCACCTCGCCGACGAAGGTCAGCACGCTGCCCTCCTCGAGATCGTCGAGGCGGGTCAGCTCGCCGGTGCGCAGGTAGCGGCGGGGGAAGTGGTGCATCAGGTCCCCGACCGTGCGCAGGCCGAGGCCCTCGGTGATCCGGTCGGCCTTGGCGTGCCCGGCCAGCACCGTCTCGATCGGCGACTCCAGCGTGATCACGCGGCTCCTTCCGGCCTACTCCACCGACACCAGGAGCGGGTAGCGCTCCTGGCCACCGTCGTACACCACGACATCGACAGCCGGGTGGTGCGCCTCGACGTACGCCGCGCAGCGGGCCGCCAGCTCGCCGTCGCTGTCCTCGGCGCCGGCCACGATCGTCACCAGGTCGCCGCCACCGCCGAGCAGCCGCTCGAGGACGTCGGTGGCGACCGCGAAGCGGTCCTCCCCCACGACCACGAAGTCACCGGCCACCACACCGAGCACGTCGCCGGGCTCGCACGGGCCGGCCATCGTCATCGCCTGGCGGGCCGCGAGGGTGATCGCGCCGTGCCGGGCGTGCCGGGCGGTCGCGGTCATCTCCAGCACGTCGTGGTCGAAGGCGCGCCCCGGCTCGTGGACCGCGAGCGCCGCGAGCCCCTGCACCTGCGCCTGGGTCGCGATCACGCTCACCCGGATGCCCTCGAGGTCGGGGTCGTTCTCCGCGGTCGACGCGGCGGCCCGGGCCACGCGCACCGAGTCGGCGTCGTTCGGCAGCACCACGACCTCGCAGGCCCCGCAGTCGCGCACGGCCGCCAGGACCTCGCCGGTCGAGGGGCGGCGTCCGGGTCCACCCGGCAGCACCACCGCGCCGGCCTCCTCGAAGAGCCGGCCGAGGCCGGGCCCGGCCGCGACCGCGACGATCCGCCGTCCGCTGCGGGCTCGCGGCGCGGGTCGCTCGGCGGCCTGCCGCTCGACCTGCTCGGCGAAGTGGGTGACCCGCACCCGGCGGGGTCGTCCGGCCTCGATGCCGGCCTCGATCGCCGCACCGACGTCGTCGGTGTGGACGTGGACGTTCCACAGACCCTCGCCACCGACCACGACCAGGGAGTCCCCGAGGCCGGCGAGCGTCGCGCGCAGCGGCGCGATCTGCGCGTCCTCGGCGTCGAGGAGGTACATCACCTCGTACGCCGGCCCGTCCGCGGTCAGGTCGCCCTGCGGCAGCGGCGCCACGGGGACCGGGATCAGGTGGGTGCCGATCGGGGCGGTCACCGGCACCGGGCGGCGCCCGGTGAGCACGGTCTCGGCCGCGTCGAGGATCACGCTCAGGCCGCGCCCGCCGGCGTCCACGACACCGGCATCGGCCAGGAGCCGGAGCTGCTCGGGGGTGCGGGCCAGCGCCTCGCGCGCCGCGCCGGCGGCGGCGGCGAAGACGTCGCGGGCCCGGGCGCGGAGCGACCCGAGCACTCCACGGCCGAGGCCGCCGCCGCGCGCATGACGCTCAGCATCGTGCCCTCGACGGGCGTGCCCACCGCGGCGTACGCCGCGTCGCTGGCCGCCTGGAGCGCCTCGGCCATCACCGTGGCGTTGGTCTCATCGGCGCCCGCGCGGCCGATCCGGCGCGCGATCGCGCCGAGCATCTCGCTGAGGATCACCCCGGAGTTGCCGCGGGCGCCGAGCAGGGCGCCGCGCGCGAACGTCGCCAGCGACTCCCCCAGCGGCGCGTCCTCGTCGCCGGCGCAGGCCTCGCGCAGCGCGTCGCGGGCCGCCGACATCGTGAGGTACATGTTGGTGCCGGTGTCGCCGTCGGGCACCGGGTAGACGTTGAGCGCGTCGATCTCCTCGCGCGCACCGGCGAGGGCGTCGAAGGCGACGTCGACGAAGCGCAGCACGACGCCGAGACTCAGCTCGCCGCCCACGGGTACCTGCTGCATCGCCTGCCTCGTCGTACGTCGGATGGAGGAGTCAGGGTAGTGTCCCCCTTGCCCGAACGGGGTGACCCACCCACGGGGAACCCGGGGTGAGCCGCGATTTTCTCGCGAGCCCTTGGATCGGATACTCTCGTCCGGTTGCCCGCTCCGCCGGGCCCCACGTTCACAACCTCGATTTTTCAGGAGTTCACGGTGGCTGCCGTCTGCGACATCTGCGCGAAGAAGCCGGGCTTCGGCAACAACCGACCCTGGTCGCGCAAGATCACGAAGCGTCGCTTCGACCCCAACATCCAGCGCGTCCGGGCGACCGTCAACGGCACCCCGAAGCGCCTCAACGTCTGCACCGGCTGCCTCAAGGCCGGCAAGGTCTCCCGCTGACCCAGGTCAGCTGAACAGAACGGCCGTCGTCCCCCGGGACGGCGGCCGTTCTGTCATTTCAGGGGCTGTCCGGGCGTCGCGGGGCGGCGGGTGCCGCGGGGCCGCGGGGCGGCCTCGGGGTGCGCGTAACTGCGCAATTGCTGGGAGAAGCACCGCCGGCGGCCGGGAACCGGTACTTATCCGCGCAATTGCGCAGTTACGTGCGGCAGCCGGCAGCCGGCGACCACAGCAACAGCCGGCCGCCGAGGTCCCTCAGAAGTGCGACCAGCCCGGCGAGCCGATGTAGGAGCGCCCGTCGACGGTGACGCCGCTGCCCTCGATGACCTCGCCCACCACGCGCCAGCCCTGCGGCACGGAGGCGGCGTCGGGGAAGGTGGCGAGCAGGGCGTGGTCGTCGCCGCCGGTGAGCACGAACTGCAGGGGCTCGGCGTTGAGCGCCGCACCCACGGCGTGCAGCGGCTCGGCGACCTCGAAGGCCTCGGAGCGGACGTTGATGGCCACACCGGAGGCGTCGGCCAGGTGCCCGGCCTCGGCGAGCAGGCCGTCGGAGACGTCGATCATCGCCGTCGCGCCGGCCGCGGCGGCGATCGGGCCGGCGGCGTACGGCGGCTGGGGGCGGCGGTGGGCCTCGACGAGCACCCGCGGGGACCGGAAGCCGCGCTTGAGTACCGCGAGCCCGCCTGCGGCCCAGCCCTGCCGGCCGGCCATCGCCACCACGTCGCCGGGTGCGGCGCCGGAGCGGATGACCGGCGCCTGGGTGCAGGCGCCGAGCACCGTCACCGCGATGACCACCTGGTCGGCGCGGGTGAGGTCGCCGCCGACGACGCTCGCCCCGACCTCCCCGCACTCCTCCGCGAAGCCACGAGCGAGGTCGAGCACCCACTGCACGGGCAGGTCCGCGGGGGCGCCGATGGCGAGGGTGAGCGAGGCGGCGGTGCCGCCCATCGCGTTGATGTCGGAGATGTTCTGCGCGGCCGCGCGGTGACCGACGTCGGCCGCGGAGGACCACTCCCGCCGGAAGTGGCGGCCCTCCACCATCAGGTCGGTGGAGACGACCACGTGGCCGGTGCGCACGCGCAGCACGGCCGCGTCGTCGCCGGGGCCGATCAACACCTGCTCGCCCTGCGGGAAGAGAGGCAGGAGCTCGGCCAGGAGGCCGAACTCGCCGGCGTCGGCGAGGGTGGCGTCGGGTGCAAACGGCATGCCCCCAGTCCACCAGACATCCCCCGACGCTGCCCGGCGGCGCGCTCAGGCCCGGGAGCGAGGCCTTCGCCACGTGACACGGGCTGTCCCGCACGCCGCGGGCCAGGGTAGGTTGAACCGCCGGCCGGCACCCCGCCCGCGCCCCTGCACCCCTTCACACGAGGAGACGAGCGATGGTCGTCCAGGCCTACATCCTGATCCAGACCGACGTCGGCAAGGCTGCCGAGGTCGCCCAAGCCATCGCACAGGTCAAGGGAGTCACGCTGGCCGAGGACGTCACCGGCCCGTACGACGTGATCGTCCGCGCCGAGGCGCGCAACGTCGACGAGCTGGGCAAGCTGGTCGTCGCGAAGGTGCAGACGCTCGAGGGCATCACCCGCACGCTGACCTGCCCGGTCGTCCACATCTGAGTGGACCGCCCGCAGCCGCGAGTGCGCCCCGTGTCCCTCCGGGCACGGGGCGTCGTCGCGTCCTCGCTCCTTCCGCTCGCACTGCTCGCCGGCTGCGGCGGCGACGCCGTGGAGGTGGACTCCCCCGCGCTGGCCGACCCCTCGCTGTCCGACGCCGAGCGGGCGACCTGCACGGACTTCCTCGACGCCCTCCCCGAGGACCTGGCCGGGCTGGAGCCCGCCGAGGTGGACCCGGCGGACGCCCCCGCCAAGGCCTGGGGTGACGGGCTCGCCGTGGTCTGCGGCGTACCGGAGCCCGAGGAGCTGGCGCCGGCCGCCGAGTGCGACATCGTGGCCGGGGTCGCCTGGTTCGTGCCGCCGAGTCAGCGCGACGAGGGCTCGGACCTGATCGCCACGGCCGTCGAGACCACGCCTCGGGTCGCGCTCGTGGTGCCCGCGGAGTACCGCGGCCAGATCGCCTTCGACGCCTTCGGCGAGCTCGCCGAACCGGTGCGGACCCACCTCGAGACCACCCGGCGCTGCAGCTGAGCCTGCGCGCCGCGACGTCGGTGCGATGTGGGATCGTCGTCCCATGACGATCGAGGACTTCTCAGGACCCGTGGCCATCATCGCCGGCGGTCTCAGCCACGAGCGGGACGTCTCCTTGTCCAGCGGGCGCAACCTGGTCCGTGAGCTGCGCGGGCTCGGAGTCGAGGCACAGACCTACGACTTCGACCGCAACCTGCTCCACGACCTCGAGCGCGACCAGGTGGCGGTCGCGCTGCCCGCCCTGCACGGCCAGTTCGGCGAGGACGGCGAGATCCAGACGCTGCTCGAGCTCATCGACCTGCCCTACGTCGGCTCCCGCAGCCGCGCCTGCCGGGTCGCCTACGACAAGGGCACGGCCCGCGAGCTGCTGCACCGCGCCGGCATCCCGGTGCCCGACAGCGTGGGCCTGTCCGCCCAGACCTTCCGCGACATCGGCGCCACCGCGCTGATGGCGCACGTCATGGACCACCTCGGCGACCGGGTGGTCGTCAAGCCCGCCCGCGGCGGCAGCGCGCTGGGCGTGACCGGCGTCGACGGCCTCGGCGCGCTCCCCTCCGCCCTGGTCGGCAGCTACGCCTACTGCGAGGACGCCCTCATCGAGCGCTTCCACGACGGCATCGACGTGAGCGTCGTGGTGCTGGAGGGCGAGGACGGGCTGGAGTCCCTCGTGCCGATCGCGATCGAGTACGAGAAGGGCCACGAGTTCGACTTCAGCGCCCGCTACACCGCGGAGTTCGTCTCCCTGCACAAGCCCGACCTCGACGACAAGCTGCTCGCCGGCCTCGGTGAGGTCGCCTGCGAGGCGCACCGGGTGCTCGGCCTCACCGACGTCTCCCGCTCCGACTTCGTGGTCTCGCCCGACGGCTCCTTCGTGCTGCTGGAGACCGCGATCACCCCGGGCACGACCGAGACCTCGGTGTTCCCCTTCGCCTGCAAGGAGAGCGGCACCTCCCTCGGCCAGGTCGCCCGCACCCTGCTCGACCGCGCCGTACGCCGCGGCGCCTGAGCCCCACCCGGACCGCGACACCACGAGGGCCCGGTCCCGGAGCAGACCTGCTCCGGGACCGGGCCCTCGTCGTACCTCAGCGCGACTGCTGGGGCAGCGCAGCGAGCTTGCCGGCGATGCCGCCGGCGGCCTGCAGCGCCACGCCCTCCTCGAAGTTGCTGGTGGCGCGCGGACGCGCCCGCTCGGCCTCGGCCAGCGCGGCGCCGAGCACCTCGCCGGGTGCGGTCTGCGGCCACAGGTAGAGCGCCATCGCGCCCGGGATCGAGTTCACCTCGTTGACGAACACCTCGGTGCCGTCGGAGAGGAAGTCGATGCGCAGCACGCCGGTCAGCCCGGTGAGCTCCACGACGCGGACCGCGAGCTCCTTGATCCGGTCGCGCACCGCGTCGGAGATGTCGGCCGGGAACTCGCGCGGGGCGCTGGCCAGGCCGTCGGAGTGCAGGTACTTGGCGGCGTAGGAGTAGATCGCGCCGTCGGTGGGCCGCAGCGGCCGCTCGATCTCGGAGACCTGGACGGTCGGGGCGGTGCGCACCGAGATGTTGAGGTCGAACAGGTCGGGGCGGTTCGGCTCGACCACCGCGCCCTCGCGCAGGTGCGGGCTGGTCTGCAGCAGCGCCACGGCCGTCGCGTGGTCCTCGACGACCTCGATGCCGATGCTGGAGCCGCCGAAGCGCGGCTTGACGATGTAGGGGCCGTCGTACGGCGGCGGGGCGTCGGCGGAGAGCAGCACCCGCTTGAGGCACGGCACGCCGGCGGTCTCCATGACCGCGCCGAAGGCCAGCTTGTCCATGCCCAGCGCGGCCGCGGCGACGGTGCCGCCGGTCGCCTTGAGCCCGGCCAGCGCGAACAGGCCCTGGGCGCCGCCGCCCTCGCCGGCACCGCCGTGGAAGCAGTTCATGATCGTGCCGGTCTCCAGCGGCTTGGCACCGCCGAGGCCGGCCTTCATGTAGAAGCCGTCGCCCTTCTCGGCGCCGATGCGCAGCTCGACGCGCTTGGCGCCGGCCGGCGGGCCGCCCAGGTAGTCGCGGGCCTCGGTGTTGCTCGGGACCAGGAACCACTGGTCGCTGCGCGCCCAGTAGATGCACTGCACCGTGTGCCCGGCACCGGCGAGCACCCGCTCGGCCTGGAGCCCGGTCAGGATGCTGATGTCGTGCTCGGCGGACGGACCGCCGAACACCACGGTCGCCTTGGTTGCCACTGTGTCTCCTCGTCTCGCTTCGGTTTTCCCGCTCCGCCCGCGGTCTACGGGTAGTGGTTGGGGAGGTCGTTCTCGTACAGCACCACGTCGTGCGGTCCGGCCTGCGCCATGACGTGCTTCGCCGCCTCCTCGCGACTGGCGAAGTGGCGGGTCCGTCCGGCGATGCCGGCGTCCAGGGCAGCGCGGTTCGTGCGCCCGACGACGCAGAGGACCATGCCCTCGTCCGCCGTCGCCGCGCGAGCCAGCTCGGCGTTCCGCTCGTGCTGGGAGGCGCCGAGCTCGACCATACCGGGCGTGATCGTCCAGACGGTCCCGCCCTCGCCGACGAGCTCGCGAGCGCGCGCCAGCGCCTGCGCCGCGCCCTGCGGGTTGGAGTTGTAGGTGTCGTCGATGACCGTGAGCCCGGTCTCGGTGCGGGTGGTCTCCGCGCGGTGCGGCGTGCTGGGTACGCCGGGGAGCCGGTCCAGGATCGTTCGCTCCGGCACGTCCACGGCCTGGGCCAGGCCGATGGCCACCGCGACGTTGATCGGGTGCCCGACCTCGGCCGGCAGCTCGACGCGGTGCACGACACCGCCGAGCACGACCTCCCAGCCGTCGCCGGCACGGCGTACGACGACGTCGGCGTCGGGCGTCGGGCCGCCGGAGGCGCGGATGACCCGCTTGGTGGCGGCCAGGTCGTCGGCGATCGCGGCGAGCTCGGGGACATCGACGTTGAGCACGACCGTGCTCGCCGGCGGCAGGATCTCGGACTTGGCGCGGACGATCGTCTCGCGGTTCTTCATCCGCTCCAGGTGGGCCTCGCCGATCGTGGTGATCGCGGAGACCTCGGGACGGAACACCTCGCACAGCGAGGCGATCTCCCCGGGGCCGTAGGTGCCCATCTCGGCGACGAACACGTCGGTGCCGCCGTCGAGCCGGTCGTTCACGGCCCGGGACAGGCCCATCGCGTTGTTGAAGCTCGCCGGGCTGGCCAGCGTGGCCCAGCGCCCGGACATCAGGTGGGCGGCGTAGTTCTTGGTCGAGGTCTTGCCGTAGGAGCCGGTGATCGCGACGACCCGGGGGTCGAGCTTGCGCATCTTCGCGGCCGCGGAGACCTGGTACTTGCGACCCATCGAGCGCTCGACCGGAGCCATGATCAGCAGCGCCAGCTCGGCCACCGGGAGCGCCAGGATCGGCAGCAGCCCGATGAGATCGAGGGCCGTCAGCCCCGCGGCGAGCGCGAGCACGAGCACGACGAGGACGCCCGTGAGGCGCTTGACCCGGTCGGTGAACACCAGCGGGGAGGACGAGGGCCACAGGGCCAGTCCCTCGGGCCAGGTCACCCAGACCAGGGCCGGGATCAGCACCGCCCACTCCGCGGACGCACCGAGGGTGAGCAGCGAGGCCAGGACGATGCCCAGGAGGATCAGTCCGTTGACCCAGTAGGCACGGGCCCAGATCGCGGCGATCGCGAAGAGCCGGCCGGGCTCGTAGTGCTCGCGCTGGGCGACGCGCAGCCAGCGCAGCTGGCTGAGCAGGACCAGCAGCGTGACCCCCACCGCGCAGAGGATCTCAAGCGTGCTCATGCAGTGCCTCCGAGGCGGTCGATCTGGGCGCGGATCGCGGTGACCAGCGCAGGGTCGAGCAGGTGGGCGGAGCCGGGGACCACGTCGAGGGTGGCCTGCGCGCCGAGGAGCGTCTGGGCGCGGCGCGCCATCGCGACGGTGGCGGCGGTGTCGTGCTCGCCCCAGACCATGGCCACCGGCACACCGTGCTCGCGGACGGCGGCGAGCTGGTCGGCGTACTCCTCGTTGACGGCCTTGACCAGCACCTCGCGCATCACCCCCTGGGCGGCGCGGTAGTCGGCCGAGCCGTGCTTCTGGCGCAGCGCCTCCATGCGGGCGTCGCCGACGAGGCCGCGGCGGTGCAGGGCGCGGACCACGCGGTAGCCGAGCTTGGGTCCGCCGGTGCTCCCGGTGCGCTCCGGGCGCAGCAGCGGCACACCGGTCAGCACGAGACCGCGGACCAGCTCGGGACGGGTGGCGGCGAGCTGCACGGCCACCCGGCCGCCGAAGGAGTGGCCGACCAGCACCGGGCGGTCCAGGTCGCCGATGATCTCGGCGGTCCAGTCGGCGTACGCCGCGGTGTCCCAGCCGGTCTCGGGCGCCGGGGTGGCCCCGAAGCCGGGCAGGTCGAGGGCGAGGGCGTCGTACCCGTCGAGGGTCGAGCTCCAGTCGGCTCGCGAGCGGCCCCAGCCATGCAGGGCGACCACGCTGGCCTCGTTGGAGCCGAACTTCTCCCCGAAGGCACGTCCGTTCAGCAGGGTGGTCAGCACGACGACGAGGTTAGCCGGGCCGATACCGTGAAGAAGTGACGGACACCCCCCTCGACCACGTGAGCCCTGCGACCCTCGGCGTCCACGCCGGGCGTCCTCCCCATGAGCCGGACCAGCCGCTCAACACCCCGATCACCCTCGCCTCGACCTACGTCGCCGGCGGGGACCGCGAGTACGGCCGCTACGGCAACCCGACCTGGCAGGCCTTCGAGCAGGCGCTCGGGGCGCTGGAGGGCGGGCGCGCGCTCGCCTTCTCCTCGGGCCTCGCGGCCGTCGCCACCGTGCTGGACCTGGTCGGACAGGGCGCCACGGTGGTCGCGCCGCGGCACTCCTACAACGGCACGATCATGCAGCTGGGCGACCTCGAGGCCCGCGGCCGGATCCGCTCGCGCCTGGTCGACGTGACCGACACCGCGGCGTACGTCGCGGCCTGCGAGGACGCCGCCCTGGTGTGGCTGGAGTCACCGACCAACCCGATGCTCGAGGTCGCCGACATCGAGACGATCGCCACAGCGGCGCGCGAGGCCGGCGCCCACGTCGTGGTGGACAACACCTTCGCCACTCCCCTGCTGCAGAAGCCGCTCGAGCTGGGCGCCGACATCGTGGTGCACTCGGCCACCAAGTACCTCTCCGGGCACAGCGACATCCTGATGGGCGCGCTCGTGGTCGAGGACCCCGAACTCTTCGGCGTCCTCAAGGGCCGCCGCGACCTGGTCGGGGCCGTCCCGGGCACCCTGGAGGCCTTCCTGGCGCTGCGCGGCCTGCGCACCCTGCACCTGCGCGTCGAGCGCGCCCAGGCCAACGCCGCCGAGCTCGCGCGCCGCCTGGGTGAGCACCCGGCGATCGGCGAGGTGCGCTACCCCGGCTTCGGCGCGATGGTCTCCGTGGTCCTCGCCCAGGGCGCGATGGCCGCCGACCTGTTCACCCGCAAGACCAGGCTGTGGGTGCACACCACCAGCCTCGGCGGCGTCGAGTCCACCTTCGAGCGCCGCCGGCGCTGGAAGGGCGAGCCCGCCACCGTCCCCGACGCCCTCGTGCGGATGTCGGTCGGTGTCGAGGACGTCGAGGACCTCTGGAACGACCTCGCCACCGCCCTGGACGACCTCACCTGACCCGTACGCCGAGTCGGCCCTGGTGGGTGCGCGTCTCGACAGGCTCGACCGCCGGGGGCCGAACGGCGTCAGTCGGTCTCGGCCTTGGTCTCCCGGGCGATGAAGGCGTCCATCATCTCGAAGGCGGTCATCTTGCCGGCGACGACGTCGTCGACGTGGCTGGCCATCGGGGCGTCGACGCCGCTGCGCTCGGCGAGCGCGCGCAGCGACGAGCAGGACTTGGCCCCCTCCGCGACCTGGCGCGTGGAGGCGACGATCTCGTCGGTGGTCATCCCCTGGCCGAGCTTCTCGCCGAAGGTGCGGTTGCGCGACAGCGGCGAGGAGCAGGTGGCGACCAGGTCGCCGAGGCCGGCCAGGCCCATCAGCGTGAGCGGGTTGGCGCCGAGCTTCATCGCCAGCCGCGCGGTCTCGGCCAGGCCGCGGGTGATCAGCGAGGCGGTGGTGTTGTCGCCGAAGCCGAGCCCGACCGCCATGCCGACGCAGAGCCCGACGACGTTCTTGTAGGCACCACCCAGCTCGCAGCCGAGCAGGTCGACGGAGGTGTAGGGCCGGAACGCCGGGGAGTGGCAGCGCGCCTGCAGCATCCGGGCGACGTCCTCGTCGGCGCAGGCCACGACCGAGGCGGCCGGCTCGCGGCGCGCGATCTCCTTGGCGAGGTTGGGGCCGCTGATCGCGGCGATCCGCTCGGGACCCGCGCCGGTGACCTGCGCGATCACCTCGCTCATCCGGTTCAAGGTGCCGAGCTCGACGCCCTTCATCAGCGAGACCAGCACCGCGGAGTCGTCGATGAACGGCGCCCACTCGGTGAGGTTGGCACGCAGCGACTGCGAGGGCACGGCGAGCACGACGACGTCGGCCCCCGCCATGGCCTTCTCGGGGTCGTGGGTCGCGCTGACCGTCGGCGGCAGCTGCACACCGGGCAGGTAGTCGGCGTTCTCGTGCTGCTCGTTGATCGCCGCGCAGACCTCCTCGCGGCGTCCCCACATGGTGACCTCGTTGCCGGCGTCGGCGAGCACGAGGGAGAACGCGGTCCCCCACGAGCCCGCGCCGAGGACCGCGACCTTGCCTGCGCTCATGCCTGGTCCCTCCGGTGCTGCTGACGGGGTTGCTCGGGAGTCGCGTCCGGCGAGCGCTGGTCCCCGGAGCCGGGGTCCGCGTCGCGGCGCGGGTCGTACCGTACCGCCGGCGGCTCCTCCCCGCGGATCTGTGCGACCAGATCGGTGATCGCGGTCATGATCCGGTCGGTCGCCGCGCGGATCGTCTCGGCACTCACCGGCTGCTCGCGCAGGTCGTCGAGCGCCACCGGCTCCCCCACCCGCATGTGGATGGTCTTGCGCGGGAACGGCCGCAGCCGTGCGGAGTACGGCGCGAGCAGCTCCTGCGCGCCCCACTGCCCGACGGGGATGACCGGGCACCCGGTCGCCAGCGCGATCCGCGCCGCCCCGGACTTGCCGACCATCGGCCAGCCGGCGGGGTCACGGGTGATGGTGCCCTCCGGATAGACCACCACGCACTGTCCGCGGCGTACGGCCTCGACCGCGGCGTCGTAGGCGCCGGCGGCGTTGGCGGAGTGTCGTTCGACGGGGATCTGCCCGAGCGCGGTCAGGAACCGGGCGAGCAGCTTGTTGCGGAACAGCCCCGACTTGGCGAGGTAGCGCGGCAGCCGACCGTGGTCGTAGACCACGTGGGCAGCGGTGAAGGGGTCAGCGTGCGAGACGTGGTTGAGCACCACCAGGCAGCCGCCCGAGGCGGGGATCCGCTCACCGCCCTGCCAGTCCTGCCTCGTCATGGCAAGCAGCGCGGGCTTGACCAGGAGAACGGCGAGGCGCCAGGGCCAGCCCCGCTCCGCCTCCACCTTGCGTACCGTCACGCGAGCCTCGTCCCATCTCTCTCGACCATCGATCGACCAGCCCACGTGGTGCCCACGTCGACATCGGCAGGCTACTCGCTGCGTCGTCCGCGCGGACCCGGCCGGCCTCGCGCAGCCGCGTCGGACCTGACAGGATCGCCGACGATGTCCGCGCCCGCCCCGTCTCCGCCCGCCTTCTGCGTCGTCGTCCCGGTGAAGCCCCCCGCGTTCGGCAAGTCGCGCCTGGTCGGCCTGCCCGACGCCGTACGCCGCGGCCTGGCCGCCGCGTTCGCCCTGGACACGATCGCCGCCTGCCGCGCGGCGCAGCGCGTGGGCGCGGTGCTGGTCGCCACCGACGACGCGGCGTTCGCCCTGGAGGTGCGCGCCGCCGGCTGCGTCGCGGTGCCGGACGCCGTCACCGGCGACCTCAACTCCAGCCTGCGCCAGGCCGCACTGGAGGCGACGCGCCGCTGGCCGGACCTGCAACCCGTGGCGCTGTGCGCGGACCTGCCCGCGTTGCGACCTGCGGACCTCGACGAGGCGCTGGCGGTCGTCGAGGCCCGAGCGGACCAGTCGTTCTTCGTCGCCGACGCCGCGGGCAGCGGCACCACGCTCTACACCGCGCCGGTCGAGCAGTTCGCCCCGCGATTCGGCGTCGACTCCCGCGCCGCGCACGACGAGCTCGCGCTCGAGGTGCGCGGCGAGCTGAGGAGCCTGCGCCTCGACGTCGACGACCTCGACGACCTCACCCGGGCGCTCGCGCTCGGCGTCGGTCCGCGCACCCGGGAGCTCGCGGCGAGCCTCGACCTCGCCCCCTGACGGCGTACGCACCCGGCTCAGGAGCCTGACGCGGCCTTCTTCGCCGTCGACGTCTTCTTGGCCGTCGACGTCTTCTTGGCGGTGGAGGTCTTCTTCGCGGTGGAGGTCTTCTTCGCCGGCGACGCCTTCTTGGCCGTGGAGGCCTTCTTCGCGGGCGAGGCCTTCTTCGCGGCGGTCGACTTCGCCGCCGACGTCTTCGCGGTGCCGTTCGTGGCCGACTTCGCCGCGGGGGCCTTCGTGGCCGGCGCCTTCTTGGCCGGTGCCTTCTTGGCCGGTGCCTTCGTCTCCGTCGTCGTGCTCGAGGCCGCCTTCGTCGGGGTCGCACGCGTCGGCGCGCCGGCGCCCTCGGCGGCCTTGCGGGCGACGGCCACCGCGACCTTCATGGGGGCGGTGGCGGCCGCCACGGTGAGCTGCGGGAGCAGCTTGGCGCCGGAGACGATGTTCTTGAGGTCGGCGCCGGGACGGAACGCCGGCACCTCCTTGGTCGAGGTGCGCAGCCGGTCGCCGGTCTGCGGGTTGCGCACCCAGCGCGCCTCGCGGATCCGCTTCTCGAAGGAGCCGAACCCGGTGATCGCGACCTTCTCGCCCTTGGCGACCTCGCGGGTGATGGTGTCGAGCACCGAGTCCAGGGCGTACGCCGCGGCGCGACGGTTGCCCTCGAAGTGGACGGCGAGCACGTCGATGAGCTGGGTCTTGTTCACGTGGTTCCCCTTTGCCTGGGACCGGCGGATGGACCGGCGCCCGGCCGAGGACCCGCGTGGTCGCGGCGACGCGTGGGCAGCGCCGCTCTGCACGGCACCGTAGGCACTCGCAGGCCCGGCCACAACGGCCACGCCGCAGCCCACCTTCTTTTTCTGCGGTACGCCGACGGGCCGCGGCCCCCTCGTCAGGGGGCCGCGGCCCGTCGTACGCGTGAACCGGTCAGGCCGGGATGGTGCGGGCCTTCCAGCTGGGCCGGGTGGCCTCGTAGGCGATCAGGTCGTCCTCGTGGCTCAGCGTGATGCCGATGTCGTCGAGGCCCTCCATGAAGCGCCAGCGGGTGTAGTCGTCGATCTGGAACGGTGCTCGGAACCCGTCGCCGACGCGCACCTCGCGGTTCTCCAGGTCGATGGTGACCTCGGTGCCCGGGGCGGCGTCGAGCAGGTCCCACAGCTCGACGACCTTCGCCTCCTCGATCTGCACGGTGAGCAGACCCGACTTGCCGGAGTTGCCGCGGAAGATGTCGCCGAAGCGCGGCGAGATGATCACCTTGAAGCCGTAGTCCTGCAGCGCCCACACGGCGTGCTCGCGCGAGGAGCCGGTGCCGAAGTTGGGCCCGGCGACCAGCACCGAGGAGCCGCGGAACCCGTCCCGGTTGAGCACGAAGTCGGGGTCCTTGAACAGCCCGAAGAACAGCCCGTCCTCGAAGCCGGTGCGGGTGATCCGCTTGAGGAAGTCTCCCGGGATGATCATGTCGGTGTCGACGTCACTGCGGCGCAGCGGAGCGGCCACGCCGGTGTGGCTGATGAACTTCTCCATGTGGTGTCAGTGCTCCTGCGAATCAGGCCGTGACCGACACGAGGTCGGCCGGGGACGAGAGGGTGCCGCGGATCGCGGTCGCCGCAGCGACCGGGACCGAGACCAGGTGGGTGCGCACGCCCGTGCCCTGGCGACCCTCGAAGTTGCGGTTCGACGTCGAGGCCGTGCGGACCGGGCCGTCGAGCTTGTCGTCGTTCATGCCCAGGCACATGGAGCAGCCCGCGCCGCGCCACTGGGCGCCGGCGGCGAGGAAGATCTTGTCCAGGCCCTCGGCCTCGGCCTCCAGGCGCACCCGAGCCGAGCCGGGGACGACGATCATCCGCACGCTGTCGGCGACGCGGTGGCCCTCGAGCACCTCCGCCGCGGCCCGCAGGTCGTCGAGGCGGCCGTTGGTGCACGAGCCGATGAAGACGTGGTCGACGGCGACGTCGCGCAGGGTGGTGCCGGGCTCCAGGCCCATGTACTCCAGGGCGTTCTCGGCGGCGGTGCGCTCGATCGGGTCGGCGAACTCCGCCGGGACCGGGACACTGCCGCCCAGCGGGGCGCCCTGGCCGGGGTTGGTGCCCCAGGTGACCCACGGGGTGACCTCGGAGGCGTCGATGACGATCTCCTTGTCGAAGACCGCGTCCTCGTCGGTGTAGTAGGTCTTCCAGTGCTCGACCGCGGCGTCCCACTCCGCACCCTGGGGCGCCTCGGGCTTGCCCTCGAGGTAGGCGAACGTGGTCTCGTCGGGGGCGATCATGCCCGCCTTCGCGCCCCACTCGATGCTCATGTTGCACACGGTCATGCGGCCCTCCATCGAGAGCTCGCGGATCGCCTGGCCGCGGTACTCCACGATGTAGCCCATGCCGGCGCCGGTGCCGACCTTGGTGATCAGGTAGAGGATCAGGTCCTTGGCGGTGACGCCCTCGGCGAGGCTGCCGTTGACGGTCACCGAGCAGGTCTTCGGCTTCGCCTGCGACAGGGTCTGGGTGGCGAGCACGTGCTCGACCTCGGAGGTGCCGATGCCGTGCGCGATCGCGCCGAACGCGCCGTGCGTGGCGGTGTGGGAGTCGCCGCACACGATCGTCATGCCCGGCTGGGTCAGCCCCAGCTGCGGGCCGACGACGTGGACGATGCCCTGCTCGATGTCACCGAGCGGGTGCAGGCGGATGCCGAACTCCGCGCAGTTCTTGCGCAGCGTCTCGATCTGGGTGCGCGAGACGGGGTCGGCGATCGGCTTGTCCCAGTTCAGCGTCGGGACGTTGTGGTCCTCGGTCGCGAGCGTGAGGTCGGGACGGCGGACGGTGCGACCGGCCAGCCGGAGTCCGTCGAACGCCTGCGGCGAAGTGACCTCGTGGATGAGGTGGAGGTCGATGAAGAGCAGGTCGGGCTCGCCCTCGGCCGATCGGACGACGTGCTCGTCCCACACCTTCTCCGCCAGTGTCCTACCCATGTCCACTCCCTCGTGTACGTCTCGCTTACTCAGCGAGGCTACTCCGCGAATCCCATGATCTGAGATTCGATTCTCAATATTTGAGACGCTCGTCGGTCACATCGGGGTCGTCTTCCGCTGCGTGAGGGCAGGAACGTCAGCAACTTGCATCCCACTTTCTGAGACGGCAGTATTGGCATATGGACACTTCCAGCGGCGTGGGCGTGCTTGACAAGGCAGCCCTCGTGCTCACTGCCCTCGAGTCGGGACCCGCCACCCTCGCCGGCCTGGTGGGTGCCACCGGCCTGGCCCGCCCCACCGCCCACCGCCTCGCGGTGGCCCTCGAGCACCACCGCCTGGTGGCCCGCGACATGCAGGGCCGCTTCGTGCTGGGCCCGCGCCTGTCCGAGCTGTCCGCCGCCGCCGGCGAGGACCGCCTGTTGGCCACCGCCGGCCCGGTGCTGGCCCGGCTGCGCGACATCACCGGCGAGTCCGCCCAGCTGTGGCGCCGCCAGGGCGAGCACCGCGTCTGCGTCGCCGCCGCCGAGCGCCCCAGCGGTCTGCGCGACACCATCCCGGTCGGCTCGCAGCTCACCATGCGCGCCGGTTCGGCAGCCCAGGTGCTGCTGGCCTGGGAGGACCCCGAGCGCATGCACCGCGGCCTGCAGAACGCCGCGTTCTCCGCCGCCGCCCTCTCCGGCATCCGCCGGCGCGGCTGGGCGCAGTCGGTCGGCGAGCGCGAGCAGGGCGTCGCGTCGGTCTCGGCCCCGGTGCGCTCCCCCAGCGGCAAGATCATCGCCGCGGTGTCGGTCTCGGGCCCGCTCGAGCGGCTCTCGCGCCAGCCCGGGCGCATGCACGCCCCGGCCGTGCTCGCCGCCGCCGAGCGGCTCTCGGAGTCGCTGCGTCGCGCCGCCGCCGAGGGCTGAGCACCGCTTCAGAACAGCACCGCGTCATCGGTCCGCTCCAGGTCGAGGAGCAGCTGCTTGCGCGGCAGCCCCCCGGCGTACCCGGTGAGGGTGCCGTTGGCGCCGATCACCCGGTGGCACGGCACGACGATCGGGATCGGGTTGCGCCCGTTGGCCAGCCCGACCGCGCGCGAGGCGCCGGGGACCAGGCCGAGGCGTCGCGCGATCTCGCCGTAGCTCGCGGTGCGTCCCCACGGGATCGCCCGCAGCTCGGCCCACACGCGCTGCTGGAACTCGGTGCCGTGCGGCGCCAGGGGCAGGTCGAAGTCGTGCAGGTCGCCGGCGAAGTACGCCGCGAGCTGGCGGGCGGTCTCGCGCAGCACCGGGACGTCGTCGGCGCGCGGTCCGGCGGGGCCGGGCTCGCGGAACGGCGTGAACTCGATGGCGCACAGGGCGCCGTCCTGCTCGACGAGCCGCAGCTCGCCGATGGGGCTCTCGATGGTGGTCCACATGGTCAGGCCTCCCGGCGGATCGGGGCGGGGTGGATCGAGTCGGGGTGGATCGAGTCGGGGCGGGGCATCAGGGTGTCCCACAGGTGCAGCAGCGCGTACGAGCGCCAAGGGCGCCACCGCTCGGCGGCGGCCAGCACGGTGCCGGGGTCGTGGCCCAGGCCCACCAGCGCGTTGCGGACGCCGACATCGCTGGCCAGCATCACGTCGGGGTCGCCGAGCGCGCGCAGCGCGACGTAGTCGGCCGTCCACGGCCCGATCCCGGGCAGCGCGAGCAGTGCGCGGCGTACGTCGTCGCGGTCGGCACCACGGTCGAGCGCCGGGCTCCCGGCGGCGAGGGCGGCGGCCAGGCCGGCGAGCGCGCGCCCGCGGGAGCGCGGCATCGGTAGGGTCTCGGGGTCCACGTCGGCGAGGTCCACCGCGCGGGGGAACAGGTGGGTCAGTCCGGGCACGCCGGTCTCGACGCGACGCCCATGGGTCGCGACCAGTCGGCCGGTGACCGTGCAGGCACCCGCGACGCTGACCTGCTGGCCGATGACGGTGCGCACCGCGAGCTCGTCACCGTCGACCTGGCCGGACACCCGCAGGCCGGGCGTTCGGCGCACGAGCGGCCCGATCAGCGGGTCACCGGCGAAGTGCTCGTCCACGGCCACCGGGTCGCAGTCACCGTCGACCAGGCGGCGGGCCCGCTCGGTCGCCGCGGAGACGTCGCGCAGGTCGGTGAGGCTCAAGGTGAGCGGGACGAAGGCCGTCACCCCGGCTTGCGGCTCGTCGTCGAGGTCGAGGCGCAGGGTGCCCGGCCCGTGCGGCAGGTCGAGGGTGCGTGCATAGCTGCCGCTGCCGTCCGGCCCGGTGCTGGCCACCTCGATGCCGGGGATCAGGTGGTGCGCCAGGAACGCCAGCAGCGCGCGCCCGGCGAACGGGGCCCGCACCGCGAGACGCAGGGTCACGGTGCCGGTCGCGGGACGACCGCCGCGGCGCCCCCGCAGCTCGGTGGGGCTGGCGGCGTACACCTCACGGACCGTGTCGTTGAACTGCCGCACGCTGGCGAAGCCGGCCGCGAACGCGACGTCGCTGAACGGCAGGTCGGTGGTGTCCACCAGCACCCGGGCGGTCTGCGCGCGCCGGGCGCGGGCGAGCGCGAGCGGTCCGGCGCCGAGCTCGGCGAGCAGGATGCGACCGAGGTGACGCGGGGTGTAGCCGACGCGGCGCGCCAGGCCCTCCACTCCCTCGCGATCGACGACCCCGTCGGCGATCAGGCGCATCGCCCGGCCGGCCACGCTGGCCGCGACGTCCCAGTCGGGACTGCCGGGGGTGGCGTCGGGCAGGCAGCGCTTGCAGGCGCGGTAGCCGGCCGCCTGCGCGGCGGCGGCGGTCGGGTGGAAGGTGACGTTGCCGAACGCCGGCGTGCGGGCCGGACAGCTGGGACGGCAGTAGATCCCGGTGGTGCGCACGGCGGTGTAGAAGGTGCCGTCGAAGCGCCGGTCGCGCGACTTCACCGCGCGGTAGCAGGACTCGCGGTCCAGCAGGCTCGGCGTCGTCATGGCTCCATCATCCCTCCCCCCGCACAGCGGACTCCGGCGGGAATCGGACACGGCTGCCCGGGGCCCGTCTGCGCGAACGGCGGCCACCGGCACCACCGGGGTGTCAGCATGGACATGTGCCCGAGACCGCGAGCCCGACGCCGCCGCACCGCCGTACCGTGCTCCGCGTCGTCCTGGTCACCCAGCTCGTGCTCGCGCTGCTCACGGCGCTCGTGGTGACGGTGGCCTACCAGCGCATCGACGGGCGCATCGAGGCCGGTGAGGAGATCCCGCACCAGGTGCGCAAGAAGAAGCACACCGGCCCGAAGCCGCCGCTCAACATCTTGGTGATGGGCATCGACGAGCGCGACTGCGAGGGCTGCGGGATCGACACCGAGGGCGGCGCCGGCGGCTCCGACGTCAGCATCCTGCTCCATGTGTCCGCGGACCGGCGCTCGGCGTACGGCGTGAGCCTGCCGCGCGACGCCATGGTCGCCCGTCCCGACTGCGCGTCGCCGGACGGGATGGTCGCGGGCGAGGACCCGGCGATGTTCAACACGGCGTACGCCGTCGGCGGGCCGTTGTGCGCGGTGCAGACCGTGGAGAGCCTGACCGGTCTGTACATCGACCACTACCTGGTGCTGGAGTTCGGCGGCTTCGTCGACATGGTCGACGCGGTGGGAGGGGTCACCGTGTGCCTGCCCAAGGCCGTGAACGACCCGAAGCACAACATCTTCCTCGACGCCGGCACCCAGGAGCTCGACGGCCGCGACTCGCTCAACTACGTGCGCGAGCGCAGCCAGCTCTCGGTCACCGGCGACATCGGCCGGATGAAGCGCCAGCAGGCGTTCATCGCCTCGCTGCTCAACCGGGTGCTGTCCGCGGGCACGCTGGCCCAGCCCACGCGGGTCTACGACTTCCTCACCGCGGTCGCCGACTCGATCCGGGTCGACGAAGGCCTCGACAGCCTGCGCAAGCTCACCGACATGGCGCTGGAGTTCCGCCACACCGATCTGGGCGAGATCCGCTTCGTGACGGTGCCCTTCGAGGAGTACCCGCCCGACGACAACCGGCTGCAGTGGGCGCCCGAGGCCGACAAGCTGTGGCAGCGCATCGCCGCCGACGAGCCGCTGGGCCGCGAGTTCGCCGACGACAGCATCAGCGCCGCCGACCCGCCCGACGGCTCCCCCGCGGTCGGCGGCCCCTCGGGCGGGCCCTCGGCGCCGGCTGGTCCGCGCGAGGGCGAGGAGGCACGCCGCGCCCAGGCCCTCGCCAACGGCCTCTGCGCCTGACCCCGATGCCGGGGGGCCCTCAGACGACGACGAGCTTGGTTCCGTCGAGCGCGTGGTCGGCCATCGCGACGCGCTGGATCGCGGGGTCGTCGTAGGTGTTCCAGTAGTACGTCCGGGTCCGCGCCGAGTAGAGCCCGGTGTAGATGGTCTTCTCGAACTCGCCGTCGCCCATGGCTGCGCTGCCGTCCACCATCGCCACCTGCTGGAGGGTGTGGAACGCCCTGCTGACGTTCTCCTCCTCGCTCGTCTTGTCCGGGTAGTGCGCGTTGACGTACGCCGCACGCACGAACCGGGACGGCGAGTAGTAGTCCCCGGGGATCCCTCGCATGTGCGACCCCGAGCCGAACGGACCCAGGTGCGCCCGCCCGAGCACGATCTCCTCGGGGAAGTCGGGCGAGGTGTTGAGGTAGTTGCGCAGGTTCTCGTGGTGCCAGGAGAAGCCAGGCTGGTTGGCGAGGACGTCGAGGTCGTCGTCGAAGACCTGCAGGCCCTCGTCCGTGTGCTCCACCACGATGGCGCGCGTCGCGTCACCGATGATCCAGTGCAGCAGCGAGCTCGGGTACTTCTCGTTGATGGGCTCATCGACGATGACGACGTCGGCGAGTGCGGCCTCGACCTCCTCGACGCTGGCGAACTGGGAGGCCACCCAGAGCGGGAACTCGAACGCCGCGACGTTCGTGGCACCCTCGACCGGCTCCGGCGCGTAGCGCGCGTAGCCCGGGAAGTTGAGGCCCGCCACGGCCAGGCCGGCGTCGTTGCCGCAGTCGAAGTACAGCGGCGTGTCCTCCTCCACGATCCCCATGCCGATGACGGCGTGCTGGATGCGCGGCACCGCGCCGAACGGTGAGTTCGTCTCGTATGCGGTGGGTGTCACCACCACTCGCTCGCCGTAGCCGAACGTCCAGTCGAGGTTGCGTGCGAGATAGAAGTTGCTGCTTGCGTCGGAGAACCTGATGCTCGTGCACATGTCGTTGCCCCTGCCTGCGGGGCAGAGCTGCGACGGCCTCAGGTGACAGTCGCGCCGGCCTCGCTCGTCCGGTGCCCTCGGCCCGACGGGCCTCGGTGGTTGTCCTGTGCAGGTAACCCCGGGGTGACGAGCGACACCTCCGACGTCGCGCGGATGCGGAAATGCCGAAGGGCCCGGATCCTTGCGGATCCGGGCCCTTCGCTCGACGTACCCCCGACCGGATTCGAACCGGCGCTACCGCCTTGAGAGGGCGACGTGCTAGGCCGCTACACAACGGGGGCTTGCCTTGTCATCCTCGATCAATCCTTGCGGATCTCTCTCGGCCTGACTCGCAGAACTTTATCGCTTTCGCAGTTCTGCTTCAAAATCGTGACCGTGTGGTCTCGATCTCGCTGGGATACTAGGACTCGAACCTAGACTAACTGAACCAGAATCAGTCGTGCTGCCAATTACACCATATCCCACTGTCTTACCAGTGTTTGTGTCCCTCCGCTGCGCGGCTGGGCACGATCGGAAACATTACACACGGGTGTCCGACGGTGCCAAAACGGGGGGCTCGGTGACGGTCCGCAGGCCGAGCAGACGGGCGGCGCCGACGCTCAGCAGCAGGAACGACACCGACTGGGTCAGCGTGGTCGCGAGGCTCCACCAGCTGCCGCCGGTGGGGTTGAGCACGCCGGTGATGTCGCCGAACGCGAGCGCCAGGCCGAAGGCGAAGAAGTTGTTGAGCACGTGCATCGCGATGCCGGCCTCCAGCCCGCCGGTGAGGATCACCAGCACCCCGGCGACCAGACCGAACGCGAACCGGTCCACGAAGATCTGCGGGTCCTGGGCACCGTGCGCGAGCGCGAACAGCAGCGCCGGACCGACCACGGCGAGCCAGCGCGAGGCGATCAGGCCGCCGAAGGCCTGGGTCAGGTAGCCGCGGAAGACGTACTCCTCCCCCGCCGCCTGCAGCGGGGTGAGCAGCAGCACGATCAGCACGAAGTCGCGCGTGGTCGTCGTCCAGTCGTTGACCTCGGTGCTGACCTCGCCGGTATCACCGGCCGCGGGCAGTACGGCGGCCACCATGAGCGTCAGCACCAGCGCGAGGAGCGCCAGGCCGAGGCAGAGCAGCAGCCACCGCCAGCGGATCCGGGGCGCCACGGAGGCCAGCCATCCCGGGCGCTGGCGGTGGAAGGCCCAGGCGACCAGCCAGGTGGCCGGGATCATCAGCGCGATGGAGGCGTTGAGGTAGCCCAGCGCCAACGGCGTCAGGTCGTCGGTGTCGAGCATCCGGTCGACCGAGTCCGCGACGTCGGCGCCGGTGAGTCCCAGACCCACGGTGAAGGCCAGGAGCGCCACGACCGGCGCCACCACCACGAAGAACCCGCCGAGCACGAGGACGCCCGCGAGCGGACGCCACCATGCCCAGCGGGTCGCCCGCTGGAGGCGGTGATACTCCAGCGGCTCGCTCATCCTCGGCGCCTCAGGCGAGCGCGCTCTGGAGACGACCCAGGCCGCGCTCGCGACCGAGCAGCTCGAGGGACTCGAACAGCGGCGGGGAGACCCGGCGTCCGGTCACCGCGACGCGCACGGGGCCGAAGGCGTGGCGGGGCTTCAGGCCCATCCGCTCGACCAGCGTGGCCTGGAGGGCCTCCTGGATCGCGGCGGTCGACCACTCCTCGAGCCCGGCGAGCGCGTCGTACGACGCCTGCACGACCGCGCGACCGGACTCGTCGAGCAGCTTGGCGACGTCGGCCTCGTCGCGCACGAAGTCCGCCTCGGCGACGAAGAGGAACCCGAGCATCGCCGGGGCCTCGGCGAGCTTGTTGATCCGCTCGCCGACCAGCGGCATCGCCAGCTCGAGCAGCTGGGCGTCGGCGTCGCTGACCGGGTCGGAGACCACGCCGGCGTCCTTGAGGAACGGCAGCGCGCGGTCGGTGATCTCCTCGATCGGGAGCAGGCGCATGTGCGCGGCGTTGATCGCGTCGGCCTTCTTGAGGTCGAAGCGCGCCGGGTTGGGGTTCACGTCGGCGATGTCGAAGGCCTCGACCATCTCCTCGAGGGTGAAGATGTCGCGGTCGGCGGCGATCGACCAGCCGAGCAGCGCGAGGTAGTTGAGCAGGCCCTCGGGCAGGAAGCCCGCGTCGCGGTAGCCGAGCAGGTTGGCCTCGGGGTCGCGCTTGGAGAGCTTCTTGTTGCCCTCGCCCATCACGTAGGGCAGGTGGCCGAAGGCCGGCGTCTCGGTGGCGACGCCGATCTCCTTGAGCGCCTCGAAGAGCGCGATCTGCCGCGGCGTGGAGGACAGCAGGTCCTCCCCGCGCAGCACGTGGGTGATCTCCATCGTCGCGTCGTCGACCGGTGCGGTCAGCGTGTAGAGCGGGTCGCCGTTCGCGCGGGCCAGCGCGAAGTCGGGGACGAACTCGGTCTGGAAGGAGACCTCGCCGCGCACCAGGTCGGTGAAGCTGATCTCGCCGTCGGGCATCCGGAACCGCACGACGCTCTGGCGGCCCTCGGCCTCGAACGCCGCGCGCTGCTCGGCGGAGAGCTCGCGGCAGAAGCCGTCGTACCCCAGCACCTTGGAGCCGGACTCCTTGCGGCGCGCGGTGACCTCCTCGGTGGTGCAGAAGCAGTCGTAGGTGCGCGAGGAGCCGCGCAGCTTGGCCAGCACGTCGGCGTAGATGTCGGTGCGCTCGGACTGGCGGTAGGGACCGTGCGGGCCGCCGACGACGACGCCCTCGTCCCAGTCCAGGCCCAGCCAGCGCATGACCTCGATGAGCGCCTCGTAGGACTCCTCGGTGTTGCGCTCCTTGTCGGTGTCCTCGATGCGGAAGACGAAGGTGCCGCCGTGGTGCCGGGCGAAGGCCCAGTTGTAGAGCGCGGTGCGGGCGAGGCCGACGTGCGGGCTGCCGGTGGGGGACGGCGCCATCCGCACGCGGACGGGGCGGTCGGGGGTCTGGGTGCTCAACGCTGTGCCACCTTGTTCGTGAGAGAGCCGAGTCCGGCGATCGAGATCTCGATCTCGTCGCCGGGCTCCATGGGACCGACACCCTCCGGGGTGCCGGTGAGGATGACGTCGCCGGGGAGCAGCGTCATGATGCTGGAGACGTGCGCCACCAGCGTGGGGATGTCGAAGACCATGTCGGCGGTCGAGCCGTCCTGCACCAGGTCCCCGTTGAGGAAGGTCTGCACCGTGCGACCGGCCGCGAAGTCGGCCGGGTCGAGGTCGGTCTCGATCCACGGCCCGAGCGGGCAGAAGGTGTCGAAGCCCTTCGCGCGGGTGAAGTGCCCGTCGCGGCGCTGCAGGTCGCGCGCGGTGACGTCGTTGGCGATCGTGTAGCCGTGGATGACGTCGGTGGCCTTCTCGACCGGCACGTCGCGACAGATCCGGCCGATGACCACGGCGAGCTCGCCCTCGTAGTGCAGGTCCTCGCACTGGGCGGGGCGCTGGATGGCGTCCCCCGGCCCGATCACGCTGGTGTTGGGCTTGAGGAACATCAGCGGCTCGCTCGGCAGCTCGTTGCCGAGCTCCGCGGCGTGGGCGGCGTAGTTGCGCCCGATGCCGATCACCTTGCTGCGCGGGAGCACCGGCGCCAGCAGCCGCACGTCGGCGAGGCGGTACTCCCTCTCCAGCGGCTTGAGCCCGACGTACAGGGGGTCGCCCGCGAGGGCCACCACCACGCTGTCCTCGTCGGGCTGCCCGAAGTCGTCGAGCTCTCCTGACACCACTCCGTAGAGCGGGTCCTCACCAGTGGTGAACCTTGCGATGCGCACCCCCTGACCCTATCGAGCCTGGCGAGATCTGGCCTGGTGGGTCGTGAGGCGTGCGCGCGTGGTCGCGGCGGCGGGCCGTCCTTCGACGACCCGCCGCCGCGCGCCAGATCCGTCCGGGATCAGTTCGGGCTGAGCCACCTCTCGCGGGCCTCGCGGTCGGCTTCTGTCTCCCAGCCGGTGTGGCCGAGGTCGAAGAAGTCGTTGCCGTCGAGCTCCTCGATCTCGTCGGTGGCCATCGCGTCCATGATGCCGCCCAGGCCGTTCTCCACCGCCTGGATGAAGATCTTCATGCCCTTCTGGCCGAAGTCGTCGGCCTGGCCGCGCACCTCGAAGAGGACGGTGGGAGAGCCGTTGAGCGCGAACGCGGAGCGGCCCTGGCCGGCGTACTCACGCTCTTCGAAGTGCACGTAGCGGCCAACGGCGGCCAGCGGCGACTGGTCGTTGACGACGGCGTCCTGCATGCCGTTGGCGGCTGCCAGTGCGTACCGGCGCGACATCTCCTGGTCCAGGAGCGGCCACTCGGCCTCGTAGGCCTCGCCGTCGTTCGGGCCGAGCGGCGGGTAGTCGAGCTCGACCGAGACCAGCTTGCCGTCCTGCGGACCACCCACCAGACGGCCGCACGGACCGGCGTGGTGCAGGTCGACGACGACCGGCGGGGTGTCGAACTCCTCGCGCAGGCTGAGGTAGGTGTCACGGATGGCCTGGGACTCCGGTGAGAGGTAGAAGCCGGCACCCACCTGCTCACCGGGAAGGTCCTGCGGGCGCGGCTGGTAGTCCAGCTGCGGGTGGAAGTCGCGGTTGAGGTCGAAACCGGTGGGGGTCAGCCGGGTGGAGAAGTACCAGGCCGGAGGAGCGCCCTCGAGCTGCGGGAACTGGTCGACGACCTGGTCCCAGGTGATCACGTTCTGACGACGGTTGAGCTCGCCGCCGTCGGGGTTGACCATCGGGAGCGCGACCAGCGTGATGTTGCGCAGGATCTGCTTGGTGGCGCGGTTGTTCTTGGTGCCGAGCTCACGCAGGATGTTCAGCAGCGCCTCCGTGCCGGTGCGCTCGTTGCCGTGGATGGCACTTTGGACCATCAGCACCTGGTCGCCGAAGCCGACCCGCGCCGACCACATCGCGGTGCCGTTGACGGTCTCGCCGTACTTCTTGACCTGGACGCGGCCGAGGCTCTTGCGCCGGATGGCGCTCAGCTCGCGCCCCAGCTCGTTGTGGAAGGTCCACCGGTTGGTGGGCGGGTCGTCGGTGGTCTGGCAGCCGGGTCGGTCCCGCTTGGCTGCGGACTGCACCTCGGCAGCCGATCCGGTGCCGGCGAGAAGGGTCACGGTGAGGGTGCCGGCGACAAGCGTCGCCCACATGGCACGCCCAGCGCATCTGGCCCGAGAAACTCGATGCATGGGGGGTCCTTTTGTCCGAGTGGCTCGACGGGACGCGCCACGCGAGCGCGCGGCCGGACCACATGGGATGTGCTCTTTACTTTCCATCGCAAGCTATGGCGGCCCCTTGCCCCCGTCAACGAATACGGGCGGGTAGCTTCGTCGGCCCGCGCACGGCCGGCGCGGAGAGCGCCTCAGGGGCTCGACGAACCCGGGAGGGACAGCGCCTAACCTCGACCCGTGACGACATTGGCCCGCTTGGAGTGGCAGACGCGCGCCGCGGCGCACGCGGCGCGGGTCGACGCGTTCCTCGCACCCCACCTCGCCCGTCGCGAGAAGGCGGTCAAGCACCCCGTCCACGACTTCCTCTTCACCTACTACTCCCACCGCCCGGCGCAGCTGCGCCGCTGGCACCCGGGGTACGGCGTACGCCTCGCGGACGCTCCGGAGTACGACGGCCTGAAGGGGTACGCCGACGGAGCGGTCACCGACGCGCACGTGGCCGCCCAGCGCCCGCTGCTGGAGTCGCTGCGCGCGCTGCTGGGCGCGACGGCGGCGCGGCCGGCGAGCTTCGGCTGCTTCGGGCTGCACGAGTGGGCGATGGTCTACCGCCAGACCCAGGAGCAGACCCGGCACAACGCCTGGCCGCTGCGCCTCGGCGCCGCGGGCACCGACGAGGTCGTGGAGTCGCACAAGATCGCGTGCAGCCACTTCGACGCGTTCCGGTTCTTCACCGAGCCGGCGCGCCCGCTCAACGCGCTCGCCCCGACCAGCCGCGACCGGGTCGACTTCGAGCAGCCGGGCTGCCTGCACGCCGGGATGGATCTCTACAAGCACGCCTTCCGGCTCACCCCGATGATCAGCTCCGACCTGGTCGCGGACTGCTTCGAGCTCGCCCGCGACATCCGGGTGCTGGACATGCGCGCCGCGCCGTACGACCTCACCGGGCTCAGCGACCACGACGGCTCGCCGTTCACCCCCGTGCGCATCGAGACCCCCGAGGGCAAGGCCGAGTACGTCGCGCACCAGCGCGCCTTCGCCGAGCGCGGCGCCGCGTTGCGTGCCGCCCTGCTCGCGGAGTGCGAGCGGCTGCTGGCGGTCCCCGCCGCGCTGTGACGCGGGCTCAGGCCAGCAGGGTTAGGCCAGCCACGAGGCGTAGAAGATCCCCAGGCCGGACGCTACGAAGATCGCCGCGATGATCCAGAAGCGGATCACGACGGTGACCTCGTCCCATCCCAGATGCTCGAAGTGATGGTGGATGGGAGCGATGCGGAAGATCCGCCGTCCCGTGCCCGTGAGCCGCCGGGTCAGCTTGAAGTAGCCCATCTGCAGGAGCACGCACGCCGTCTCGAACACGAACAGCCCGGCGATGAGGACCATCAGGATCTCGGTGCGGGACATGATCGCCAGCCCGGCCAGGGCACCGCCGATCGCGAGGGAGCCGACGTCGCCCATCATGATCTTCGCGGGCTTGGCGTTCCACCACAGGAAGCCGACGCAGGCCGCCGCGATGGCGGCCGCGAAGACCGCGAGGTCGAGCGGATCGCGCACCTCATAGCAGCTCGCCTCCACCACGGTGGGCCGTGTGGAGCCGCACAGCTGGTTGTTCTGCCAGATGTTCACGACCGCGTAGGCGCCGAGGATCAACGCCGAGGCACCGGCGAGCAACCCGTCCGCGCCATCGGTGAGGTTGGCACCGTTGGAGCTCGCGGTGACGATGAACCAGATCCACACCAGCGCCACGACCAGGGGCAGCTTGATCCCCACGTCGTGGGTGGTGGAGATGTACTGCGACGCCGGGTTCACGCCGCGCTCGTCGGCGAAGAGCTGCGTGGCCAGGATCCCGAAGACGACCGCGACGAGCGTCTGCCCGGCCATCTTCGCCCGGCTGCTCAGGCCCTGGTTGTGCTGGGTACGGACCTTGATGAAGTCGTCGAGGAAGCCGACCGCCCCGCACCCGAGGAACAGCAGCATCAGCAGCCAGGCGCTCGCGCTGGGCGACCCGCGGGTCGCGAGGGTCACCGTCAGGTACGCCGCGGTGGCCGCCAGCAGGATGACGACGCCGCCCATGGTCGGCGTACCGCGCTTGAGGTGGTGCGTCGTCGGCCCGTCGGCCCGGATCGGCTGACCGAAGCCGCGCCGGGTGAACCACCCGATCGCGACTCGGGTCCCGAGCAGCGAGAGGAGCACCGCGAGGGCGCTGCCCAGCAGTACTGCCCGCACGAGGTGCAGCCCCTCTCGGCCATCGGGTGGTCGATCCCTTGTGTCGAGAGCGAGCCGTCTCGCCGGAGACTATGACGCCACAGGCCGGCGATTCGGGAGCCACCCGCCGGAGCGTGGCGCGGCCTAGACCGCACCGTTGGCGCCGACTCGCCGAGGGGGCTGAGAGGGTGGCGGGTGTGGGAGAGGAACGGTGGCCGGGGCACGCGGTGCTGCAGGTGCCGGTGCCGGCACTGGAGGGGTTCGTGCGGGCGCGGACCCGCCACCACGACCCGGCGTACCTCTCCCCCGACGCCGACCACGTGCACGCCCACGTTACCGTGCTCGGGCCGCTGCCCGGGGACGGTGAGGGCGTGGACCCGGAGACGGCCGCCCTGGTCGCCGAGGCGGTCGCCGCTGTCGCGCCGTTCGACTACCGGCTGACCCGGATCGCGACCTTCCCCGACGGGATCATCCACCTCGTCCCGGAGCCCGACGACGGGTTCCGGGCGCTGACCGCGCGACTGGTCGAGGCGTTCCCGCAGTTCCCGCCGTACGCCGGCAGGTTCGGCCGCCTCGCGGACCTGCAGCCGCACCTCACCCTCGACCTGCGCACCGACGAGCGCGGCGACCCGGCGGAGAGGGTGACCGAGGAGAGCACCCGCGCCCTGCTCGACACGTTCCTCGACCGGCCCCTGCCGCTCGCCTGTCGCGCGGAGCGGGTCGACCTGGCGTGGTACGAGCAGCACCGCTGCCGCACGCTCGCCTCGTGGCAGCTCGGCGGCCGGGCCCAGCTGTGATGACCTAGCGTCGCGCGGCCTCGCGCACGCGCACGCCGATCCCGTCCACCACGATCGCCAGTCCCAGCGCGAAGTCCGAGGCCGGGCGCGGGTCGTCGGCGATCGCGCCGGCGCTGCCCGCCTGGAGGTGGGTCTGCTCATCGAGGGTGTGCCCGAGCACGAAGTGCAGCAGCGTGTCCGCCGCCGTCGCCGCCAGCGCCGGGTCCAGCCCGGCCTGCGCCAGCGAGTCGCGCAGGGCGTCGTACGGACCGGTGGCCCCCAGGCCGAACGCCCGCACGGTCGCCACCAGCTCGGCGCCGTCGCGGTAGGCCAGCAGCGCCTCGCGCAGCCCGGCGCAGATCGAGGTCACCCGCGCGTCCCACTCACCCGCCGCGACCGGGCGGGCACCGCGGGCGAGCAGCTCGTCGGCGACCGCGGCGAGCAGCGACTGCTTGTCGGCGAAGTGGTGGTAGAGCGCGCTCGGGCGCACCCCCAGCTCAGCGCCGAGGCGCCGCATCGTCAGGTCGGCCAGGCCGTAGCGGTCCAGCACGTCGAACGCCCGGTCGATCACGTCCTGGCGGTGGTTGCGCATCCGCACGTCCTCCCTGCTCGGCACGAGGATGACGGGACCGTCGTTGACCCCGCGCTCCGAGGAGCCTAACCTGAACGCCGTTCACCTGACCACCGTTCAGGTCCGCTTGCCGGAAGAGGTCCCATGAGCACCACCGCTGCCCGCCGCCTCACCCCCGCCGACCTGGCGCTGGTGGCGGCCTTCGCCGCGCTGATCGCCGTGTGCGCGCTGCTGCCGGCGCTCAAGGTCGGCGCCGGGCTGGTCCCGATCACCCTGCAGACCTTCGCGGTGCTGCTCGCCGGCGCCCTGCTCGGGCCATGGCGCGGGTTCCTCGCCGTCTGCCTCTACCTCGCCGTCGGTGCCGCCGGGATGCCGGTCTTCTCCGGAGGCGCTGCGGGACTGGCGGTGCTGCAGGGGCCGACCGCGGGCTACCTGGTCGGCTTCCCGCTCGCCGCGGGGATGTGCGGGCTGCTGGTCAGCCGGCTGCTGCCGCGCCGCGCGAGCCGGGCCGGCGTACCGCTGGTCTTCCTGGGCGGCCTGCTCAGCAGCGCGCTGTGCATCCACACCCTCGGGATGGCCGGGCTGGTCTGGCGCGCCGACATGACCTGGGCGCAGGCCTGGGACGTCGACAAGGTGTTCTGGATCGGCGACGTCGTCAAGAACGCCTGCATGGCGCTGGTCGCCACCGCTGTGCACCGTGCCTTCCCCGACCTGCTGCCCCGCCGCTCGCCCGTCCGCGCGCGTCGTACCCCGGCCGCCGCGTGAGCGTCCGGCTGGACCGCGTCAGCGTCACCGTCCCGGGCCCCGACGGGCCGCTGACCATCCTCGAGGAGACCACCCTCGACCTCACCGAGCGGCGGATCGCGCTGATCGGGCCCAACGGCTCGGGCAAGTCCACGCTCGCCCGGCTGGTCAACGGCCTCGTCACCGCCACCACCGGCACGGTCACCGTCGAGGGCCTCGACGTCGCCGCCCAGGGCCGGGAGGTACGCCGCCGCGTGGGGTTCGTCTTCACCGACCCGGCGGCGCAGCTGGTGATGCCGACGGCGGTGGAGGACGTCGCGCTCTCGCTGCGGCGCACCCACCGGGGGCGCACCGCGCGCCAGCGGGCCGCGCTCGAGGTGCTCGAGCGGCACGGTCTCGGCGACCTCGCCGACCGCAGCGTGCACGCCCTGTCCGGGGGCCAGCGCCAGCTGTTGGCGCTGGCCGGCGTACTGGCGACCGGGCCGTCGGTGCTGGTCGCCGACGAGCCGACCACCCTGCTCGACCTGCGCAACTCCCGCCACGTCGCGGACCTGCTGTTCGGCCTCGAGCAGCAGCTGGTGCTGGTGACCCACGACCTCGAGCTGGCGGCACGCTGCGAGCGGGCGCTGGTCGTCGACGGCGGCAAGATCGTCCACGACGGTCCCGGACCGGAGTCGGTCGCGCGCTACCGGGCGATGGCGTGAGCGACCCGCTGCTCGGGGACTACCGGCCCGGCACCAGCGTGCTGCACCGGCTGCCGGCCGGCGCCAAGCTGCTCGCCCTGGCGGTGGGCGGCGTGGTGGTCGCGCTGCGCTCCCCGGCGATCGGGCTGGTCGCGCTCGCGGTCTCCCTGGTCCTGGTCGCGCTGTCCGGGATGGAGCTGCGCCGCACGCTGCGCGCGCTGCGTCGGATCGTGGTGGTCGTGGTCCTGCTCGGTGCGTTCTCGGTGTGGCAGCACGGCTGGTGGCGCGCGATCGAGTCGGTCGCCGACCTGGTCGCGCTGGTGCTGGCCGCCACCGTGCTCACCGCGACCACCGCCGTCGACGAGCTGCTCGACACCCTCACCCGGCTGCTGCGCCCGCTGCGCCGCCTCGGGGTGGACCCGGGGCTGGTGGCACTGGCCTTCTCGCTGACCCTCCGAGCGATCCCGACCACCCTGGAGATCGCCCGCGAGACCCGACAGGCGGCGATCGCCCGCGGCCTCCAGCGCGACCCACGCGCCCTGCTCACCCCGCTGGTGATCCGGGTGGTCGCCCAGGCCCGCAGCACCGGCCAGGCGCTCCAGGCTCGCGGGATCGGCGAGGACTGAGGGCGGGCGTCTCAGGCCGACGGCGTGAGCAGGAACGGCGTGCCGGGCAGCCGGCGCAGCAGTGGTGCGTCGACCCACGTCATGCCGAGCAGCGTGCCGTCGGGGCGCTGGCGCAGCTCGTCGCGGACCCAGCGCCACGGGCGCGGGGCGTCGGCGGCGTAGGCGACCACCACGGCGGGCCGCCCGTCGGCGAGGGAGGGCCCGAGGGTGGCCCGCATCGCCAGGACCTCCTCCAGCGCCCCGTCGCCGCGGCGTACGACGTTGGCCCCGGCCAGCCCGTCGCGCCCGTCCGCCGCGTCGCGGAACCGCTTGCCCTGCCAGTGCGGCAACCCGACCAGTCCGAGCCCGGCCGGGGCGAGGCGGGTGAGCGGGCGCACGAAGGAGGCGCGCAGGTCACCCGCGACCTCCACGCGCAGCGAGGCGAGGTCGGGCGGAGGGAGCTCACCCCACTCCCGCACCAGCGTGAGCACGCCGGCGCTCCCCCGCTGCGGGGCCGCGCTCACCATCCCGGCGCCCGGCGGTGCCCCCAGGGCGCCGCGGCCTCGACCTGTGCGGACAGCGAGAGCAGCAGCTCCTCCTCGGCCGGGCGGGCCGCGAGCATCACCCCGACCGGAAGCCCGTCCGCCGTCCAGTGCAGCGGCAGCGAGACCGCGGGCATGCCGGTGACGTTCCACGCCGAGGTCCACGGGGTGAAGGCCTTCTGCGCCTCGAAGTCACGCTGCGGATCGGCGTCGTCGCGCAGCGCACCCACCCGCACCGGAGGGGCGGCCAGCGTCGGCGTCAGCACCACGTCGTACGCCGCGAGCGCGGTGAGCGCCTCGGCGGCGAAGCGGCGCATCGCCCCGATCGCCAGGCCGAACTCCGGCCCGCTCACGGCGCGGCCGCGCTCGCTGAGCCAGCGGGTCAACGGGCGCAGCTGCTCCTCGCGACCGGCGGGCGCGGTCGACAGGGCGGTCAGCACCGCCCAGCAGGTCTCGAAGACCCCGACCGCCTCGGGCGGCAGCGGCACGGCGACGTCCTCGACGTCGTGGCCCAGCGACTCCAGCAGCCGTGAGGCGTCCTCCCACGCCTGCACGCACTCCGGGTCGACCGCGACGTCGGCGATCACCGGGGCGATGAAGCGCGCGACCCGGAGCCGCCCGGGCTCCCGGTCGCAGGCCGCGAGGAACGACCCGGCGGGCGGCGGCGACCAGAACGGGTCGCCGGAGCGACGACCAGCCAGCACGTCGAGCAGCGCCGCGGCGTCGCGGACGGTGCGTGCGATCGAGCCCGCCGTGCCGAGCCCGACCGGGTCGCCGTACATCGGGAAGCCGCTGATCCGCCCGCGCGTCGGCTTGAGCCCGACCAGCCCGCAGCAGGAGGCCGGGATCCGGATCGAGCCGCCGCCGTCGGAGCCCTGGGCCAGGGGCACCAGCCCGGCCGCGACCGCGGCGGCGGCGCCCCCGGAGGACCCGCCCGCGCCCCGGGTGCGGTCCCAGGGAGTCACCGAGGGCGGCGCGATGTCCGGCTCGGTGTAGCAGGGCGAGCCGAACTCCGGCGTGCTGGTCTTGCCCAGGCTCACCAGGCCGCCCGCCTCCATCGACAAGGTGACGCCGTCGGAGACCTCGGGGACGTAGTCGTCGAAGGCGGCCGAGCCGAAGGTGGTGCGGACCCCGGCGGTGAGGTTGAGGTCCTTGATCGCGCTCGGGACGCCGTACAGCGGGCCGGCGCCGTCCGGCGCACCGGCGCCCAGGTCGCGGGCGGCCGCGCGGGCGCGGCCGGGGGTGAGCGTGACGAACGCGCCGACCGAGTCGAGTCGGTCGGCGCGTTCGAGGTAGTGCTCGGTGAGCTCGAGTGGCGACACCTCGCCGCGGCGCACCAGGGCGCCCTGCTCGAGCGCGGTCAGGTCGTGGAGGTCGGCCATGCGCCGACGCTAGCGGACCTGCCCGCTGAGCGGCCTCAGGCCGCGGCGGTCTCGGAGTAGTCCACCAGCGCCTGCACGGCAGCCTGCAGCTTGCCGAAGACCTCGGCGTCGTTGAGCACGTCGACCTCGAGGGCCGACTGGGAGACCGTGACGTCCTCGAGCACGACGGCGCCGGCGATGTTGGCCGAGCGGGCGGTGTCGGTGTGCGCCCACTTGCCGCCGTACGGCGTGGGGGTGACGCCGAGGACCGCGAACGGCTTGCCGGAGAGCGCGCCGCCGCCGTACGGGCGCGAGAGCCAGTCGATGGCGTTGTTGAGCACGGCCGGCATGGTGCCGTTGTACTCGGGGGTGACGGCCAGGGCCCGGTCGGCCTCGGCGACGGCCTTGCGCACCGCGACGGCGGCGGCCGGCGCGTCACCGGCGTCGAGCTCCTCGTTGTAGAACGGCAGCTGCTCGAGACCGTCGATGATCGAGAGGGTCACGCCCTCGGGGGCCTCAGCGGCCAGCTTCTCGGCGACCTTGCGGTTGAGCGAGTCGGCGCGCAGGCTGCCGACGAGGACGGCGACACGGGTGGTGGTCACGATGTGGTGCTCCTTCGATCTGGGTCAGGTCTCAACCGAATTAAACGGACCACGGTCCGTTTTCATTCCCCTCACCCGTCCATACCGGCGTGATCTGGGTCGCGCCGCTCCGAGGCGTTCTCCTCCGCGCGCTCGTTTGGCTCTCTAGGCTGGCCGTACCATGGACGACCCCCGCCCGCTGCCTCTGCTCGGCTCCGCACCCGCGGAGCGCAGCGACGCCGCTCGCAACCGCGAGCGGCTGCTCGAGGCGGCCCAGCGGCTGATCCGCGAGAACGGCCCCGAGCACCTGACGATGGAGGCGCTGGCCACCGCCGCCGGCGTGGGCAAGGGCACCGTCTTTCGCCGCTTCGGCTCCCGCGCCGGCCTGATGGCCGCCGTCCTGGACTTCTCCGAGGCGGAGTGGCAGGCCTCGGTGATCAGCGGGCCGCCGCCCTTGGGGCCGGGTGCGCCGCCGTGGGACCGGTTGGTCGCCTTCGGCCGCTCCCGCCTCGAGCGCGTGCTGGAGGCCGCCGACCTGATCTGGGCGGCCGACTTCACCGACGCGCGCTCCGCGACCGTGCACTCCTTCGCGGCGCTCCACGTGCGCCACCTGCTGGCCGAGCTGGACACCCCCGGCGACCTGCCGCTGCTGGCGATCGCGCTGCTCGCCCCGCTCGAGCAGCCGGTGCTGCACCGCCAGGTCACCGTCGAGGGCATCGACGTGGACCGCATCCACGCCGCCTGGGTGGACCTGGCCTCCCGCGTCGTCGGCCGCTGACCCCTCCCCCTCCGCGCCGAGTCGGCCCGTGTGGTGGCGCGAGTCGGCGCCAATGGCGGGGCAGGTCTCGACTCATGTGGTCCGAGCTCACGACTCGACCGTCAAAAGTCTCGACTCAACCCGTCGGCCGGGGTTCAGGAGGGGTTGTCGTCCCAGGGCAGGCCGGGGAGGTCGGAGATCCCGGATAGCGGGCGGTCGGTCGCGGGGGCCCAGCTGGGGCCGGCGTCCGCCAGCTGCCAGGCGAGCACCCCGACCAGGGCCACGAGCGCGCCCGCGGCGAGCACCCAGCTCGACCCCGAGGCCGCGGCCGGGTGGACCAGCCGCGCCAGCGGACGGCGCACCCGGTCACCGCCCGGGCCGCAGGACAGCGCGAGCCCGAGCACGGTCCCGCACACGAGCAGGGTCGCCGGCATCGCCGCGGCGAAGGCGTAGCAGATCAGTCCGGCAGCGGCGGCCAGGCCGGCGCTCCACAGGACCAGCACCAGCGTGCTCGGGATCGAGCGCACCAGGCCCCACGGCGCGCTCAGCAGCAGCTGCGGCCCGTCGTACCAACGCCGGCCGCGCAGCCGGCGGCGGTCGCCGACCGCGCTCGCGGTGAGCGATCCGCTGCGCAGCAACCAGACCGCGACGAGCACCACGGCCGTCGCCAGCCAGGGGTACGCCGCGACGCCGACGCCCACCCCGGTCGCGGCACCGGACCACAGCACCGCACGTCGGGCGCGCTCGGCGAACCCTGCGCGCGGCGGCACCAGGTCGACGGGGTCGACGAGGTCGACGGGCTCGGCGTAGCCGTCCCAACGCTCCGGCGAATCGTCCCAGTGCTCCCGCGGCAGCATCCGGGTGGCGCGCGCCGGCTCCACCCGGGTCGGCGGCGCGTCGTCGTGCCACCCGTCGTCGTACCCGTCCTCGTCCCAGTCGTCCTCGACGGGCTCGAGGATCCGGTCGGTCGGCTGGTACGCCGCCTGGTGCGACGCCAACGCCAGCGGCACGGTGTGGATGTCCTCGGCCGCGGGCGGCGGCGGGACCGGGGCGGTGGAGCGGGTGGTGCGCGGGCGCAGCCGGTGCAGCACGTCGGCAAGCGTCGGCCGGTGCTGGGGGTCGGGGTCGAGGGCGGCCTCGACCAGCCCGCGCAGGTCCTCGGGCAGGTCGTCGGGCAGCCCGCTGACGTCGTGCTCGCCGCGGCGTACCCGGTCCATGATCGCCATCGCGGGGCCGCGCCCGAACGGCGGGCGGCCGGTGCCGGCGTAGGCGACCGTGGCGGCCCAGGAGTGGAGGTCGGAGGCGGCGGTGGCGTCGTCGCCGTAGAGGATCTCCGGGGCGAGGTAGCCGGGCGTGCCGAGCAGCCACCCGGTGTGGGTCAGCCGAGGGTCGTCGGCGACCCGTGCCAGCCCGAAGTCGATGAGGATCGGGGTGCGCCCCTCCATCAGCACGTTGGAGGGCTTGATGTCGCGGTGCAGGACGCCCGCGGCGTGGACGCTGGCGACGCCCTCGGCGAGCCCGGCGGCAAACCAGAGCAGGTCCGGGCCGGTGATCGGCCCCTCCTCGACCACGTGGTCGTGCAGCGAGAGCCCCGGCACGTAGCGGGTGGCGACGTAGGGCACCTCGGCCCACGGGTCGGCGTCCAGGATCTCCGCCACCCAGCGGCTGCGGATCAGCTCCAAGGAGCTGACCTCGCGGGCCAGCCGGGCGCGCGCCTCGTCGTCGCCGACGATGTGGGGGCGCATCACCTTCAGGGCGACGCGGTGCCCGTCGTCGTGGCGGGCGAGGTGGACCACTCCCATCCCGCCCTCGCCGATCTTGGCCAGGAGGGTGTAGTCCCCCACCTTCGCGGCGGCGCGGGAGGCCGGGAGCTCTGACACGGGTCGAAATCTACCCGTGCCGGCCGGCCGCCCGCGCCACCCTCGAGGTACGGCGGGTCAGCGGACGTTGGCGGTCGCGTCCGCGAGCGCGTCCACGAAGACGTCCAGGCCCCAGGTCAGCGACAGCGCGGTCGGCGGCGAGACGGCGGCCACGACGTCCTCGCCGACCACGGTGGCGACGGTGTCGTCACGGAACTGCTGCATGGTCTTGAAGGTCGGGTCCTTCGCGATCTCCTCGGCCCGCTCCTCGGTCGGGACGTAGGACAGCAGCACGTCGGAGGTCAGCTTGTCGACCTCCTCGGTGCTCAGCGTGTAGTAGAAGCTCGTCTCCTCGGTGTCGAGCTCGTCCACGCTCGGGGCGAGGGTGAAGCCGAGGTCCTCGAGGAACTCCACGCGCGGGTCGGCGCCGCGGTAGACGTAGAAGGCGCTGGGGTCGATCGCGACGGCGGCGATCGTCTTGCCCTCGAACTCCGGGTTCTCCTTCGCCGCCTCGGCGACCTCGGCGTCGATCTCCTCGAGCAGCTGCTCGGCGTCCTCGGACTGGCCGAGCGCCTCGCCGACGGTGGTGACCACGTCGCGCCACGGGGTCGCCCAGGGCTGGTCGGGGTAGGCGACGGTCGGGGCGATCTTCGAGAGCTTCTCGTAGTCGGCCTCGGTGATGCCGGAGTACGTCGCGAGGATGACGTCCGGGTCCGCGGCCGCGATCTCCTCGAACGGCGGCGCCTCACCCGGGGTCAGCGCGATGGGGGTCTCGTCGCCGGACTCCTCGAAGGCCTCCTCCTGCCACGGCATGAAGCCGTCCTCGGAGGCGCCGTAGCTGAGCTTCTCCATCGCGACGGGGGTGACGCCGAGCGCCAGGGCGGCATCCGGGGAGCCCCAGCCCCAGGTGGCGACCCGCTCGGGCTTCTCCTCGATCTCGGTCTCGCCGAAGGCGTGCTCGATGGTCACGGGCTCGAAGGTGTCGCTGCTGGTGCCCGCCGCGGGCGCGTCCGAGTCGTCGTCGGAGCCGCAGGCGGCCAGCGGCAGGGCGAGCAGGGCGGCCGCCGCGAGCGACAGGGCCGCGCGGGAGCGGGACCGGGTGGGGATCTGGCGAACGGACGTCACGTCCACTCCTCGGGGTGGAGGGGGTCAGCGAGCGACCCGACTGATTAGGACAGCCTTACCTTAACGCGCGGTCGGGGCCCCGGTCACGGTGTGGGTCGCGGGGCCGCTGGCGGAGCGGTCGGCGGGACGGGGTGCGTCGGCGCGCCCGCGGCGTACCGCCCGACCGGTACGACGAGGGGACAGCCGGTCACCGGATCGGCGATCACCCGCGACTCCAGGCCGAACGCGTCGCGCACGCAGTCGACGTCCAGCACCTCCGCGGGCGGGCCCTCGCGCAGCAGCCGTCCGTCCGCCATCACGACCAGGTGGTGGGCGTAGCGCGCGGCGAGGTTGAGGTCGTGCAGCACCATCACCACGGTGGTGCCGCGGGTGGCGTTGAGCTCGGCGAGCAGGTCGAGGAGGTCGACCTGGTGGGCGATGTCGAGGTACGTCGTGGGCTCGTCGAGCAGCATGATGCGCGGGTCCTGGGCCAGCATCATCGCGACCCAGACGCGCTGGCGCTGGCCGCCGGAGAGCTCCTCGACCCGGCGCCCGGCCAGCTCGTGGGTGTCGGTGAGCGCGAGGGCGGCGGCGACCGCGTCCGCGTCGGTCGAGCTCCAGCGCCGGAAGGCGCCCTGGTGCGGGTGGCGCCCGCGGGCGACCAGATCGCTGACCGTGATGCCCTCGGGCGCGATCGGCTGCTGGGGCAGCAGCCCGAGCACGGCCGCGACGTCGCGCGGGCGCAGCCGCTGCAGGTCGGTGCCGTCGAGCTCCACGGTGCCGGCGGTGGGGCGCAGGATCCGGCCCAGGCCGCGCAGCAGGGTGGACTTGCCGCAGCCGTTGGCCCCGACGATGACCGTGACCTGTCCCGACGGGACGGCCAGGTCGACGCCGTGCACGACCGTGCGCTGGTCGTAGGCCAGGTGCACGCCACGGGCCACCAGCGACACCGGCGCCCCGTCGCGGGTGCCGGTCTCCTCCGACCGGTGCGCGGTCAGCGTCATCGCGGTTCTCCTTCTCACTGGTGGCCTGCGGGTCTCGGTGGGGCGGGCTCAGGCGGCGCGGGCGCGCCCGCTGGCCATCAGCCAGATCAGGTAGGGCCCGCCGATGGCGCCGGTCACGACCCCGACCGGGACCGCCATGTCGGCGGGGAGCAGGTGCTGGGCGACCAGGTCGGCGCCGACGACCAGGACCACCCCGACCAGCGCGGCCTGGAGCAGCGCCAGCGTGCCGTCGCCGAGCAGGCGCCGGGCGATGGGCGCGGCGGTGAACGCCACGAACGCGACCGGGCCGGCGGCCGCGGTGGCCACGCAGGCCAGGGCGACCCCGAGGGCGATCACCAGCCCGCGGGTCAGGTCGGGGCGACGGCCCAGGCTGCGGGCCTGGTCGTCGCCGAGCAGGAGCACGTCGAGCGCGCGCGCCACGCCGGCGACGAGCGGGACCAGCACGACCAGGGCGAGCGCCAGCTGGCGCACCAGGCTCCAGTCGGCCTGGGCCAGGCTGCCGGTCATCCACAGCAGCGCGGACTGGGCCTGCTGCACCTCGCTGCGGGTCAGCAGGTAGCCGATCACCGAGGAGCACACGTAGGCCACGCCGATGCCCGCGAGCACGAAGCGGTGCCCGGTCATCCCGCCGCGCCACGCCACGGCGTACAGCAGCAGGCCGACGGCCGCTCCCCCGGCGATCGCGGAGAGCGAGACCAGGGCGCCGCTGGCACCGCCGAGCAGGATCGCGGCGACCGCGCCGGCGCTCGCGCCCTGGGAGATGCCGATGACGTCGGGGCTGGCGAGCGGGTTGCGCAGCACCGACTGGAACAGCGCCCCGGCGATGCCGAAGGCGACCCCGACCAGCACGCCGAGCGCGACCCGGGGCAGACGCAGCTCGGTGACGATGAAGGACGCCGGGGCGGCGTCGGAGCCGGCGACCGCAGCCAGCACCTGGCCGACGGAGAGCGGGTAGTCGCCCATCATCAGCGAGGTCAGGCACAGTGCCACGGCGACGACGAGGAGTCCGAGGGTGACCACGGCGCGCCGAGTCTGCCGGTGCCGACGGGTGGCGCGCAGGCCGCGGGCGGCGACCTCGAGGCGCTCGTCGGGGACCCCGGGAAGCAGCGTGGGCGTGCTCATGCGGCCACCGCCCGCGAGCGGCGCACGATGCCGATCAGCACCGGGGCGCCGAGCACGGCGACGACCAGCCCGGCCTCGAGCTCGCCGGGTCGTACGACGAGGCGCCCGACCACGTCGGCGGCGAGCAGCAGCACCGGGCCGAGGAGCGCGGAGAGGGCGACCAGCCAGCGGTAGTCGGGGCCGACGAGCACGCGCGCGAGGTGCGGGACGGCCAGACCGATGAAGGCGATCGGGCCGACCAGCGCGACCGCGGAGCCGCACAGCAGCACCACGGCGACCACGACGATCAGCCGGCCGCGGGCGACGTCCTGGCCCAGCCCGCGGGCGACGTCGTCGCCGAGGGCGAGGGCGTTGAGCACCCGCCCGGAGGCGAGCGCGAGCAGCAGGCCGACGACCACGAACGGGAGCACGACCACCAGCACGTCGAGGGGTCGGTTGGCCAGCGAGCCGACCTGCCAGAAGCGGTACTCCCCCAGCGTGCGTTGGTCGGTGAGCAGCACGACGCTGCTCAGCGACGTCGCGGTCGCGGTGAACGCGGCCCCGACCAGCGCGAGCTTGATCGGCGTCACGCCCTCCCAGCCGAGCGAGGCGGCTCCGTAGACCACCACCGCCGCGATCGCGGCCCCGGCGAAGCCGAACCACAGGTAGCCGGCCACCGAGGAGACGCCGAGGGCGGAGATCGCGGTGACGACCGCGAGCGAGGCCCCCGCATTGATGCCGAGCAGGCCGGGGTCGGCGATCGGGTTGCGGGTCACGCCCTGCAGCAGCGCCCCGGCTGCCCCGAGCGCGGCTCCCCCGACGATGCCGATCAGGGTCCGCGGCACGCGCAGGTCACGCACCACCGCGTGGTCGTTGTCGTCCGCGTCCGGGGAGAAGAGCCCGGCCCAGACCTGGCCCGGGCTGATGTCGCGCGCGCCCCACATCAGGCTGGCGAGCGCGACCAGGGCCAGCAGCGCGAGCAGCACCAGCACGCTCACCACGCCGCGGGAGACCCGGGTGGTGCGCACCCGCGGCGGCGCGGAGGGTACGGCGGGGGGCCGGTCGAGCGTCGAGCTCATCGCCACCTCCGCTGTGCGCGCGCCCGGACGGCGCGCCTCGAAGGTAAGGCTAACCTCACGTCTGCGAGGTGGCGAGTCCCACCGGCGTACCGCTGGGGGTCCCGGGCCCGAGCCCGGGCGCCCGTCACGGCTCAGACGACGCGGCGCATCCAGCCGAAGGTGTCCTCGGCGCGGCCGTACTGGATGTCGACGAGCGCGGAGCGGATCGCCATCGTGACCTCGCCGCTCTCGTGGACGCACGGCACCTCGCCGCCGTCCCACTTCAGGCTGCCGACGGGGGTGACCACCGCGGCGGTGCCGCAGGCGAAGATCTCCACGATCTCGCCGCTGGCGACGCCCTCGCGCCACTCGTCGATGCCGAAGCGGCGCTCCTCGACCTTGTGCCCCATCTGCTGGGCGAGGTCGATGATGCTGCTGCGGGTGATCCCCTCGAGGATCGTGCCGGTCGCGGGGGTGACGATGCGGCCGTCGGCGTAGACGAAGTACATGTTCATGCCGCCCAGCTCCTCGACGTACTTGCCCTCCTGGGCGTCGAGGAACACGACCTGGTCGCAGCCGTTCGCGGTGGCCTGCTGCTGGGCGACCAGCGAGCTGGCGTAGTTGCCGCCGGTCTTGGCCGCGCCCATGCCGCCGCGGCCGGCGCGGGTGTAGTCCTCGGTCAGCCACAGCGAGACCGGCTTCAGCCCGCCCTTGAAGTAGGAGCCGGCCGGGCTGGCGATCACCATGAACGTGACGTGCTGGGAGGGACGCACGCCCAGGAACTTCTCCGAGGCGAACATGAACGGACGCAGGTAGAGGCTCTTCTCCCCCGCGCCCGGCGCGGTGGTGTCGGGCACCCAGCGCTGGTCGATGCGGACCAGCTCCTCGACCGCCTGGAGGAAGTCGGGGACCTCGAGCACCGGAAGCGCCAGCCGCTGGCTGGAGCGGGCCATGCGCTCGGCGTTCGCCTCGGGACGGAAGGTCCAGATCGACCCGTCCGCGTGGCGGTAGGCCTTCATGCCCTCGAAGGTCTCCTGGGCGTAGTGCAGCACCGCGGTGGCCGGGTCCAGGGTGATCGGGCCGTACGGCTCGATGCGGGCGTCGTGCCAGCCCGCCTCGGGCGTCCACTCCACGGTGAGCATGTGGTCGGTGAAGTGGTTGCCGAAACCGGGGTCGGCGAGCACCTCCGCGAGGCGCTCGTCGCTGACCGGGTTCGGGTTGGTCGTGGTGCGGATCTGCATAGAAGGCACGGTAGTCCTAGTCGGGTCGGCGCGGGCTCGCGGTGCGGGAACGAGCACGCGCGCTCAGTCGGGGAAGCAGCGGGAAATGGCGGACGCCGGGCACCGTCTGGGGTGCCCGGCGTCCGACCGGAGGGCGGAGCGGGCGTCAGCCGGATACTCGGGCGGCGATCGCGTCGCCGACCTCGGGAGTACGGCGCGCCTGGCCGGGCGTGCGGGCGGCGAGGTCGGCGACGACGGCGTCGTCGATGCGACGGGCCGCCTCGGGGTGACCGAGGTGGTCCAGCAGCATGGCCGCGGAGAGGATGGCCGCGGTCGGGTCGGCCTTCTGCTGCCCGGCGATGTCGGGAGCGGAGCCGTGCACCGGCTCGAACATCGACGGGGCGGTGCCCGACGGGTTCACGTTGCCGGAGGCGGCCAGGCCGATGCCGCCGGTGACGGCGCCGGCGAGGTCGGTGATGATGTCGCCGAAGAGGTTGTCGGTGACGATCACGTCGAAGCGTGCGGGGTCGGTGGCCATGAAGATCGTGGCCGCGTCGATGTGCAGGTAGTCGGTGGTGACCTCGGGGTACTCCGCGGCCACCTCGTTGAACAGCCGCCACCACACCGAGCCGGCGTGCACGAGCACGTTGGTCTTGTGGACCAGGGTGAGCTTCTTGCGGGGCCGGCGCTGGGCGCGGGCGAAGGCGTCGCGCACCAGGCGCTCGACGCCGTACGCGGTGTTGACCGAGACCTCGGTGGCCACCTCGGCCGGCGTACCGACGCGCAGCGCGCCGCCGTTGCCGGTGTAGGGGCCCTCGGTGCCCTCACGGACGACCACGAAGTCGATCTCGCCGGGGTCGGCGAGGGGCGAGCTCGAGCCGGGGTAGAGGCGCGAGGGTCGCAGGTTGACGTAGTGGTCGAGCTCGAAGCGCAGGCGCAGCAGCAGGCCGCGCTCGAGCAGACCCGGGGGGATGTTCGGGTCGTTGGGCTTGCCGCCGATCGCACCGAGGAGGATCGCGTCCTGCTCGCGGATCTCGGCGAGCGCGCCGTCGGGCAGCACCTCGCCGGTGGCGAGGTAGTGCTCGGCACCGAGGCTGTAGTGGGTCTGCTCGAACTTCACGCCCGCGGGGGCCGCCGCCTCGAGGACCTTCAGGGCCTCGGGGGTGACCTCCTTGCCGATGCCGTCGCCGGGGACGACGGCGAGACGGACGGTGCCGGAGGCGGGTGCGGGGGCGGAGTTCGTGCTGGTCATGGGGCTCACGCTAGTTGTCGTCGGGGCGCTGACCGCCGTTGTCCCGCAGGTCGAGCGCCCGCTGGACGGCCAGCGCGGTGTTCTCGCGGCTGTGCGGGTTGTCGGGGTGGTGGCTGGCGGGTCCCCACTCGGGATACATGTCATACATCGGTGCTCTCCTGGTCGTCGCGGGACGGGTGCGGTGCGGATGACGTGGTGCCACATCCGTACGACGGCCCCGCGGCGGGACGACGGTGCGGCGGCGCCGGGCCGGGGATCACCCGGGGAACGGCACCAGCCGGTCAGGAGAAGTGCGGATCACGCCAGCTCGAGGGCGTACCCGCCGCGGAGACATCGACAGATGTGCGAGAAGCCGTCAACGCCGACCACCGCGGCGAGGTGGCCTCTCGTGAGCAGTGCTGCTCAGGCCTCGCCGCGGCGCTCGAGAAGTACGAAGACGCTCCGCATGGTGGCGGTGATGTTACTCCCGGGTTCGCCGCCGCGGGAACCGGGTTCTCAGGAACTGTTCGCCATGCGAGACGGGCTCGTGCAGGTGCAAGACTCGCCGACATGAGCGCACCGCCCGACCTTCCCGACGTGGTCTCCCGCGCGTTCGCCGTCTCCCGGACCGCGGGGTACGTGTCGTTCTGCCGCAACGAGACCGGGCGGCTGCTGGCCACCCTCGCCGCGACCCGGGGCGGGACCATGGCCGAGTTCGGCACCGGCTGCGGCGTCGGCACCGCCTGGCTGCGCTCCGGCGTACGCGGTGACGCGGCGCGGATCATCACCGCCGAGCTCAACCCCAAGCTGGCGCGGGCGGCCGCGACGATCTTCGCCGACGACCCGCAGGTCGAGGTGCTCGCCGCGGACTGGTCCACGCTGCTCGACAAGGGCCCGTTCTCGCTGCTGTTCCTCGACTCCACCGAGCCCGGCGACGTCGGCGTCGACGCCATCGCCGACCTGGTCGAGGACGGCGGCCTCGTCGTGCTCGACGACTTCACCCCGTGCGAGATCTGGCCGCCGGTCACCTACGGCCGCGTCGACACCCTGCGCGAGCAGTGGCTCACCGACGAGCGGTTCACGGCCGTCGAGGTGATGGTCGCCTCCGACGCCTCCGTGATCGTCGCCACCCGCCGCTGACCCCTCCCAGTCGGTGTACGACGGGAGGGGCGCGGGGTGGGTCAGATGTCGGTCGGCATCATCTGGGTGCCGTTCTTCATCCGCTCCTTGAAGCTGCCGGTGGGGAACTCGCGGTCCTTGAGCTTCTCCATGAAGCCGCGCAGCGTGCGGGTGCCGTACGCCGGGGCGACGTGGTCGACGACCGACCAGTACTTCGCGGCCTCGAGGTAGAAGGCGACCGGCTTGAGCTGCTTGCTGATCTTGCCGAGGCGGGTCAGGCGGGCGATCTTCTTGTCCCACGACGCCATCGTGACCACGTTGAACTCCGGGGTCCGGCCCAGCACGTCGAACATCATCTCGCCGGCGGCCTTGAGCGTCACGACGTTCTCGGGGACCCACGGGCCGCCGACCGGCAGCACCCGGCGGTAGGCGTCCGGCGCGAGCACCTGGTTGACGATGAACTCGGCGAGGTCCTCGCGCGCGATCGGGTTCACGACGCTGTACTCGCCGTGGTCGAAGATCCGGTACGGCTCGCCGTTCTTGACATCACCGAAGGTCATCGAGAGGTAGGGGTAGTACGCCGTGGGGCGCACGATCGTCCAGTTCAGCCGGCCGTGGTGCTCACCGATCAGCTCGCCCTCGACCTGGAGCTTGTAGACCTGCGGGATCAGCTCGGGGCGGTAGGCGCCGAAGTCGCTGATGTGGATGAACTGCTCGACCTCGTGCGCGACGGCCGCGCGGATCCCGTTGACCACCGCGTCGTGGTCGACGATCTCGCACTCCTCGGCGTCGTTGGGCTTGCGCCCGCTCAGCAGCGAGATCACCACCGCCGTCGGGGCCGCCGCCACCGCGGACTCCACATCGGCGGCGCGCGTCGGGTCGCCCACGACGACCTCGGCCTCGGCGTAGTCGGGGTCGTTCTTGGTCTCGGCGCTGCGGGCCAGCACGGCCGGACGGTAGCCACGAGCGGCGAGCTCCTTGACCACGGCGCGCCCGATGTAGCCGGTGCCGCCGAGCAGGAGCACGCGCTCACCGTTGCCGGTGCCGACCGGGCCGGTCACATAGGTGGTCGACTCGGTCTCGAGCAGACGGCTGCGCAGCTCGCGGCTGTGGCCCTGCGCGGCGGCGACGTCGAGATCGGTGATGGTGCTGAAGGCCATGGCTGCTCCCTCTCAGGCAGGATGACGGCCCGACGGGCCATGACGCAGATCATATATCCTGCTATCAGTGGGCAGTCGGACGGTCCAGGCCGTCAGCCAGCGCTGGGTGAGCGGCCCGATCGCGAGGGCGTAGAGCACCGTGCCGACGCCGAGCGCACCACCGAGGGCGAGGCCGACCACGACGACCGTCACCTCGATGCCGGTGCGCACCAGCCGCAGCGACCCGCCGGTACGCCGCGCCAGGCCGGTCATCAGCCCGTCGCGGGGCCCGCGGCCCAGCTGGGCACCGATGTACATCGCGCCGGCCAGCCCGCACAGCGCCACCCCGCCGACGCACAGACCTCCGCGCCAGACGAGTGCGGCCGGGGCGTCGAGCACCGCCAGGGTGGCGTCCGCGGAGATCCCCACGACGAAGGCGTTGGCGACCGTGCCCAGGCCCGGAACCTCCCGCAGCGGGATCCACAGCACCAGCACCACGAAGCTCATCAGCACGACCGCCTGCCCGAGGCTCATCGGCAGGTGCCGGATCAGCCCGGAGTGCAGCACGTCCCACGGCGCCAGGCCCAGGTCGCCGCGGACCATCATCGCCAGCGAGACGCCGTAGAGGACCAGTCCCAGGAACAGCTGGGGCAGGCGGCGCCCGAGCCGCCCGGCGCGCAGCTGGGCCACCGGGCCCAGGTCGGCCAGGCCGGCGGGTGACGTGCGGGTCATGGGTCCACCCCATCCCGGGTTGGCCTGCTTGCCCAGTGCCAATCGTGGAACTGGCCGAGGGTTGTCATCGCCTGAGGCTCAGACCAGGTCGACCGCGCGCACGGTGGCGGCGTCCAGGGAGCTCTCGATCTCCTCGAGCGCACCGACCGGGATCACGGAGTCCACGGAGAGCGCGACCAGGGCGCGGCCACCGCGGGTGTCGCGCGCGACCTGCATGCCGGCGATGTTGACGCCGGCCTCGCCGAGCACGCGCCCGAGGACGCCGACCATCCCCGGGCGGTCGGTGTAGGCGAAGAACGCGAGGTGGTCGGTCGGCTCGAGGTCGACGTCGAAGCCGTTGACCTCGACCAGCCGCTCACGCTGAGCGATGCCGACCAGCGTGCCGCTGACCGACACCTGCGAGCCGTCGGCGATGGTGCCGCGCAGCGTGATCAGGTTGCGGTGGTCGGGGCTCTCCGGGTCGACGACCAGGCGCACCAGGGTGCCGCGCTCGGCGGCCAGCAGCGGGACGTTGACGTAGGACACGTTGCCCTCGACGACGTCGGCGAACATGCCCTTGAGCGCGGCCAGCTCGAGCACCTTGACGTCGTGGTCGGTGATCTCGCCGCGGACCTCGACGTCGAGCTGCTGGGCCACCCCGCCGGCCAGGCCGGTGAAGATCCGGCCGAGCTTCTCCGTGAGCGGGATGCCGGGGCGCACGTCCTCGGCGATCACCCCGCCCTGCACGTTGACCGCGTCCGGCACCAGGTCGCCGGCGAGCGCCAGCCGCACCGAGCGGGCCACGGCGAGGCCGGCCTTCTCCTGCGCCTCGGCGGTGCACGCGCCCAGGTGCGGCGTGGCGACGACGTTGGGCAGGGTGAGCAGCGGGCTCTCCACGCAGGGCTCATCGGCGAACACGTCGAGCCCCGCGGCCGCCACCCGGCCCTCGCACAGCGCCGCGTAGAGCGCCGCCTCGTCGACGATGCCGCCGCGGGCGGCGTTGACGAGCACCAGGGAGGGCTTGACCCGGCGCAGCTCGGCCTCGCCGATCAGGCCGATCGTCTCGCTGGTGCGCGGCAGGTGCACCGACATGAAGTCGGACTCGGCGAGCAGCGTGTCCAGGTCGACGAGACGCACGCCCATCTGGGCGGCCCGGCCGGCCTGCACGTAGGGGTCATGGGCGAGCACCCGCATCCCGAAGGCCGCGAGCCGCTGCGCGACCAGCACGCCGATGCGCCCCAGCCCGACGATGCCGACGGTCTTGTCGAAGAGCTCGGTGCCGACGAACGGGGCCCGGTCCCAGCTGCCGGCGCGCAGCGCGGCGTCGGCGCGCGTCACGTGCCGAGCCGCAGCGAGCATCAGGGCGACCGTCAGCTCCGCGACCGAGACGACGTTCGAGGTCGGCGCGGTGACCACCATGACACCGCACGTCGTGGCGGTGCGGACGTCGACGTTGTCCAGGCCGATGCCGGCCCGCGCGACCACCCGCAGCCGGGGCGCGGCGGCGAGCAGCTCGGCGTCGACCTGGGTCTGGGAGCGCACCAGGAGCGCCTCGGCCTCCCCCACCGCGCTCAGCAGCGCCGCCCGGTCGGTGCCGTCGCAGTGGCGCACGTCGAAGTCTCCTCCGAGCGCCTCCACCGTGGCGGGGCTCAGGGGTTCGGCGATGAGGACGACGGGCTTGCTCACAGCGGGCGTTCCTAGATCGTTGGAGGAGACGGACCCGAGGTGCCGGTGGGCGCCGCCGGGGCCGGTGGTGCACGACGCTGTGCCGGTGGCCGAGCCTACCGGAGCAGACCCGTGGCCCCGGGCCGGTCCAGCCTCACGACGGCGGCGAGGCCGCGGGCCACACGTAGGGCAGGTCGTCGGGGACGTCGGGGAACAGCGGGCGGTAGAAGTCCGGGTCCTTGCGCACCAGCGCCGAGCGGTGGCTGCGGTGGAAGGCCTCCTCCCCCAGCCACGGCGGGAGCGCGCCGGCACGCCCCAGCGCGGCCTGGCTGCGCACCCGCTCCACGCCGGCCCCGGCCAGGTCCGTGCGGATGGTGGCCGCGCAGGTGTCGGCGCGGCCCGCCTCGACCCACACCTCGCAGCAGGTGAGCGCGTAGCGCCCCAGCGCCTCGACGTACCCCCGCCACATCTTCACCGCCGGGTGGTGGCGCCAGCCGTACCCCGGCACGATCAGCCCGCGGATCACCTGGATCCCCTCCACCCGCTGCTTGCCGAGCCGCCGCGCGTCGAGCACCCGCGCCGAGGCCTCGAAGCCGGGGTAGGGCAGGAACGTCTGCACGAGCCACCGGTGACCCGCCGGTCAGCACTCACTCGTCGCAGCGGTGTCTACGTCCGCCGGGCGAACCGGAGGTCGCCGTTCGGCATCCGTTGGTGCAGGTAACGGTCGTCGTGGACCAGATGGTGGTGGTGGGAGCAGAGCAGGACCGCGTTCACGAGGTCCGTCCGCCCGGCACTCCCGGTCCCGGATCGCCAGCGCCTTGCGCTGGCCCGGGCTGAACAGCCGGCTCGCGTGGCCCAGGTCGAGCGGTACCGAGCGGGTGCCGAGCACCGCGGGCACCAGACCTGCGGTGCAGGCCAACCGTCGCGCCTCGCCGGCGGAGATCCGCGTGCCGTCCGCCAGCGACGCGGTCCCGAGGCCTGCGGTCAGCGTGGCGAGGTCCATCGTGATCACCAGCGTGGTCGCGTCACCGCCGTGCAGCGGCAACCTCGCCGGGTCGAGGGCCTCCATCAGCGAGCAGAACGCCTCCCCCAGCCGCCGCTCGTACGGCACCCGTCGCCCGTCGCCGTCCGCAGCCACCGCCTCGCCGCTCTCCCGGCGAAGGTTGGTGAACGACTCCAGCATCGTGGTCAGCCTCAGCGCGACCGACTCCGGAACGCGAGCCCGGACCAACGCCGTGCCGTCGCCCTGGTGCTGCATTGACAGCGTCGTACGCCGCCGGGCCGCGCGCTCCGAAGTCGACCGCCTGCGCCACCAGGTAGGCCTCCGCACGGACCAGCACCTCGGCCCACTCCTCAGCCGGCGCGTCCACCAGGTCGCGGCCACAGGCGAGCTCGTCGAGCGCCGCCGCGATCACCTGACCCTGGTCGGGCGTCACCCGCCCGCCGAGCAGCGCCAGGCCGACCCGGTGCCAGCGCTGCTCGCACGCCACTCCCAGCCGCTGCGCACGCCGCGACGTCGTGAGCGAGTCATGGGTGCGATGGGTCAGCCACGAGGCGACATCCCGGTGCCCCTCGGCGTCGGCGACGTCGTCGGCGCACGCGACCAGCCGCGCCAGGACAGCCTGGGCCCGGGACGACGCCGACGCCATCAGCAGCAGCGCCTGCCGCTTCGTGCCCACCGGAAGGAACACCGGGTCCCGCTCCGCGATCCGGTCGAGATCGGTGTGCAGGCGCTCCAGATCCGCCAGGTAGGGATCGAGCGTTGCGGCCATCCGGGGCCTCCCGAGATCACGTCCTGCGGAGCTCTACGACATGGCGTCATCGTAGAGATGACCGGGGACAGTTCCGGGGCCTCGCGCCCTCGGTGATGAGTTCTCCCGCCGGCTGCCGTCACACGTATGACACGACGAGACCGAGAAGCTGAGGATCACGCGATGAGCACGGACACACAACGTGAGGAGCCGGCGGTGAGCGGGCTGGGCGAGGCCGACGAGGCGGCGTTCTCGCGGCTGACCGAGCGCCACCGCCGCGAGCTGCACGTGCACTGCTACCGGATGCTCGGGTCCTTCGAGGACGCCGAGGACACCGTGCAGGAGACCTACCTGCGGGCCTGGCGGCGCCGCGAGACCTATGAGGGTCGCGGGACCGTGCGCGCCTGGCTCTACGGCATCGCCACCCACGCCTGCCTCGACCTGCTCGCCAAGCGCCGCCCGCAGGCGGCCGCCGGCGGCGAGGTGCGCTGGCTGCAGCCCTACCCCGACCGGCTGCTCGACGAGCTCGTGGCCGACGACACGGAGCAGCCGGAGGCCGTCGCCGTCGCGCAGGAGACCATCGAGCTGGCCTACCTGGCCGCGGTCCAGCACCTCGCCCCGCGCCCCCGCGCCGTCCTGGTCCTGCGCGACGTGCTCGGCTGGCCGGCCAAGGAGGTCGCGGCGCTCCTCGGGGACTCCGTCAACTCCGTCAACAGCGCGCTGCAGCGGGCCCGCGCCGGCATGCGGGCGCACCTGCCGGCCGAGCGGCAGGACTGGACCTACGGCGAGGAGGACGCCGCGACCCGGGAGCTGGTACGCCGGTTCACCGACGCCAGCCTCGCCACGGACGTCGGTGCGCTCGCCGCGCTGCTGCGCGAGGACGTGCGCTGCTCGATGCCGCCCACGCCCGGCCTGCGGGTCGGGCGGGACGCGGTGGTGGAGGACTGGGTGCAGGACGGCTTCGAGGAGCTCGGGCGCCTGCGCGCCGTACCCACCTCGGTGAACCGGCAGCCCGCCGTCGCCTTCTACCTGTGGCACGACTCCGAGGGCGCGTACCTGCCGCTGACGCTCGACGTCCTGCGGATCACCGGCGGCGCGATCACCGAGATCCTGACCTTCCACGCCGACCAGTTCCCGCGCCTCGCGCTGCCCGAGCGTCTGATGGAGGACGGGCATGACCAGGACACGTGACCCCCGGATCGTGGCGGCCCCGGCACCCGACCGCACGACTCACCGGTTCCGCGGGCTCGCCGTCACCGGTCTCGTGGCCACGGTCGTCGCGATGGCGCTGACCACGGCCGTCGCCGCACTGGCCGCGGCCGGTGGGGTCGACCTCGAGGTGCCCGCGGACGGCGAGCGCATCCCCCTGGCAGGTGTCACGACCATGACCGGCGTCTTCTCGCTCCTCGGGGTCGTCCTGGCGGCGGCGTTCCTGCGGTTCAGCGCCCGACCCGCCCCGCGGTTCGCGTGGACGGCCGGGGCGCTGACCGCGGCTTCGCTGGTCCCGCCGCTCCTGTCCGGGGCGGACGCCGCCACCGCCAGTGCCCTGGTCGGGCTCCACCTGGTCGCGGCGGGCGTGATGGTCCCGGCCCTGTGGTGGGGCCTGCGCACCCGGACCGGGTGAGGCTCAGATCGCGCAGCCGTCCGGGCCGCAGGCCTCGGCGTCGCCGCCGACGGTCTGCAGCACCGGGTGCGTCTCGGTCCAGACCTGCTCGAGCACCTGGCTGAAGACCTCGGTCGGCTGGGCGCCGGAGATGCCGTAGGTGCCCTCGACCACGAAGAACGGCACGCCGGTGGCGCCGTAGGCCCGCGCCTGGGCGACGTCGGCGGCCACCGCGTCGGCGTACTCCTGTCCCGCCAGGACGGCGTCCACCCGCTCGGCGTCGAGGCCGGCGGCGAGGGCGGCCGTGCGCAGGACCGCGTGGTCGCCGATGTCCTCGGCGCGGGTGAAGTACGCCGCGAGCAGCTCCTCCTTGAGCGCCCCCTGCAGCGCCGGGCCGCCGGTCTCGAGCGCGAGGTGCAGCAGCCGGTGCGCGTCCACGGTGTTGGTGTGCACGGTGTCGAGCAGCCGCAGCTCGAGGCCGTCGGCGGCCGCGGTCTCCATCAGCCCACCGACCATCTCGCGCACCTGCTCCTCGGGGCGGCCCATCTTGCGGGCCAGCGAGACGACGCTGGGCTCGGTGCCGTGCTGCGGGGCCGAGGGGTCGAGCTCGAAGGAGCGGTAGACGACCTCCACCTCGTCCGCGTGCGCGAAGCCGGCCAGGGCCGCCTCCAGGCGGCGCTTGCCGACGTAGCACCACGGGCAGACGACGTCACTCCAGATCTCGATACGCATGCCGGTCGAACCCCGCCGCGCACCGGACCATTCCCCCGCGACCCCGACGCCTCACCCCCGAGACGCCTCAGGGTCGGATCAGGGGCCGTCGGGGCCAGGTCCCCGATGCGCCGACCGTGCTCCAGGACACAGGCTCGAAGCCATGATCACCGTTGAGTCCCTGACCAAGAAGTACGGCCCCTTCACCGCCGTCGACGACATCACCTTCACGGCGCGGCCCGGCCGCGTCACCGGCTTCCTCGGCCCCAACGGCGCCGGGAAGTCCACCTCGATGCGCATCCTGGTCGGCCTCACCCCGCCGACCTCGGGCACCGCCACGGTGCTCGGCCGGCGCTTCGCCGACCTGCCCAACCCCGGCCGCGAGATCGGCGTGCTGCTCGACGCCTCCGCCCAGCACGCCGGACGCACCGGCCGCGAGATCCTCACCCTCGCCGCGCTCACCATGGGCCTGCCCCGCGCGCGGGTCGCCGAGACCCTCGCCCACGTCGGCCTCACCGAGGCCGAGGCGGAGCGTCGGGTGCGCCACTACTCCCTGGGCATGCGCCAGCGCCTCGGCATCGCCACCGCCCTGATCGGCGACCCCGAGGTGCTGGTGCTCGACGAGCCCGCCAACGGCCTCGACCCCGCCGGCATCCGGGCGATGCGCGACCTGCTGCGCGGGTACGCCGACCGCGGCGGCACCGTGCTGCTCTCCAGCCACCTGCTGCACGAGATCGAGGTCATCGCCGACGACATCCTCGTCATCGGCCACGGCCGGATCGTCGCCCAGGGCACCAAGGCCGACCTGCTCGCCGCCGCGGGCACCGTCGTCCGCGCGGCCGATCCCGACCGCCTCGCCCGCGCCCTGCAGGACGCCGGGATCACCGTCACCGCCGCCGGCCACGGGGCCCTGCGCACCGACGCCGACCTCGCCCACGTCGGGCAGGTCGCCCACGCCGCCGGCGTACCCCTCACCGAGCTCAGGTCCGCCGACGGCGCCGGCCTGGAGGAGATGTTCCTCGAGCTCACCGCCGAGACCCAGCGCGAAGGAGCAGCAGCATGAGCACCACCTCATCCGCATCGACCGGCACCCTCGAGTCGAGCGACCCGCTCGCCACGATCGCCGAGCAGCACACCGGCCCGCGTACGCCGCCGGCACGAATCCCGCTGTCCCGCGTGGTCCGCGTGGAGCTGCGCAAGATGTTCGACACCCGCTCCGGCTTCTGGCTGATGGCCGGCATCGCGATCCTCGCGATCGGCGCGACCGCCGCGGTCATCGTCTTCGCCCCGGACTCCGCGCTGACCTACGACACGTTCGCCACGGCGATCGGGGTCCCGATGGCGGTGATCCTGCCGATCGTCGCGATCCTCGCGGTCACCAGCGAGTGGAGCCAGCGCACGGGGCTCACCACGTTCACCCTCGTGCCGGACCGGGGCCGCGTGATCGCGGTCAAGGCGGGCCTCGCGATCGCCATCGGCGTCGTCTCGATGCTGCTCGCCGCCGCGATCGGGGCGCTCGGCAACATCGTCGGCACCGCGATCGCCGGCACCGACACGGTCTGGGACATCAGCGCCGCCACCCTGGGGATGATCATGATCGCCAACGTGCTCGGGCTGCTGGTCGGCTTCATGCTCGGCACCCTGCTGCGCAGCTCGGCGGCCGCGATCGTGGCCTACTTCGTCTACTCCTTCGTGCTCCCGGGCGCGACCAGCGCCCTGGCCGCCGCGCAGGAGTGGTACCGCGACCTCGGCCCGTGGATCGACTTCAACTACGCCACGACCCCGCTCTTCGACGGGGTGCCCACCGCCGAGCAGTGGGCCCAGCTGGCCACCTCCGGCACGATCTGGCTGCTGGTCCCGCTCGCGATCGGCCTGCGCCTCATCCTCCGCGCCGAGGTGAAGTAGCCCGCCCGCCGCTCCCCGCAGACACGAGAAGGGCCTCCCACACAGCAGCTGCTGTGTGGGAGGCCCTTCGCGATGGTGATGCGGTCCGGCGTGGACCTCAGCGAGTAGCGGTGCCCTCGGTGTAGTCCGAGTCGTGGCTCTTCACCCACGCCATGAGCTTGCGCAGCTCGCGGCCGGTCTTCTCGATCGGGTGCGCCTCGCCCTGCTCGCGGAACTTGGTGAACTCCGGGTTGCCGTTGTCCATGTCGGTGATGAAGCGCTCGGCGAACGCGCCGCTGGTGATGTCGGCGAGGACCGCCTTCATGTTCTCCTTCACCTCGGGGGTGATGACCCGCGGGCCGGAGACGTAGTCACCGAACTCGGCGGTGTCGGAGACCGACCAGCGCTGCTTGGCGATGCCGCCCTCGTACATCAGGTCGACGATGAGCTTGAGCTCGTGCAGGCACTCGAAGTAGGCGACCTCGGGCTGGTAGCCGGCCTCGATCAGGGTCTCGAAGCCGTACATGACCAGCTGCGAGGCGCCACCGCACAGGACGGCCTGCTCACCGAACAGGTCGGTCTCGGTCTCCTCGGTGAAGGTGGTCTTGATGCCGCCGGCACGCAGGCCGCCGATCGCCTTGGCGTAGGAGAGCGCGAGGTCCCAGGCCTTGCCCGAGGCGTCCTTCTCCACCGCGACGAGCACGGGCACGCCGCGGCCGTCGACGTACTCACGACGGACCAGGTGACCCGGGCCCTTCGGGGCCACCATGAAGACGTCGACGTCCTCGGGCGGGGTGATGTAGCCGAAGCGGATGTTGAAGCCGTGGCCGAAGACCAGGGTGTCGCCCGCGTTGAGGTGGGGGGCGATCTCCTCGGCGTACAGCTTCCGCTGGTGCTGGTCGGGAGCGAGGATGACGACGACGTCGGCCTCGGCCGCCGCCTCCGCGGGGGTGAGGACGCGCAGGCCCTCCGCCTCGGCCTTGGGGCGGCTCTTGGAGCCCGGCTGCAGACCGACGCGCACGTCGACGCCGGAGTCGCGCAGCGACAGCGCGTGGGCGTGGCCCTGGCTGCCGTAGCCGATGACCGCCACGCTCTTGCCCTGGATCAGGGACAGGTCGGCGTGGTCGTCGTAGAACATCTCAGCCACGGGGGCTTCTCCTTCGGGTTTGGAACTTCAGTTGAGTGAGTCTGGGAAGTGGGACAAGTCTGCAAGCCGGTACGCCGGGGCGCGCGGGGCCCCCTGGCGTGCGCGGCGTACGCCGGTCAGATCGCGGCGGGGGGCGCGGGGATCGGCACCGGGCGCAGGCTGCGCTCGGAGACCGAGCGCGACCCGCGACCGATCGCGACCATGCCGGACTGCACCTGCTCGCGGATGCCGAACGGCTCCACCACGCGCAGGAAGTCGGCCAGCTTGTCGGCGTTGCCGGTGATCTGGACGGTGAGGGCGTCGACGGTCACGTCGACCACCTTGGCGCGGAACAGCTGGACGGTGTCGAGCACCTGACCGCGGGTCTCCGCGGTGGCGGCGATCTTGACCAGGAGCAGCTCGCGGTGCACCGAGGCGTTGGGGTCGAGCTCGACGATCTTGATCACCTCGACCAGCTTGTTCAGCTGCTTGGTGACCTGCTCGAGCGGCGAGCGGTCGACGTTGACCACGATGGTCATCCGCGAGACCTCGGGGTGCTCGGTGGGGCCCACGGCGAGCGACTCGATGTTGAAGCCGCGCCGGCTGAACAGGGCGGCGATGCGGGCCAGGACGCCGGGCTTGTCCTCGACCAGGACCGACAGCGTGTGCTTGCTCATCAGAGGTCGTCCTCGTCGAACTCGGGCGCGAGGTCGCGCGCGTACTTGATGTCGTCGTTGCTCGTACCGGCCGCGACCATCGGCCACACCATGGCGTCGCGGTGGACGCGGAAGTCCACGACGACCGGCGCGTCGTTGATCGACATCGCCTTCTCGATGGTGGCGTCGACGTCGTCGGGACGCTCGCACGACAGCCCCACACAGCCGTAGGCCTCGGCGAGCTTGGGGAAGTCGGGGATCCGCACCGGGCCGCCGTGGCGCTGGAGGTTGGTGTTGGAGTAGCGCTCGTTGTAGAAGAGCGTCTGCCACTGGCGCACCATGCCCAGCGACTCGTTGTTGATGATCGCGACCTTGATCGGGATGCCCTCGATCGCGCAGGTCGCGAGCTCCTGGTTGGTCATCTGGAAGCAGCCGTCGCCGTCGATGGACCACACGGTGGTGTCGGGCATGCCGACCTTCGCGCCCATCGCGGCGGGCACCGAGTAGCCCATGGTGCCGAGGCCGCCGGAGTTCAGCCAGGTGTTGGGCTTCTCGTAGCCGATGAACTGCGCGGCCCACATCTGGTGCTGGCCCACGCCCGCGGCGTAGATCGAGTCGGGGCCGGCGATCTTCCCGAGGCGCTCGAGCACGTACTGCGGAGCCAGCGAGCCGTCGGCAGGGCGCTCGTAGTCCAGGGCGTACCTGCGCTTGATGCCCGCGACGAAGTCGACCCAGCCCTCGAAGTCGCCGGTGTTGCCGGCGTCGGCCTCGGCCTTGAGCGCGACGACCAGGTCGGAGATGACCTCGCGGCAGTCGCCCACGATCGGGACGTCGACGGCGCGGTTCTTGCCGATCTCGGCGGGGTCGATGTCGGCGTGGATGACCTTGGCGCCGGGCGCGAAGGAGTCCAGGTTGCCGGTGACGCGGTCGTCGAAGCGGGCGCCGAGGCTGATGATCAGGTCGCTCTTCTGCAGACCGGCCACGGCGGCGACGGTGCCGTGCATGCCCGGCATGCCGAGGTGCTGCGGGTGGCTGTCGGGGAAGGCGCCCCGGGCCATCAGGGTGGTCACGACCGGGATGCCGGTGAGCTCGGCGAGCACCCGCAGCTCGCGGTGGGCGCGGGCGCGGATGGTGCCGCCGCCGACGTACAGCACCGGGCGGCGCGCCTCGAGGATGAGCTTGGTGGCCTCGCGAATCTGCTTGGCGTGCGGCTTGGTCACCGGCCGGTAGCCCGGCAGGTGCAGCTCGGTGGGCCAGCGGAAGGTGGTCATCGCCTGCAACGCGGACTTCGTGACGTCGACCAGCACCGGGCCGGGACGACCGGTGGAGGCGAGGTGGAAGGCCTCCGCGATCTTCTGCGGGATCTCGGCGGGGTCGGTCACCAGGAAGTTGTGCTTGGTGATCGGCATCGTGATGCCGCGGATGTCGGCTTCCTGGAACGCGTCGGTGCCGATCAGGGAAGCACCGACCTGGCCGGTGATCGCCACCAGCGGGACCGAGTCCATGTGGGCGTCAGCGAGGGGCGTCACGAGGTTGGTCGCACCCGGACCGGAGGTGGCCATGCAGACGCCGACCTTGCCGGTCGCGGTTGCGTAGCCCTGCGCGGCGTGTCCGGCGCCCTGCTCGTGGCGCACGAGGATGTGGCGGATGGTGGAGTCCATCAGCGGGTCGTAGGCCGGGAGGATCGCGCCGCCCGGGATCCCGAAGATGTGCTCGACCCCGGCCGCCTCCAGCGACGTGACCAGGCTCTGCGCGCCGGTGATCTGCTCGCTCATTCCTTGCTTTCCCTGTCTGTGACCATGCGGGTGGCTGTGCAGTGCTGCCCCGGCGACGGTCGTGGGCCATCGTGGCAACAAAAAACCCCTCGGTTGCTGGGCAACGAGGGGTGACGCGCTGGCTGACTTGTGGTCAGCGGGCGCGTCGCGTGCGTACAAGAATGTCCTGGCGCATGTAGGCACGATAGCACCGTTGGTCCCTCGTCCAGGTGTCCACCCTCTCACGTCGTCCCACGATGCGGGACGGCAGTCCCACGATGTGGTTGGGCGGGCGCACCTCAGCGGGCCTGCCAGGTGCACAGGCACGCCTTGTTGCCCTGCGGGTCGGCGAGCACCCAGTACGCCGGGGCCTCGGCGTCGCTGTGCAGCGTGCCGCCGGCCGCGAGCGCGGCGCGGATGCGGGCCTCCACCGCTTCCGGCGCCACCCACACGTCGAGGTGGAAGCGCTGCGCGGGCGGCGCCGGGTCGGGCCCGGCCTCCTGGAACCACAGCGACGGCCCGGTGTCGTGCGGGTCGCGGACCTCGTCGGCACCGCCGTGCGGGGTGCCCTCGCGATCGGTGTAGCCCAGCACCGCCGCCCAGAACGGCCGCACCAGCGCCACGTCGGAGGTGTCCAGGGCGACCTCGACGACGGAGAGGTCGACCACGGACGGCCGGGCACCGGCCCGGGCCGCGGCCACGCTGATCTCGCGGGCCAGCCGGAGGTCGCGCGCGGTGACCCCGCCGACGTCGTGGCTGGAGAGGCGCACGTCGAGCTCGGCGTAGCGCAGCGCGAGGTCGGGGTGGTGGTCGGCGGCCACCGCGGCGGCACCGACCTGGGCGACCAGGGCGAGGCCGGTGGCGTAGTCGGGGGTGCGGAAGCGGGCGTGCAGCACACCGGTCAGCAGCACCCAGTCCGACAACCCCGCGGCCGCGACCTCGCGACCGCCCAGCACCCGGCGGTCCTCCTCGCTCGGCCGGCTCACGGCAGCACCCGCTGACCGATCGGGCCGGGGTTGGTGGCGATCTCCCAGCGGTGTCCGTCGGGGTCGGCGAAGTAGCCGGTCCACCCGCCCCACTCGCGCCGCTGCGCGGCCTCCACCGGGTCGGCGCCCGCCGCGCGCGCCTCGGCGAGCACCGCGTCGACCTCGGCCTCGGTGGCGACGTTGTGCGACAGCGTGAACGGCGCCACCCCGGGCCCGGTCGCGATCGCGCCGACCTCGGCCTCGAAGTGCGCGCGCTGCCACAGCGAGAACACCAGCCGATCGCCGGCCGCGAGCATCAGCACCTCGCCGGGCACGTGCAGCTCGGGGCGCCACCCGAGGCCGTCGACGTAGAACGCCCGGCTCGCCTCGAGATCGGCGACCGCCAGGGTGATGAAGCTGATCCGTGGGTCCATGCGAGCACGATGCCAGCCGCTGCCGACAGCGGCCAGGGCCCGCGGGCGATCAGCCCCAGGTCTGGGTGATCTCGGCCCGCTCGCCGTCGACGACCACGCGCGCCAGGGCGCCGTTCACCATCGGCAGGTAGGGCCACACGTGCCCGAAGTCCACATCGAGCACGAGCGGCAGGTCGAGGCCGCCGAGCGCGTCGCGCACCGCCTCGTGCTGGGTGAGCCCGGGCGAGTCGGGGGCCGCCGTGCGGCCGATCAGCACCGCCTCGGCCTCCTCGAACCAGCTCGCCATCCGCATGCCGTGCAGGGTGCGGCAGATGCTGAACGCGTCCTGCTCGCAGGCCTCGAGGTAGACCACCAGCCCGTCCTCGGTGAGGTCGCGGCCCAGCCGCGGCACGTCGCCGTACGGCGTGCCGACCAGCGGCCCGAGCACCTCCAGGCAACCGCCGACCAGGCGCCCGGTCACGTCGACGCCACCACCGCCGACGACCTCCCAGGAGCCGGGCACCGGGAGCTCGCGCTCCCCCGCCGTGGTCGGGTCCGCCTCCCAGTCGTCGAAGCCGGGGCCCTTGTGGCGACCCGGCGAGCGCTGGGTGAGCGGGGTGCCGGGCGCGGTGGCCAGGACGTCGGTCCAGTGCACCAGCCCGGCGGGCTGGTCGTAGGGGGTCTCCAGCAGGTTGGCGCCGTGCAGGCTGGCCCAGCCCAGCCGGGTCGCGAGCGGCAGCATCACCGTGGTGAGGTCGCTGTAGCCGACCAGCCAGGTCGGCTCGGCGGCCGCGAGCGCGTCCCAGTCCAGGTCGTCGAGGACCTGGATCGCCAGCTCCCCGCCCCACGGGGGTACGACGGCCGCGACCGCGGGGTCGAGCAGCATCGCCATCAGGTCGGCGGCGCGCTGCTGCGCGGTGCCGGCGACCCCGCCGTCGTGGACGACGAGGTGCTCGCCGAGGCGCACGTCGAAGCCGCGCTCCTTCAGCGCCGCGCAGGCGACCTCGAGGCGCGGGACGAAGGAGGGCGCGACACCCGAGGACGGCGCGGCCACGCCGATCGTGTCGCCGGGGCGGAGAGGGCGGGGGAAGCGCATGACCTCAGCGTCGCAGGTCCTCGAGCTCGTGGCGAACGGCCTCGATGCCGGTCGCCACCTCCGCGAACGACGTCGACAGCGGCGAGAGGCCCAACCGCAGCCCGTGCGGCTCGCGGAAGTCCGGAAGCACGTCGCGGCACCACAGCCGCGCGGTGACCTCGCGCATCAGCGGGTGGTCGAGCGTCACGTGGCCGCCGCGCCGGTCGGGGTCGCGCGGGGAGGCCAGCCGGACCCCGAGGTCGCCGAGCAGCTCCTCGCCCAGCTCCGCGGCGTACGACGTGAGCGCGACGGACTTGGCGCGCACGGCCGCGATCCCGGCCTCCTCCAGGACCTCGAGCATGTCGCGGAGCGCGAGCATGCCGAGCACCGGCGGCGTGCCGGACAGCACCCGGCGGATCCCCGGCGCGGGGCGGTAGTCCGGTCCCATCGCGAAGGACTCGGCAGCGCCGATCCAGCCCTGCACCGGCTGGGTGAAGGGGTGCTGGTCGTCCTCGAGCAGCCGGCGCGCGACGTAGGCGAAGGCCGGGGCGCCGGGGCCGGCGTTGAGGTACTTGTAGGTGCAGCCCACGGCCAGGTCGACGTCCCAGGCGTCGAGCTCGACCGGGACCACGCCGGCGGAGTGGCACAGGTCCCACAGCACCAGGGCGCCCGCGTCGTGGGCGATCCGGGTCAGCCGCGGGGCGTCGGCGAGCCAGGCCGAGCGGTAGGCCACGTGGCTGAGCAGCACCAGCGCGGTGCGCTCCCCCACCACCGCGGCGAGCTGGTCGGGCTCGACGCCGCCGGCGGGGTCGGTCTCGATCCAGCGCAGCGTCAGCCCGCACTCCGCGGCGACGCCCTGGGCGACGTAGCGGTCGGTCGGGAAGTTGTCACGGTCGAGCACGATCTCGCTGCGCCCGGGGCGCAGCGCGACAGCGGCCCGCACCAGCTTGTAGAGGAGCACGGTCGTGGAGTCCCCGATGACGCTCTGGCCGGGCGCCGCGCCGAGGCAGACGCGGCCCAGGTCGTCGCCGATGCGCTCGGGCAGCGCGAGCCAGTCCTCGTCCCAGCCCCGGATCAGCCGCACGCCCCACTCCTGGTCCACGAAGCGCGCGAGCCGCGGGCCGGTGACGCGCAGCGGGCGCCCCAGCGAGTTGCCGTCGAAGTAGACGAGCGGGCTCTCGGCCCCGACGAAGCGGTCCCGGTACGCCGCGAGCGGGTCGGCGGCATCGAGGGCGGCGGGCCCGGGGGTCACGGTGGTCACGGCGCCATCCTGCCTCCCCCGCGGTCGCGCCGGCGCCCGATCGACAGCCGCCCGGCGGTGCGGTCCGGTCAGCCGGGGATGGCGCGGCGGCGCACGATCTCCCGCGCGCTGGGCCGGGCGAGGAAGCCGACGAGCAGGCCGATGGCCACGCCGATCACGGTCTCGACGCCGCGGTCGACGACCAGGACCCACGGGTCGCTCGCCGCGCTCGCGAGGTGCACGGCCAGCAGCGCCAGCGGCGTCACGCAGGTGAGGGCGAGCGCGTAGTTGCGCCCGATCAGCAGCTCGGCACCTCCCTGGAGGGTGACGATCAGCGCGATCACCACCCACGCGGAGGGCTCCAGCGCCAGCAGCACACCGGTGACCGCCAGGCCGAGGAAGGTGCCGAGCACGCGCTGGGTGCCCCGCACCAGCTGGGCGCCGAAGTCGCGCGCGACCAGCGGCACCACCGCGGAGACCATCGCCCAGTAGGGATGGCCGATGCCGACCCCGGTGGCCAGGGTGCCGGCGAGGAGCACGGCGACGCCGTTGCGCGGAAACCGTCGCACCTGCACCGGGCGACGGGTGGGCACGGGGCGCCCGGACCACGCCGGGCCGGCGTCGCGGCGATCTCGCCAGAAGGCCCCGATGTTGCCGACCACGACGGCGAACACCGCGCTGGTGCCGGCGACCGCGAGCGCCACGGCGACGTCGCGCGGCCGGCTCTCCAGCGAGGCGCACGCGGTGAACGCGAAGACCGGGAACAGCGCCCCGGGCGGGTGCCAGTCCTGGCGCTCCGAGAGCAGCGTGCAGGCCGAGGCCAGCAGCGCCGCCAGCGGCACCGCCAGCCAGGCCCGCTCCGCGGACACCCCGACCAGCACGCCGGCCCCGACGACCAGGGTCAGCAGCGCGCCGAGGCGCAGCTGCATCTGCAGGCGCGGCACGTGCACGTGGTTGCGCCCGTAGAGCGCGGTGAAGGCGCCGAACGCGGCGTACATACTGAGGTCGAGGCGCCCGGCCACGCCGAGGACCACCAGCGGCACCAGGGTGGAGACCGCGGCGCGCAGCGCGACGAAGTGGGCGTCGCCGTGGGGACGGACCTCGACCACCCCGCGTCCGACGCGCCCCAGACGCCCGAGGGTCTCGCGGTGCAGCATCACTGGAAGCTCACGAAGCGCACCCGCGGTCGCACCCGGTGCACCGCGGCGGCGCCCATGCGGTCGACGTCCTCGTCGTAGAACAGCTTCCAGCCCATCGTGAACTGGCGCGGCCGGGCGATCGCGCGGTAGCCGGCGAGCTTCTCCCCGCGGGTGCCGAACCCGTCGGCGTGCTGCACCATCACCAGCCCGCGCCGGGCACGCACCCGCTCCAGATCCGGCAGCATCGAGCCGCGGAACTGGTGCAGCACGAAGAGCTTCTGCGGCAGGTCGTGGCGGGCCACCAGGCGGGCGAGCCAGGCCGAGGTGCGGTTCACCTCCGCGGCACGCACGTGGCCGATCACCCGGCCGGGGACCTCCCCGCCCGGCATCCGCCACTCGGGGTCCAGCGCGAGCCCGACGTACGGGTCGCGCAGCGCCCACGCCCAGCGCCGCGCCACGGTCAGGAAGTCGGCGTGCCCGGGCTGCAGGTCGAGCAGCACCAGCGCGCCGTGACGGTGCGCGGCATCGATGTAGCGCTGCACCGCGCGTCGGTCGAGGTCGTGGTGGTAGTCGCCGTCCGGGCCGGGGGCGGCGTCGGCGATGGTGACGATCAGCTCATAGACCGGCTGCACCGGCTGTCCCGGGCGCGCGAACGGCGCCGCGGCGGCGACCAGGCGGCGGTGCATGAGCGCCGGCCGGTCCTCGCCGAGCACGCCCAGGGCACCGGTTCCGGCGGTGCCGTAGTAGGCCACCAGGAACCGGTTCCCCTCGAAGACCGCACGGCCGCCGTGCGGCAGCGTGGCGCGCGCCGGCGCCACCGCCGCAGGGGTGGCGTCAGGAATCCCAGGGGTCGCCGGCGTCGCCGACGCGGTCGGGTCGGCCGCGGACACCGCGACCGGCTCGGCGTCCTCGGCGGCGGGGCCGACCGTGAGGAGCACCGCGGTGCCGGCGAGGGCCAGGACCAGCAGCATCACCAGGAGCAGTACGCCGCGCGCGCGACGCGAGACCGGGGCCGGCTGCTCGCCGGCCCCGGGCCCTGGTGTCGGTGGCGCGCTCAGCTGGTGACGGCGCCGTGCGCGGCGGACTGCACCGTGCGGGCGTACTTGCCGAGCACCCCGCGGGTGTACTTCGGGGCGCGCGGCTCCCAGCCGTCCTGGCGACGGGCGAGCTCCTCGTCGTCGATGCGCACGTCGAGGGTGCGGTTCACGACGTCGAGGATGATCGGGTCACCGTCGCGGACGAACGCGATCGGGCCGCCGTCGACGGCCTCGGGCGCGATGTGGCCCACGCACAGGCCGGTGGTGCCGCCGGAGAAGCGGCCGTCGGTCACGAGGAGCACGTCCTTGCCGAGGCCCGCGCCCTTGATGGCGCCGGTGATCGCGAGCATCTCGCGCATGCCGGGGCCGCCCTTGGGGCCCTCGTAGCGGATCACGACCACGTCGCGGGCCTGGACCTGGCCGGCGGCCAGCGCGTCCATCGCGGCCTGCTCGCCGTCGAAGACCCGGGCAGTGCCCTCGAAGACGGTGTCGTCGAAGCCGGCGCTCTTGACCACGGCGCCCTCGGGAGCCAGCGAGCCCTTGAGGATCGTGAGTCCGCCGGTCGCGTGGATCGGCTTGTCGAGGGTGCGGATGACGTCGCCGTCGAGCGCGCGCGGGTTCAGCTCGGCGAGGTTCTCCGCCATCGTCTTGCCGGTCACGGTGAGGCAGTCGCCGTGCATGAGGCCGGCGTCCAGCAGCGCCTTCATGACCACCGGGATGCCGCCGATGCGGTCCACGTCGGTCATCACGAAGCGGCCGAACGGCTTGAGGTCGGCGAGGTGCGGGACCTTCTCGCCGACGCGGTTGAAGTCATCGATGGTGAGGTCGACCTCGGCCTCGCGAGCGATCGCGAGCAGGTGCAGGACGGCGTTGGTCGAGCCGCCCAGCGCCATGACCACGGTGATGGCGTTCTCGAACGCCTCCTTGGTCATGATCTGGCGGGCGGTGATGCCGTGCTTGAGCAGGTTGACCACTGCCTCGCCGGAGCGGTGCGCGAAGCCGTCACGACGACGGTCGACCGCCGGCGGCGCGGCGGAGCCGGGCAGCGACATGCCGATCGCCTCGGCGACCGAGGCCATCGTGTTGGCGGTGTACATGCCGCCGCAGGCACCCTCGCCGGGGCAGATCGCCCGCTCGATGCGGTCGACCTCCTCACGGCTGATCTTGCCGGCCAGGCAGGCACCGACGGCCTCGAAGGCGTCGATGATCGTGACGTCCTTGCCGTCGACCTGGCCGGGCATCGTGGAGCCGGCGTAGAGGAAGACGCTGGAGAGGTCGAGGCGCGCCGCCGCCATCAGCATGCCGGGCAGCGACTTGTCGCAACCGGCGAGCAGCACGGAGCCGTCGAGGCGCTCGGCGCTCATCACGACCTCGACCGAGTCGGCGATGACCTCGCGGGAGACCAACGAGAAGTGCATGCCCTCGTGGCCCATGGAGATGCCGTCGGAGACCGAGATGGTGCCGAACTCGAGCGGGAAGCCGCCCGCCGCGTGCACGCCGTTCTTGACCGCCTTGGCCAGCCGGTCGAGGGAGAGGTTGCAGGGGGTGATCTCGTTCCAGCTCGACGCGACGCCGATCTGGGGCTTGGCGAAGTCGTCGTCACCCATGCCGACGGCCCGCAGCATCCCGCGGGCGGCGGCACGCTCGAGGCCGTCCGTGACGTCGCGGGAACGGGGCTTCATGTCGTGCTCGGTCATGGGCTCAGGGTAGTCCCGGCGCCGCCGCGTCCCGCGAGCGGTCCGACGGCTGACCCTCACACCGCGGCGGCCCGCACGCACATCACGTCGGGGAGGTTGGCCACCACCGGGCCCCAGGTCTCCCCCGAGTCCGCCGAGGCCCAGACCGCGCCGTTGCGCGCGCCGACGTACACCCCGGCGGACGGGTGGTCGTCGGTGCACATCGCATCGCGCATCACCCCGACCCACAGCTGCTCGGGCAGCCCCTTGCCGAGCGGCTCCCAGCTCTCCCCCGCATCCGGGGAGCGCCACACCAGCGGGCGCGCGTCGACGGGGTAGCGGGCCCAGGCCTGGCCGAGCGGGAAGACGTAGACGGTGTCCGGGTCGTGAGGGTGCACGACCACCGGGAAGCCGAAGTCGCTCGGCAGCCCGTCGGCGATCGAGTGCCAGCTGGCGCCGTGGTCCTCGGAGCGGTAGACCCCGCCATGGTTCTGCAGGAACATCCGCTCCGGTCGCGAGGGGTGCCGCGCCACCTTGTGGACGCACTGACCGAACTCGGGGTACTGCACCTCGCCGGGCATGAACTCGGCCTTGATGCCGACGTTGCGCGGCGCCCAGGAGGCGCCGCCGTCGGAGGACTGGTAGACCCCGCCGGTGGAGATCGCCGTCGTCACCGACCCGGGGTCGGTGGGGTGCGGCAGCACGGTGTGGAAGGCCTGGCCGCCGTACCCGGCGTCCCACTGGGTGCGGTGCGGGTGGTTCCACAGCCCCTCCACGAGGGCGAAGGTCTCGCCGGCGTCCGCCGAGCGCCAGACCGCACCCGGCTCCGTGCCGGCCCAGACCACCCCGGGCTCGGTGCCGGCCACGAGCTGCCAGATCCGCTCGACCGAGGCGTCGTAGGCCTCCGGGAAGCGCACCGACCCGGGGGTCGCCTCCCAGGTCGCCCCGAGGTCGTCGGAGCGCCGCACCTGCGGGCCCAGCCAGCTCGACGAGGCGCCGGCGAGCAGCCGTGGCCGGGGGCCACGGGTGTCGATGAGGCAGGAGTACACCTCCTCCATGTCGAAGTGCGGGCCGGTGAAGTCCCACTCCCGGCGCTCGTCGTCCGAACGCCCGATCCACAGCCCCTTGCGGGTCCCCACCATCAGCACCGTCGCCATCGCCGACCTCCTGGCCACTTCGTCGTACGCCGTGCGAACCGCGGCGTGGTGCGCACGACGGCCCGGCCTTGTCCACCTTGACGTCTAGATTGACCCGGTGGTCGCCTCGAAGTCATCGCTGTGGAGGGTCTCCCCGGTGGGGCTGGTGCTGGTGGCGATCGCCTCGGTGCAGCTCGGCGCGGGCGTCGCCAAGACGATCTTCGACGAGGTGGACCCCACGACGGTGGTGTGGCTGCGCCTGTGCGCCAGCGCGCTGGTGATGCTCGCCATCGCCCGCCCGACGCTGCGCGGGCGCGACCGCCACGACTGGACGACGGTGCTGGCCTTCGGCGCGACGCTGGGGCTGATGAACTGGTCGTTCTACCAGTCCTTCCAGCGCATCCCGCTGGGCATCGCGGTGACGATCGAGTTCGTGGGCCCGCTGGTCGTCGCGGTGCTCGGCTCCCGGCGCCGGCGCGACCTCGCGTGGGTCGGGCTGGCCGGTGTCGGGGTGCTGCTGCTCGGGTTCGAGCGCGCGGACCTGGACCCGGTCGGCGTGGCCTACGCGCTGCTCGCCGGCGCGTGCTGGGGCGGCTACATCCTGATGAGCGCGGAGACCGGACGGCGCTGGCCCGGCCTGGACGGGCTCGCCGTCGCCAGCGTGGTCGCGGCGGCGCTGATCGCCCCGCTCGCGCTGGGCCGGCACGCGGGCGACCTCGACGACGCCCGGATCCTGCTGATCGGGGCGGTGGTCGGACTGCTGAGCTCGGTCATCCCCTACACCTGCGAGCTGATCGCGCTGCGCTCGATGCGGCCGGGGGTCTTCGGCATCCTGCTCAGCATCGAGCCCGCGGCCGCCGCGCTGGTCGGGATGGTGGTGCTGGCCGAGTTCCTCTCCCCCGTGCAGTGGCTGGCCGTGGCCTGCGTCGTGGCGGCGAGCATCGGGGCCACCCGCTCCGGCCGCGCTCCCGCCGAGCCGGTGCCGGACTGAGGCGCTCTCGGGCATGATCGGCGCATGACCACCTCCGCCGAGCCCGTCCAGCCGACCGCGGACCCCAGCCGGCGTCCCCGGCCCGCAGTGGTGTTCACCGACGTCCTCTCCGACGACGGCACCCGGATCCGGGCCTGGAGCAACGACCCGGACGACGAGCGTGGCGCCCCGACGGTGCTGCTGTGCAACGGCCTCGGCACCAATGCCTTCGCCTGGCCGGCCCTCCTGGACCCCGACTGCGGCGTGCGGGTGATCTCGTGGAACCACCGCGGCATCGGCGGATCGGCGCGCCCGCGCGACCCCGAGCGGGTCGACGTCGAGGCCTTCGTCGAGGACGCCTTGTCGGTGATGGACCACTACGGCGTCGACCGCGCAGTCACGCTCGGCTGGTCGATCGGCGTGAACACGATGTTCGAGCTCGCGGCGCGCCACCCCGAGCGGGTCGCGGGGCTGTTCGCGGTCGCCGGCGTCCCCGGAGACACCTTCGCCACGATGCTCGGCCCGCTGCGGCTGCCGCGCGCCGCGGCTCGCGCGGCGACGCTCGGCTTCTCCCACGCGGTGCGGCTCTCCGGCCGGGCCCTGAGCCCGATCGCCCGGCGTCTCCCGATCGGCCCGCGCACGGTGGGCGTGCTGTCGCACAGCGGGTTCATGTTCCCGGTGGCCGATGTCGACCTGACCGCCGCCGCGATCCGCGAGTTCCTCCAGGTGCCGCTGGACTGGTACTTCCACGTCGCGCTGCGCACCGCCGAGCACCGGCGGGTGCGGCTCAGCCAGGTGCGGGTGCCAGCGGTCTTCGTGGCCGGGACCTGGGACCTGATGGCCGGCGCCCGGCACATGGCCCAGGCCGCCGCGCGCCTCAGCGACGCGACGTACGTCGAGCTGCCCGGCAGCCACTTCATCCAGATGGAGCAGCCCGAGCGGGTCCACGCGCTGCTGCTGGACTTCCTGCGCAAGGTCGGCTGACGTGACCGCGCGACCCCGCTCCGTGGCGCTCTCCGCGATCGGCGCGCTCCTGGTCCCGCTGGCGCTCGCCGGCTGCGGGCAGGGCGGCAACGAGGTCGAGTACGACGTCAGCCCGTCGCCGTCCGCTGCGGGGTCGCAGGACGGCGCCGGCAGCCCGTCCGCCACCGAGAAGGCGACCGAGGAGGCCACCGCCTCGGCGCGGCCGCGGGTGGTCGGCACCGTCGCGACCGGGCTCGAGGCTCCGTGGGGACTGGCGTTCCTGCCCGACGGCGACGCGCTGGTCACCGAGCGCGACTCCGGGCGGGTGCTGCGCATCAGCGGCCCACGCCACCGGGTCACCGAGGTCGGCACCATCGACGAGGTCGTCCCCGAGGGCGAGGCCGGCCTGCTCGGGGTCGCGGTGTCCCCCGACTTCGCCGACGACGCCCGGGTCTTCCTCTACGTCACCACCGCCGAGGACAACCGCGTCGTGCGCGCCACGCTGCGCGGCGACACCCTGGGCGACCTCGAGCCGATCCTCACCGGGATCCCCAGCGACTTCATCCACGACGGCGGCCGCCTCCTGTTCGGCCCCGACGACTACCTCTACGTCTCCACGGGCGATGCCAACGAGTCCGCGCGTGCCCAGGACCGCGACAGCCTGGGCGGCAAGATCCTGCGGATCACCACCGACGGCGACCCCGCACCGGGCAACCCGTTCGGCTCCCCGGTGTGGTCCTGGGGCCACCGCAACGTGCAGGGCCTGGCCTTCGCCGGTGACCAGCTGTGGGCCTCGGAGTTCGGCGCCAACGAGTTCGACGAGCTGAACCGCATCGAGGCCGGCGCCAACTACGGCTGGCCCGAGGTCGAGGGCACCGGTGGCGAGCCGGACTTCGTGGACCCGCAGGCCACCTGGACCACCGCCGAGGCCTCCCCCTCGGGACTGGCCTACGCCGCCGGCCACCTGTGGATGGCGGCGCTGCGCGGCGAGCGGCTCTGGCGGATCCCGGTCGAGGGCGACCGCGCCGGGGAGCCGCAGTCGTTCCTCGTCGGCCGCTACGGCCGGATGCGCACCATCGCCGTGGCCCCCGACGGGATGCTCTGGCTCACCACCAGCAACCGCGACGGGCGCGGCACCCCGGCCGAGGGCGACGACCGGATCCTGCTGGTGCGCCCCTGAGCCGGGCATCGTGCCGGCTCAGCCCGGGGCGCGGACCTCGCCGGTCACCGTCGCGCGCCGCGCGGCGCGGCGCAGGGTGCTCAGCACGGCCGGCCCGAGCACCACGAGCGCGATCGAGGTCGTGATCGCCCGGCCGGTGTCGAAGCTGCCCGTGGAGGTCAGCACCGTGTAGACGAGGAAGGTCTGGAGGTTCTCCAGCACCGGCGCGCCGGCGACGTAGGCCAGCGACCCCTCGTGGCCGGGCACCTGCACGCCCAGCAGGAACGGCCAGCCGGAGAGGTTGAGCAGCATCCCGTAGAGGTACGACGCGACAACGGCGTAGACCACCAGCATCGCGATCTCCGCGCGTCCCCGCACCCGGCGCGGCAGCAGCCCCGCGCCCATGCCGACCCAGGCAGCGACCAGCATCTGGTAGGGCAGCCACGGCCCGACGCCCGCGGTCATCAGCGCCGAGGCGAGCAGCGACAGCGCGCCCAGCGCGAAGCCGAACCCGGGGCCGAAGACCCGCCCGGCCAGGATCAGCAGGAAGAACACCAGCTCGATGCCGGCCACCCCGGCGGAGATCCCGCGCAGCAGCGCGTTGACCGCGCACAGCACGCCCAGCACCGCGAGCACCCGTGGGTCGAGCCCGCCCTCGCTGACCTCGGCGAGCACCACCGCCACCACCACCGGGAGCAGCGCCAGGAAGAGGAACGGCGGGTCCACCCGGTCCCCCGGCTGCACCTGCACGAACAGCGGCCAGCACAGCATCACCAGCCCGGCCAGGGAGCCGACGGCGAGGACCGCCACCGACCGCATGCTCAGCGGTACGGCGGCCGCCCGCGCCCCGCTCACGACGGGCTCCCGGGCGGTGTGGCCCCGAGCGCGGCCGCGACCTCCTCGACGCGCAGCCAGGGGGCGCCGAGCACCTTGGTCACCTGGGGCGCGAACGCGGGCGACTCCGCCACCACGCGGCGTACCGGTCCGGAGGAGACGACCTCGCCGTCGGCCATCACCACCACGTCGTCGGCGGCCTGCACGACGAACTCCACGTCATGGGTCGCGACCAGCACCGTGCGGCCCTCCGCGGCCAGGTCGCGCAGGACCCCGGCCAGCACCCGCTTGGCGGCGTAGTCCAGGCCGCGGGTGGGCTCGTCGAGCAGCACCACCCCGGGCCGCGCGGCGAGCACCAGGGCGAGCGCCACGGCGAGCCGCTGGCCCTCGGAGAGGTCGCGCGGGTGCGCGTCGCCGGGGATGCCGGGCACCAGCCGGTCCAGCAGCTCGCGGGTGCCCGGCCCGCCGTCGGCGCACTCCGCATCGACGGTGTCGAGGTAGAGCAGGTCGGCGGCGTTCTGGGGCAGCAGGCCGACCAGCGCCCGGCGCTCGGCCGGCGAGAGCCGGGCCGGGTCGAGCTCGCCGACCCGGACCGAGCCCGAGCGGCGCGCCGCGCTGCCCTGCAGGGCCCACAGCAGCGAGGACTTGCCGGCGCCGTTGCGCCCCATCAGCGCGGTGACGGTGCCGCCGGACAGCTCCAGGTCCAGGGCACGTACGACGGGGTCGCCGCCGTGGTCGACGGTGACCCCGCGGGCGACCAGTCCCGGGCGGCGGCGCTCGGCCGCCGGCGCCTCGACCGGCCCGGGGCCGAGGTCGAGGCGGCGGGCGGCGCGGCGCGCGTCGCGCACGTTGAGCGGCAGCGGGTCCCAGCCGGCCACCCGGCCCAGCTCGACGATCGGCGGCACCACCGGCGAGGTGGCGAGCAGCTCGGCGGGCTCCCCGACCAGCAGCCGGCCGTCGCCGGGCAGCAGGCACATCCGGTCCGCGAAGGGCACGACCCGCTCCAGGCGGTGCTCGGCCAGCAGCACCGAGAGCCCGAGGTCGGAGACCAGCCGGGTCAGGGTGGCCAGCACGTCCTCGGCGGCGGTCGGGTCGAGGGCGGAGGTGGGCTCGTCGAGCACCAGCAGCCGTGGGTGGGTGGTGAGCACCGAGCCGATCGCGACCCGCTGCTGCTGACCGCCGGAGAGGGTGCGCAGGTCCCGGTCGCGCAGGTCGGCGATCCCGAGCAGGTCGAGGGTCTCCTCCACCCGGCGGCGCATCGTGGAGCCCGGGAGACCGAGCTGCTCCATGCCGTAGGCCAGCTCCTCCTCGACGGTGTCGGTCACGAAGCCGGCGGCGGGGTCCTGCCCGACGTAGCCGATCGCGTGGGCGCGCTCGCGCGGCGGGGTGCGCACGATGCTGGCCTCGTCGAGCAGCACGTCGCCGTCGAGCACACCACCGGAGAAGCGCGGCACCAGGCCGGTCACGATGCCCAGCAGGGTCGACTTCCCGACGCCCGTCGGGCCGGAGACGAGCACCAGCTCGCCCTCCTCGATGCTCAGCTCGACGCCGTCGAGGACCGGCGCGGTGTCGGGGGCGTAGGAGAACGTGATGTCGCGCAGCTCGATCATCGGGTGCTCGCTCTCGGTGCGGAGGTAGGGGCAGGGGCGGGGGCGGCGGTCGGGGTCCGGCCGGGTGACCGGGACGACCGTGCGGCGCGGGTCGCCGAGAGACGCGGCGGCGGGGCGAGGACGGCCGGCAGCGCGGCGACCAGGGCACCGGCCAGCGCGAGGGCGCTCACCGGCGGCACCGACGTCACGTCGGGGTAGGCGACCAGCACCTGGTGGCCGCTGACCCACCAGCCGATCGCCGCTGCGAGCACACCGCAGCCGGCGACGGCCAGCTCGGCCGGGTGCCAGCGGTCGGGTCGGTAGCGGGTCCGCTCGACGCGCCGGCCGGCGCTCAGCAGCCCGGCGCCGGCCGCGCCGACGCCGAGGACCAGCATCGGGACCGCGAGCAGCCGGGGCGCGGTGCGGTCGAGCACGGCGTACACGCCGACGGCGATGCCGCACAGGCCGAGCAGCATCAGCGCGCCGGTCGTGCGCCGCTGGGCGGCGGTGGCGCTGCCGCTGCGCCCGTAGCCGCGGGTGTCCATGCCGGCGGCCAGCGCGAGGGAGCGGTCGAGCGCGTCCTCGAGGACGGGTACGAGGAGGCGGCGCAGCCGGGCGACCCGCCCCTGCTCCCCCGCGCGCAGCTCCTGGGCGCGACGCACCCGCCGCACGCTCTCGGCGAACTGCGGCAGCACCGTCACCGCGACGACCAAGGCGGTGCCGACCTCGTAGAGCGCCGGCGGCACCGAGCGCAGCAGCCGCTTGGGGTTCGCGAGCGCGTTGGCGGCGCCGACGCAGACCACGATCATCGCCAGGCGCAGCCCGTCGTAGAGCCCGACGAGGAGGGACTCCAGCGTCAGCGGGCCCAGCAGGGTGATCCCCAGGACCCAGTCGGGCAGCGGCACCGTGGGCAGGTCGAGCAGCACGGTCTCGCCGTACGCGCCGCCGAAGACCAGCCGGAACACCACCCGGAAGACCACGATCGCGGCGGCCAGCCAGAGGTACAGGCGGAAGGCGCGGGCCCACGGCTGGTCGGAGCGCCGCGCCGCGACCACGAGCAGCACGGAGCCGAGCAGCAGCCCGAGGACGAGCGGGTTGGTGGTCATCGATGCGGCCGCGGCGAGGCCGACCGCCCAGATCCACCACGCGACCGGGTGCAGGTCACGGGGGATCCGGGGGCCGGCGCTCGTCCGGGGGTCGACGCTCATCGTCCGGCGGTGCCCCTCCGGCGCACGGCGACGACACCGGCGCCACCGAAGACCAGCGCGAGCACCACCAGCACGACCCAGCCGGGCAGGCCGCCGTCGTCGGCGGTGGCCGCGGACTCCTCCACGGCCTCGGTGCTCTCCGCGGGCTCCTCGGCGCCCGGCGTGGCCGCGGTGGCGGAGGGCCCGCCAGCGGCCGTCCGGTCGGTACGCCGCGGCTCGCGCGCCGGCGTACCGCTCGGGTCGGCACCGGGGGTCGCTGCGGTGCTCGGCGTACCGGTGCCGGCGGCGGCGCTGGGGGCGTCGGAGGGGGCGGGCTGCGCGGCGTCGGCCCCGCCGCCCGGGCCCGGACGGGTGCCGCCGGTGCCGTGGGACGGGGTCGCACGCGGGCTGCTCGGCGCCGTGGGAGCCGCCGCGGCGGCCACCGGGGGTGCAACCCCGGGCTGGGTGCGCGTGCCGCTGTTCCAGGAGAACGCGACCGAGCCGCCGTCGGGCACGGTCAGCGAGGAGGTCCCCAGCGAGGCGTAGACCCACGTGCCGGTCTCGCCGTCGGACCACCACAGGCCCCAGTAGGCGTCCGCCGGGGCGGCGTTGATGCACGGGTCGCTGCTCGGGACGCCCTCGACGCGGCACACGAAGCCCGCGGACCGTTGGGCGTAGGTGAGCTCGACCCCGCTGTCGGCGAAGATCGCGGTGGCCTTCTTGCCCCCGCCGTCGGCGTCACAGGACTCCTGGAGCCCGCCGCCGAGGGCGCCGAAGTCGACGACCACGCTCACGCCGCGACCGTCGGTGCAGGTGGCCGCGCTGGCCGGCGGCGCGGCCGTGAGCGGTGCCAGGCACAGCAGCCCGGCGAGCAGCGCCGCGGCGGCCCGGACCCTGCTCATCGCGGCACCACCGTCACGGTGACCGAGCGCCGCCGGTCGGCGAAGGCGCCGCGGACCGCGAGGGTCGCCGGGCCGGCCTTGCCGGTGACGCGGAGCCGCGGGGTCCAGCGACCCGAGGCGTCGCTGGTGCCGCGGGCGACGACCTTGCCGCGGAAGCGGAGGGTCGCAGGCTCGCGGGCGGCCAGGCCGCGCACCCGCACCGGGACGGTCCGGCCTCGGGCGACGCGGGCGCGCAGCTTCACCACCGGGGTGGTCGCCGCGAGCGCACGCAGGCGGGACGGGAACGGCGTGACCGAGCCGGAGGTCGCCACCGCGCGCACGGCGTGCGTCGCGGTGCGGGCCGGCAGCTTCATCAGGGCGCGGGCGGCACCGGTGTGGTCGGCGCGGACCTGACGGCGGCTGCCCGCCACGGTGACGCAGACCGGCTCGCCGGGGGCCAGGGGCCCGAGCCACACGGCCACGCGGGTGCCGGCGCGGTGGAACCGCGGCGGGGCCATCGGAGGGACCACCACCTCGTCGACGCGTCCGGGTGCCCAGGTGAGCGCCGGCAGCGCCTGCGCGCTCGCGCGACGCACCTGGTCGCGCAGCTCCGCGACACCGGAGCTCTTCACCGTGTCGAGCCCCGCGGCGTCGTAGGCGATCGCCCCGAGGTCACCGGCACGGTACGGCGTGCACGCGCCCGCGTGGGCGAGCTGCTGGCCACGGACCCAGCCGGCGGCACGGGCCGCAGCCTTGGTGCGACCCGCCTCCCCCAGCGCCCAGGCGGCGAGACCGGTGCTGTTGGCGTTCGGCGCCTCGGTGGCCACGCCGCCACCGAACGAGCCGTCGCCGCGCTGGCTGCGCCGCAGCCAGTCGAGGGCCGCCGTGAGGTGGGGCTTCACGTCCGCATGGTCGGCCTGGGGCAGCAGCGAGAGCACCGCGAGCGCGGTGACATCGGTGTCCGGCTCGGCGCCCGGCGCGCCGTCGCAGGTCTGGTCGGCCGCCTCGACGGCGCCGAGCTCGAGGCGGAAGAAGCCCGCCGCGCACTGCTGGTCGAGCAGGTAGGAGGTCGCCGCGGCGGCCTCGGTGCTTCCCGCGGCCTCAAGTGCGCGAACGGCGTAGGCCTGGCCCAGGGCGTTGGCGTAGTCGCCGTACGTGCTGCGATCCACGATCCGGCCGGCGGCCGGGCCGGAGTCGGTCGTGACCTGCTCGAGGGCCGCGATCAGGTCCCGGCCGCCGAAGGCGCGCGGGTCGCGCTCCGCGACCACCGCGAGGACCGCAGCCTTGGCGGTGGCGCCGGCGTAGCTGCTGTCGGCGTCACCGAAGGCGTCGCCGGTGACATAGGCGTCGAGCGAGGTGGCCAGGGCGTCGGCGACCTGCTGCACTCCGTCCTCGGAGCCCACGGCGGCCAGCGCCAGCGCGACGTCGATGGAGAGCCCGTGGTCGGGACCCCACTCACCCTCGACGAGACCGCCGGTGAGCTGGCTGGTGAGCCACCGGGCGCCGGCGGTCGCCGGACCGGACGGGGCCGTGGCGGTCCCGGTCGGTGTCGGCGCCGCCACGGCAGGCGTCGGGCCGGTGACCGCCAGGCCGCCGGTCACCAGGGCTGAGAGGAGAGCAAGCACGCCGGTACGGCGCACGATGGAGGAGCTCATGGTTCCTTCCCGCTGCACACAGCGGGGGCACTACCCGGAACCGGGCGGTGACCACCGCTGCTTTCCACGACAGCGTTGTGATCAGGATGCGTCGTGACAGGTGCTCCGGCTCGTCGTCGCTGCGGGTGCAGCCACGACCTACGGTTGCGGGTCAGCGCCGGACTTGGACCGGCTTTCCCCACCACGGGCATATGGATGTGTCTGCGGAACATACCCCACCCGGGCGGGCTCGCGCGCGCCGTGGGCCGTGGGGTGTGAGGCGCTCCACGTCCGCTCAGACAGCGGGGTCCACCGGAATCGCTCCGGTGAGCGTGCGGACCTCGAGGCCGGCCGGGACCGTGCCCGCCAGGGGCACCTCCAGGGTGTCCCCGGTGCCGACCAGCTCCTCGGCGTACCCACCCGGGCCGGTGAGGCACGCCGGCTCGCCGTCGCCGAGACCATCGATGCGGACCTCGTCCTCGGAAGCTGTCGCGACGACCTCGCCTGCGGGCTCACCGACCAGCTGGAGCAGCGGCGCCGCCTGGGCGGTCGCCCGCCGCCACTGGTCGCGCACGACCGGGTCGCGCAGCTCCCCCGCCGCAGCGTCGGCGGCGTAGGCGACGGCGCCGGTGGGCAGCCGGGTGGCCCCGCAGCTGGGCTCGGTGACCTGTCGCGCCGCCACCCACTCCGCGGCCCGGGCCGCCTCCGCGGTGCGGCCGGCGCGCTGCAGTGCGAGCCCCGCGAGCCCGGTGCTGTTGGCGTTGAGCCCCTCCGTCCCGGTGGCGCCGCCGAACCCGCCGTCGGCGTCCTGGGTCGCGACCAGCCAGTCGACGGCTGCGTCGACCGCCGAGCCAGCGGCCTCCCCCGGCACGTCCTGCAGGGCGAGGACGGCGAGCGCGGTCACGTCGGTGTCGGGCTGGTCGAGGCGTCGGGGGCCGTCCCCGCACGCCTGCGGAGCGTCGGGGGCGGCGAAGTAGAGCCGGAACCAGCCCGGCTCGCACTGCTGGGCGATCAGGTAGTCCGCTGCAGCGGACGCCTCCGGGGAGCCGGCGCCGGTGAGGGCACGCACGGCGTAGGTCTGGCCGATCGCATTGGCGTAGTCGGACCCCTTCGGGTCCCGGACGTCGTCGGCGAGCCGGCCCGCGAGCGCACCGTCGTCGGCGACCAGATCCTCGAGGCGGGCCAGCACGTCGGTGCCGTCGACGTCGCGGGGGTCGCCGCCGCTCACCTCGGCGAGCACGGCCACCTTCGCCACCGAGCCCGCGAAGGTGTCGGGGCTGCCGAAGTCCACGCCCGTCGTGTAGCTCTCCACTGACGCGCCCACCGCCGCGGCGATCTCGTGCACCGTGTCGTCCTGGCCCGGTACGTCGGCCAGCCCCAGGGCCGCGTCGATGCTGAGCCCGTAGTCGGGGCCGTACTCACCGACCAGCAGCCCGTCCTGCAGCTCCTCGGACAACCAGTGTGCGGCGCCGAGGGCGGGGGCGGTGGCACGCTCGGGCGCGGGCTCCGGGGACGCGTCCTCGGTGTCGCCGCCGCAGGCGCTCGTGACCAGGACAAGGGACCCGAGCACCGCCAGAGCGCGCACGCGGCGCAGGGGCGCACGACGACAGGGGGCAGCAGAATTCTCAGACATCACGACGAATTCTATGCCGAAATGCCAGAACGGGTCGCACCCCGTGGGGTGCGACCCGTTCTGTGAATTATTGTCCGGCGGCGTCCTACTCTCCCACAACCTCTCGGTTGCAGTACCATCGGCGCTGAAAGGCTTAACTTCCGGGTTCGGGATGGGACCGGGTGTTTCCCTTTCGCTATGGCCGCCGTAACTCTATCGACTCCACCCATCAACACCCGCCGCAAAAAGTTGGGGTGTGTATCTGGGGAGCCAAGCCACTATTTACATGTTGTGCATGTGGTGTTGTGTTGGATCGTGGACGCGATCAATTGCGCGGTTGTCTTGATAGTTTCAGTAAAGTGAGTGTAAGACAAGCCCTCGGCCTATTAGTACCGGTCGGCTAGGCATTGCTGCTGTACACCTCCGGCCTATCAACCCAGTGTTCTGCTGGGGGCCTTACCCCGTTAACCGGGTGGGAAACCTCATCTTGAAACGTGCTTCCCGCTTAGATGCATTCAGCGGTTATCACTTCCGAACGTAGCCAACCAGCCGTGCCCCTGGCGGGACAACTGGCACACCAGAGGTTCGTCCATCCCGGTCCTCTCGTACTAGGGACAGCCTTTCTCAAGTTTCCTGCGCGCGCGGCGGATAGGGACCGAACTGTCTCACGACGTTCTAAACCCAGCTCGCGTGCCGCTTTAATGGGCGAACAGCCCAACCCTTGGGACCTGCTCCAGCCCCAGGATGCGACGAGCCGACATCGAGGTGCCAAACCATCCCGTCGATATGGACTCTTGGGGAAGATCAGCCTGTTATCCCCGGGGTACCTTTTATCCGTTGAGCGACGCCGCTTCCACATGCCGACGCCGGATCACTAGTTCCGACTTTCGTCCCTGCTCGACATGTCTGTCTCACAGTCAAGCTCCCTTGTGCACTTACACTCAACACCTGATTGCCAACCAGGCTGAGGGAACCTTTGAGCGCCTCCGTTACATTTTAGGAGGCAACCGCCCCAGTTAAACTACCCATCAGGCACTGTCCCTGATCCGGATTACGGACCTAGGTTAGACATCTAGTACGACCAGAGTGGTATTTCAACGATGACTCCACAACCACTGGCGTGGCCACTTCACAGTCTCCCACCTATCCTACACAAGCCGAACCAAACACCAATACCAAACTATAGTAAAGGTCCCGGGGTCTTTCCGTCCTGCCGCGCGTAACGAGCATCTTTACTCGTAGTGCAATTTCGCCGAGTCCACGGTTGAGACAGCGCCCAAGTCGTTACTCCATTCGTGCAGGTCGGAACTTACCCGACAAGGAATTTCGCTACCTTAGGATGGTTATAGTTACCACCGCCGTTTACTGGGGCTTAAGTTCTCAGCTTCGAACTTGCGTTCTAACCGGTCCCCTTAACCTTCCAGCACCGGGCAGGAGTCAGTCCGTATACATCGTCTTACGACTTAGCACGGACCTGTGTTTTTAGTAAACAGTCGCTTGGGCCTGGTCTCTGCGGCCCTTCACGCTTCCCCAGCAAGTGGGTACACGATCCGGGCCCCCCTTCTCCCGAAGTTACGGGGGCATTTTGCCGAGTTCCTTAACCGTGGTTCGCTCGATCGCCTTGGTATTCTCTACCTGATCACCTGAGTCGGTTTGGGGTACGGGCGGCGCATAGCTCGCTAGAGGTTTTTCTCGACAGCATAGGATCACCGACTTCCCCAATTGGGTCCCCATCACACCTCAGGATCGACATCAAAGTCAGCCACCCGGATTTGCCTAGGCGGCTCCCTACATGCTTGGCCGTACACAACCATCGGTACGGTTCGACTACCTTCCTGCGTCACCCCATCGCTTGACTACTACCAGTTCGGGTCCCACGCTACGCCGCAGCCTCTTCTCCCGAAGGAGTCGATAACCGCGGTTTCAGATGGTTAGCATCACCAGGTTCGTCATGGGCGCTACTTTGCCGGTACGGGAATATCAACCCGTTGTCCATCGACTACGCCTGTCGGCCTCGCCTTAGGTCCCGACTTACCCAGGGCAGATTAGCTTGACCCTGGAACCCTTGATCATTCGGCGCAGGAGTTTCTCACTCCTGATTCGCTACTCATGCCTGCATTCTCACTCGTGTCGCATCCACCACTAGATCACTCTGCGGCTTCACCCGCGACACGACGCTCCCCTACCCATCCACACACCCTTTCGGGCTCTCCACACAAGGTGGGTGCGAATGCCATAGCTTCGGCGGATGACTTGAGCCCCGCTACATTGTCGGCGCGGAATCACTTGACCAGTGAGCTATTACGCACTCTTTCAAGGGTGGCTGCTTCCAAGCCAACCTCCTGGTTGTCACTGCGACTCCACATCCTTTTCCACTTAGTCACCGCTTAGGGGCCTTAGCTGATGGTCTGGGCTGTTTCCCTCTCGACTACGGAGCTTATCCCCCGCAGTCTCACTGCCGCGCTCTCACTTACCGGCATTCGGAGTTTGGCTAACGTCAGTAACCTTGTAGGGCCCATTAGCTATCCAGTGCTCTACCTCCGGCAAGAAACACGCGACGCTGCACCTAAATGCATTTCGGGGAGAACCAGCTATCACGAAGTTTGATTGGCCTTTCACCCCTATCCACAGGTCATCCCCTCAGTTTTCAACCTAAGTGGGTTCGGTCCTCCACGCGGTCTTACCCGCGCTTCAACCTGCCCATGGATAGATCACTTCGCTTCGGGTCTTGAGCGCGCTACTGAAACGCCCTATTCGGACTCGCTTTCGCTACGGCTTCCCCACACGGGTTAACCTCGCAACACACCGCAAACTCGCAGGCTCATTCTTCAAAAGGCACGCCGTCACAAGATACAAGACCTCGCTCCGACGGATTGTAGGCACATGGTTTCAGGTACTATTTCACTCCCCGCCAGGGGTACTTTTCACCTTTCCCTCACGGTACTTGTCCGCTATCGGTCATCAAGGAGTATTTAGGCTTAACAGGTGGTCCTGCCAGATTCACACGGAATTTCAGGGGTTCCGTGTTACTTGGGATCCCACTCGACAGCCACAGCCTTACACCTACGGGGCTATCACCCTCTACGGCTCCACTTTCCAATGGAATTCGACTTCAACTGTGGTTTCTTACTGTCTGGATCGCCGGCAGACGACCCTGAATGGTCCCACAACCCCCCATACGCAACCCCTGCCGGGTATCACACGCATGAGGTTTAGCCTGATCCGATTTCGCTCGCCACTACTCTCGGAATCACTATTGTTTTCTCTTCCTACCGGTACTGAGATGTTTCACTTCCCGGCGTTCCCTCCACACACCCTATATATTCAGGTGCAGGTAACTGGACATGACTCCAGCTGGGTTTCCCCATTCGGACACCCCCGGATCACAGCTTGGTTGCCAACTCCCCGGGGCTTATCGCAGGCTCCTACGTCCTTCATCGGCTCTTGATGCCAAGGCATCCACCATGTGCCCTTCATAGCTTGTCTCACAAACACTCAACAAAAACTACAAAGACTTAATTGCAATATGCGCAACACACAACGTGTGCCACACAAGATGCTCGCGTCCACTATCCAGTTCACAAACAACCAACCCACCAACCACCACCACCCCAACTACAGGGCAGCAACCGAAGGAGGCATCGAGCTCACAACCCAAAACTCGGGCTGATCCCTCAAAGCTCAACAGTGTGTCACACGACCATCCCCCACACCCATCCCCACCACGTTCCACACCCCACACCCAAAAGCATGAGGCAGTACTAAAGCAAAGACAGGCACCAGGCACAGCCTTCATCGACGATTCCACTAGTGAACACCACCATACGCAACCGAACAGGCGCCGGTTGTCGGGGCGTGTGCTCCTTAGAAAGGAGGTGATCCAGCCGCACCTTCCGGTACGGCTACCTTGTTACGACTTCGTCCCAATCGCCAGCCCCACCTTCGACGGCTCCCTCCCACAAGGGGTTAGGCCACCGGCTTCGGGTGTTGCCGACTTTCGTGACGTGACGGGCGGTGTGTACAAGGCCCGGGAACGTATTCACCGCAGCGTTGCTGATCTGCGATTACTAGCGACTCCGACTTCATGGGGTCGAGTTGCAGACCCCAATCCGAACTGAGACCGGCTTTTTGGGATTCGCTCCCCCTCACGGGATCGCAGCCCTTTGTACCGGCCATTGTAGCATGCGTGAAGCCCTGGACATAAGGGGCATGATGACTTGACGTCATCCCCACCTTCCTCCGAGTTGACCCCGGCAGTCTCCTATGAGTCCCCACCATAACGTGCTGGCAACATAGGACGAGGGTTGCGCTCGTTGCGGGACTTAACCCAACATCTCACGACACGAGCTGACGACAGCCATGCACCACCTGTATACCGACTAAAAGGGGCTCTATCTCTAGAGCTTTCCGGCATATGTCAAACCCAGGTAAGGTTCTTCGCGTTGCATCGAATTAATCCGCATGCTCCGCCGCTTGTGCGGGCCCCCGTCAATTCCTTTGAGTTTTAGCCTTGCGGCCGTACTCCCCAGGCGGGGCGCTTAATGCGTTAGCTGCGGCACGGAACCCATGGAATAGGCCCCACACCTAGCGCCCAACGTTTACGGTGTGGACTACCAGGGTATCTAATCCTGTTCGCTCCCCACACTTTCGCTCCTCAGCGTCAGGTAATGCCCAGAGAACCGCCTTCGCCACCGGTGTTCCTCCTGATATCTGCGCATTTCACCGCTACACCAGGAATTCCGTTCTCCCCTGCATACCTCTAGTCTGCCCGTATCGGAAGCCAGCTCAGAGTTAAGCCCTGAGTTTTCACTCCCGACGTGACAAACCGCCTACGAGCCCTTTACGCCCAATAATTCCGGACAACGCTCGCACCCTACGTATTACCGCGGCTGCTGGCACGTAGTTGGCCGGTGCTTCTTCTGTACCTACCGTCACTTGCGCTTCGTCGGTACTGAAAGAGGTTTACAACCCGAAGGCAGTCATCCCTCACGCGGCGTTGCTGGATCAGGCTTCCGCCCATTGTCCAATATTCCCCACTGCTGCCTCCCGTAGGAGTCTGGGCCGTGTCTCAGTCCCAGTGTGGCCGGTCACCCTCTCAGGCCGGCTACCCGTCGAAGCCTTGGTGAGCCATTACCTCACCAACAAGCTGATAGGCCGCGAGCACATCCTGCGCCGAAAAAACTTTCCACAACCCACCATGCGGTGAGTTGTCATATCCGGTATTAGCCACCGTTTCCGATGGTTATCCCGAAGCGCAGGGCAGATTACTCACGTGTTACTCACCCGTTCGCCGCTCGTGTACCCCCGAAAGGGCCTTACCGCTCGACTTGCATGTGTTAAGCACGCCGCCAGCGTTCGTCCTGAGCCAGGATCAAACTCTCCGTTGAAAACAACACCCACAACCACCCTCACGAGCAGTCATGGAAAAAGAGATGCCCCTGACAGGAGAAACTAGCTGACAAAAATTGTCTAACCAGAATCATTGTCAAAGAAACCATCAACACCACCAAGACCAAAGCCATGGATGAGTGTCGACGGGGCATAACAAACTAATTCGTCGACTATATGACACACTGTTGAGTTCTCAAGGATCAGACACACCCGGTGATCGGCCTCTCGGCCTCCCTGTCGGGGCTTGCACTACTTTACCTCGGACTTTCCCGCCTTGCAAACCGGCCCGATTTCCGCATTTGTTATTCGGAAATCTTGTGCGGCTATTCGGCGAGTTTCTCCGTGGAGAATCTTGCCTCACAGCCGCCGGTTAAGCAATTCGGACCGTTTCAGTCCCTCCCCCGCTCGCCAGCACACGACACCGCAATGGCGCCGCAATGGCGCCGCGAGACTTCCGCGAACAAGACGGCCACCCCGCCTCGCGGCCACGGATCCGTGACCGGACCCGCACCCGCTGCACTGGGGCAACCCGGAGAACATTACGTCCGCGCTGCCCATCCGGCAAGTCGACAGAACGTGACCCCGGCCACGGGGCCTCACGCGCAGACGGCCGGGAGCACGCGTTGCGTGCTCCCGGCCGTCGTGGGTCGAGCGGTGGTGCTGAGGTCAGGTGAGCTTCTCGAGGATCAGCTCGCGCACCCGGCCGGCGTCGGCCTGGCCGCGCATCTCCTTCATGACCGCGCCGATCAGGGCGCCGGCGGCGGCGACCTTGCCGTCGCGGATCTTGTCAGCCACGTCCGGGTTCGCCGCGATCGCGTTGTCGACCGCAGTGGACAGCGCCCCCTCGTCGGAGACGATGGCCAGGCCGCGCTTCTCGACGATCTCCTCGGGCGTGCCCTCCCCCGCGATCAGGCCGTCGAAGACCTGGCGGGCCAGCTTGTCGTTGAGCGAGCCCGAGTCGACGAGCTTCTGCACCGCGGCGACGTCCGCCGGGGTGACCCCCAGCGCCGCGAGCTCGAGCCCGGCGTCGTTCGCGCGCCGTGCCAGCTCGGAGAGCCACCACTTGCGTGCCGCCTGCGGCGAGGCGCCGGCCGCGATCGTCTCCTCGACCAGGCCGAGGGCACCGGCGCCGACGGTGTCGCGCATCTCCAGGTCCGAGAAGCCCCACTCGGCCTGCAGGCGCGCCCGCTTCTCGGTCGGGTTCTCCGGCAGGGTCGCGCGCAGCTCTTCCACCCACTCCCGGGTCGGCGCCACCGGCACCAGGTCGGGCTCGGGGAAGTAGCGGTAGTCCTCGGCGTCGGACTTCTCGCGCCCGCTGGTGGTGACACCGGTGTCCTCGTGCCAGTGGCGCGTCTCCTGCAGGATGCTCGCCCCGGAGTCGAGGATCGCGGCGTGGCGCTGCATCTCATAGCGCACCGCGCGCTCGACCGAGCGCAGCGAGTTGACGTTCTTGGTCTCCGTGCGGGTGCCGAGCACCCCGCTGCCCTTCGGGGCGAGGGAGAGGTTGACGTCGGCGCGGATCGAGCCCTGGTCCATCCGGGCGTCCGAGACCCCGAGCGCGAGGATCAGCTCGCGCAGCTGGGCGACGTAGGCGCGTGCGATCTCCGGCGCCTTCTCCCCCGCACCCACGATCGGGCGGGTGACGATCTCGATCAGGGGGATCCCGGCGCGGTTGTAGTCGACCAGCGAGTGCGAGGCACCGTGGATGCGTCCGGTGGAGCCACCGACGTGGAGCGACTTGCCGGTGTCCTCCTCCATGTGGGCACGCTCGATCTCGACCCGGAAGACCTCGGTCCCCCCGTTGCCGTCGTCGAGCGTGACGTCCATCCACCCGTCGAAGGCGATCGGCTCGTCGTACTGCGAGGTCTGGAAGTTCTTCGGCATGTCCGGGTAGAAGTAGTTCTTCCGCGCGAAGCGGCACCACTCCGCGATCTCGCAGTTCAGCGCCAGGCCGATGCGGATCGCCGACTCGACGGCCTTGGCGTTGACCACCGGCATCGCGCCGGGCAGGCCCAGGCAGGTCGGGCAGACCTGGGTGTTGGGCTCGGCGCCGAACTCGGTGGGACAGCCGCAGAACATCTTGGTGTTCGAGTTGAGCTCGACGTGGACCTCCAGGCCCAGCGCCGGGTCGTAGGACGCCAGCACGTCGTCGAACGGGACCAGGGCGGCCCCGGTGTGCGTCGCGGTCATCGCGCGATCTCCTGTCGCTCGTCGAGAGCCGGGGCACGGTCCAGCAGCGGACCGCCCCACTGCTCGGTCAGCGCGGCCTCGAGGGCGGCGCCGACGCGGTAGAGGCGGTCGTCGGCCAGGGCCGGCGCCAGGATCTGGAACCCGGCGGGCAGCCCGTCCTCGTCGGCCAGTCCGCTGGGCAGCGAGATGCCCGGGACGCCGGCCAGGTTGGCGGGGATGGTGGCCAGGTCGTTGAGGTACATCGCCAGCGGGTCGTCGAGCTTCTCGCCCAGCTTGAAGGCGGTGGTCGGCGCGGTCGGCGACACCAGCACGTCGGCGACCTCGAAGGCGGCCTCGAAGTCGCGGGTGATGAGTGTGCGGACCTTCTGCGCGGTGCCGTAGTAGGCGTCGTAGTAACCGCTGGACAGCGCGTAGGTGCCCAGGATGATGCGGCGCTTGACCTCGTCGCCGAAGCCGGCGTCGCGGCTGGCGCGCATCACGTCCTCCGCGGACGGGTCGTCGATCCCCTCGGGCAGCACCCGCAGGCCGTAGCGCATCGCGTCGAACTTCGCCAGGTTGCTCGACGCCTCGCACGGCATGATCAGGTAGTAGGTCGCCAGCGCGTGCACTAAGCTCGGGCAGGACACCTCGACGATCTCGGCGCCGGCCTTGACCAGCAGGTCCAGCGACTCCTGGAACCGGGCCTGGACGCCGGCCTGGTAGCCCTCGCCCTGCAGCTCCTTGATGACGCCGACGCGCAGGCCGGACAGGTCGCCGGCCGCGCCCTGGCGGGCCGCCTCGACGAGCGCCGGGACCGGCTGGTCGATCGAGGTGGAGTCGAGCGGGTCGTGACCGCCGAGCAGCTCGTGCAGCAGCGCGGAGTCCAGGACCGTCCGGGTGACCGGGCCGACCTGGTCGAGGCTGTTGGCCATCGCGACGAGGCCGTAGCGCGAGATCCCGCCGTACGTCGGCTTCACGCCGACCGTGCCGGTGACGGCGCCGGGCTGGCGGATCGAGCCGCCGGTGTCGGTGCCGATCGCGAGCGGGGCCTCGAAGGCGGCGACGGCCGCGGCCGAGCCGCCACCGGAGCCGCCCGGGATCCGGGTCTGGTCCCACGGGTTGCGGGTGGGGCCGTAGGCGGAGTGCTCGGTGGAGGAGCCCATCGCGAACTCGTCCATGTTGGTCTTGCCCAGGATCGGCAGGCCCGCGGCCTTGAGCTTCGCGACGACCGTGGCGTCGTACGGCGGCACCCAGCCGTCGAGGATCTTCGAGCCGCAGGTGGTCGGCAGGCCCTCGGTGGTCAGCACGTCCTTGACCGCGACCGGCACGCCGTCGAGGTAGGAGGCGGGGGTGCCGGCCGCGCGGCGCGCGTCGGACTCGCGGGCGCTCGCCAGGGCGCCCTCGGCGTCGACGTGCAGGAAGGCGTGGACGCCGGCCTCGGCGTCGCCGTCGACCGCGGCGATCCGGGCGAGGTGCGCCTGGGTCAGCTCGACCGAGGTCACCTCCCCGGCCGCGAGGGCGTCGGCGAGCTCGGCCGCGGAGCGGCGGGTCCAGTCGGTGGTCGGGTCGCTCACTGCTCGTCTCCCAGGATGCGCGGCACGGAGAACCGCTGCTGCTCGGACTCGGGGGCGCCGGAGAGCGCCTGCTCGGCCGTGAGGCCGGGGCGCACGACGTCCTCGCGGAACACGTTGGTCAGGGGCAGCGGGTGGGAGGTCGGAGGCACGTCCTCGCCGGCCACGCCGCTGATCGAGGCGACCGACTCGAGGATCACCGACAGCTGCGGGGCGAGGTGGTCGAGCTCGGCATCGGACAGGTCGATCCGGGCGAGGTCGGCCAGGTGCGCGACCTCGTCTCGGGAGATCTCAGGCATGCCCCCATCCTAGGTGCCGTGCGGGCCGGGCCGACGATTCGGTCCGCCCGGCCTACCCTGACGCCATGGTGATGCCTCCCGATGCCACGGCCGGCGGCCCGAGCGACGGGTGCCGGGTCCTCATCGCCGGTCGCAGCGGGTCGGGCAAGACCACCCTGGGGGCTCGGCTCGCCACCGTGCTCGGGGTGCCGCACGTCGAGCTCGACGCGCTGCACCACGGTCCGGCCTGGACCCCGCGCCCGGAGTTCCTCGCCGACGTCGACCGGCTGACCGCGACCGGTGGCTGGGTGGCCGAGTGGCAGTACGCCGCCGCGCGGCCGCTGCTGGCCGCACGCGCCGACGTCCTGGTGTGGCTGGACCTGCCGTTCCCGCTGACCCTCGCGCGTCTGGTGCGGCGCACGGTACGGCGCCGGGTGCGGCGCGAGGTGCTGTGGAACGGCAACGTCGAGCCGCCGCTGCGCACCATCTGGACCGACCCCGAGCACGTGGTGCGCTACATGGTCACCCACCGGCGCAAGTTCCACGAGCTGGTGCCCGCGGCGCTCGCCGCCCACCCGCAGTTGCGGCTGGTGCGGCTCCGCTCGCCCCGCGAGGTCGAGAGCTGGCTGGCCGCGGACGCGCCCGGGCTCACAGCGCCGCTGGACCACCCTCGAGCAGGGTCTTGAAGCCGGCCTCGTCGAGGATCGTGAGGCCGAGCTGCTCGGCCTTGTCGGCCTTCGACCCGGCGTTCTCGCCGATCACGACGTAGTCGGTCTTCTTCGACACCGAGCCGGAGGCCTTGCCCCCGCGGGCCAGGATCGCCTCCTTGGCGGAGTCGCGGCTGAAGTCCTCCAGCGACCCGGTGACCACGATGGTGAGGCCCTCGAGGGTGCGCGGCACCGACTCGTCGCGCTCGTCGGCCATCGTGACGCCGGCGCGCTCCCACTTCTCCACGATCTCGACGTGCCAGGGCTCCTTGAACCACTCGATGACGGCCTCGGCGATGGTCGGGCCGACGCCCTCGGCGGCCGCCAGCTGCTCCTCGCTGGCCGCCCGGATCGCCACCATCGAGCCGAACTCGGTGGCCAGCGCCCGGGCCGCGGTCGGCCCGACGTGGCGGATCGAGAGCGCGACCAGCACCCGCCACAGCGGCACCTGCTTGCGCTCCGCGAGGTTGGCCAGCAGCTTGGCGCCGTTGGCGGTGAGCTGTGGGCCCTCCTCCCCCTTCTTCGGCGCGCGGGTGAACAGCGGCGCCTGCCGGAGCTGATCGGCGGTGAGGTCGAAGACGTCGCCCTCGTTGTCGATCACGTGCGCGTCGAGCAGCGCGGTCGCGGCCTCGTAGCCGAGCCCCTCGATGTCGAAGGCGCCCCGGCCGGCCACGTGGAAGACCCGCTCGCGGACCTGCGCGGGGCACTTCTCGTGGTTCGGGCAGCGGCGGTCCTTGTCGCCCTCCTTCTGCTCGACCAGGGGCGTCCCGCACGCCGGGCACTCGGTGGGCCCGACCCAGGCGGGCAGCCCCTCGGGGCGCATCGCGAGCACCGGGCCGAGGACCTCGGGGATCACGTCGCCGGCCTTGCGCAGGATGACCGTGTCGCCCGGGCGCACGTCCTTGCGCTCGACCTCGTAGTAGTTGTGCAAGGTCGCGTTCTCGACGGTGGAGCCGGCCACCCGCGTCGGCACCATCACGGCGTACGGCGTCACCCGGCCGGTGCGCCCGACGTTGACGCGGATCTCCAACAGCTCGGTGTTGACCTCCTCGGGCGGGTACTTGAAGGCGATCGCCCACCGGGGCGCGCGGCTGGTGGAGCCGAGCCGGCGCTGCAGCGAGACGTCGTCGACCTTCACCACGACGCCGTCGATCTCGTAGGGCACGATCGTGTGCCGGTTGGCCCCGGCATTGTCGATGTAGGCCTCGACCTCCCTCAGCGTCGGCACCACCCGGACCTGCTCGCTCACCGGCAGGCCCCAGGCCGCCAGCGCGCGGTAGGCGTGCGACTGCGCCTTCGGCTCGAACCCGCGGCGCTCGCCGATGCCGTGGCAGACCATGCCGAGCGCGCGGGTCGCGGTGACCCGCGGGTCCTTCTGGCGCAGCGAGCCAGCCGCGGCGTTGCGCGGGTTGGCGAAGACCGGCTTGCCGGCCTCGGTCATCGACTCGTTGAGCCGCTCGAAGGCCTCCACGGGCAGGAACACCTCGCCGCGGACCTCGATCAGCGCCGGGACCGGGAACTCCTCGGTGGCGGCCAGCCGGTCCGGGATCGCCTCGATGGTGCGGACGTTGGGGGTGACGTCCTCGCCGGTGCGGCCGTCGCCGCGGGTGAGCGCGCGCACCAGCCGGCCGTTCTCGTAGAGCAGGTTGATCGCCAGGCCGTCGACCTTGAGCTCGCACAGCAGGTCGGGCTCGGCCACGCCGTCGCGGCCGAGGCGGGCGTACCACGCCTCGAGCTCCTCGAAGGAGAACGCGTTGTCGAGGCTCTCCATGCGGCGCAGGTGGTCGACGGCGGTGAACTCCGTGGAGACCGCGCCGCCGACCTTCTGGGTGGGGCTGTCGGGGGTGCGCAGCTCGGGGAACTGCTCCTCGAGCTCCTCCAGGCGACGCATCCTCCGGTCGAAGTCCGCGTCGTCCAGCGTGGGTGCGTCGAGGACGTAGTAGCGCCAGCGCGCGTCCTCGATCTCCTCGGCCAGCGCACGGTGCTGCTCGCGGGCCTCCTCGGTGGCCGGGGTGGGGTCGCTCATGGGGGCTATCTTGCCGCGCCCCACCGACGCTCAGCGCGCCGCGGTCGGGCCGGTTTTTTAACCCGTCGCGGGAACAGGGGCGCCTTCCTAGGCTGTTGTGACGGAGGACACCACCACCGTCCCCGGCGTCCGGGCCCGACCCGTTGCGTCCTCGCGGTCGCCCATCGCCCCGCAGCCAGCTGCCCCCAGCGAAGGAAGCCCCCATGTCTGACGCCGCCACCACCGCGGAGCCCACCGGTTCCGGCACCGCCCGTCACCTGGGCTGGGCCCTGGTGCTGATCTCGGTCGCGCAGCTGATGGTCGTCCTCGACGGCACCATCGTGAACATCGCGCTGCCCTACATCCAGGCCGACCTGGCGATCTCCGAGGCCAACCTGACCTGGGTGGTCACCGGGTACGCGCTGGCCTTCGGCAGCCTGCTGCTGCTCGGCGGGCGGCTCGGCGACCTCTACGGACGCCGCCGGATCTTCACGATCGGCCTGATCGTCTTCGGGGTCGCGTCCCTGCTCGGCGGCCTGGCCACCAACGAGGGACTGCTGCTCGCCGCCCGGGCGCTGCAGGGTCTCGGCGCCGCGCTCGCGTCGCCCGCGGCCCTCGCCCTGATCACCACGACCTTCCCGGCCGGACCGCAGCGCAACCGCGCGTTCGCGGTGTACGCCGCGATGTCCGGCGCCGGCGCCGCGGTCGGGCTGCTGCTCGGCGGCTGGCTGACCGGCCTGGACGGCGTGCTGGGCCTGGACGTCGAGGGCTGGCGCCTCACCCTGCTCGTCAACACCCCGATCGGGCTGGCCGCCGCATTCCTGGCCCCGCGCTTCCTCGCCGAGTCCGAGAGCCACCGCGGCGAGCTCGACCTCGCCGGCGCGGTGCTCGGCACCCTCGGCCTGCTCGGCGTGGTGTACGGCGTGAGCCGGGCCGGCGAGCCGGACCACGGGTGGACCGACCCCTGGACCCTGGCCAGCCTGGGCGCCGGTGTGGTCCTGCTCGCGGTGTTCCTGGTCGTGGAGCGCCGGGTGGCCCACCCGCTGCTGCCGGCCCGGGTGTTCATGGACCGCACCCGCGCCGCGAGCTATGCGGCGATGTTCCTGGCACCGGCGGCGATGTTCGCGATGTTCTTCTACCTCACCCGGTACACCCAGGTCGTCATGGACTACTCCCCGATCCGCGCGGGCGTCGCGTTCCTGCCGTTCTGCGTCGGGATCGTGGTCGCGGCCGGCCTCGCCTCGAACCTGGTCAACCGGATCGACCCGCGCTACATCGCCGGTGTCGGCACCCTGATGGCCGCCGGCGGGCTCTTCGGGTTCTCCCGGATCCCCTACGACACGACGTACCCGGTGAGCGACGTGCAGGCGTCGTACGCCACCGACGTGCTGCCGTTCATCCTGCTGATGTCGCTGGGCATGGGCGCGACGTTCGTGCCGCTGACCCTGACCGCCGTGCACCGCCTGCGCCCCGAGGAGACCGGCATCGGCTCGGGCGTCCTCAACACCATGCAGCAGGTTGGCGGCGCGCTCGGCCTCTCGGTGCTCGCGACGCTCGCCAGCGACGTGTTCACCGAGCGCGGCGCCGAGCTGGCCGGGGCCGCCGAGCGGGCCATGGCGGCCGGCGGGCCCCGCCCGAGCGAGGCGGAGCTCGCGGCGATGCAGGCTCTCAGCGCGAACCAGGTGTTCGCCGAGGGCGCCACCCACGCCTTCCTCGTCGGCTCCGCGATGATGCTCCTCGCCTCAGCGGTGGTCTTCACGCTCCTGCGGGTGCGCCACGAGGAGCTCGCCACCGAGGACGCCCCCGTCGCCGCGCACTGATCCTCGGCGGACGGGTCGGCGGCTCGGGCTGGGTGGGGTGCGGGGGTTGCGCGTAACTGCGCAATTGCTGGGAAAAACACCTCCGCGGGCTCTGGTTCGGTGCTTTTCGGCGCAATTGCTGAGTTACGAGCCCCCGGGCGCCGGCCCGGGGCGCGCTCGGCGCCGGCGGCGTACTGGGGCCGTGCGTTGTGCACGTAACTCAGCAATTGCTGGGAAAGACACCTGCCCGAGCCGCAAAGCGGTGCTTTTCCCAGCAATTGCGCGGGAAGACGCCCGCCCCCGGGACCCCCTTCCCGCGCCACAGCGAGAAGCAGACGGAACCAGCGTCTATATGATCTACGCTTCCCTCGACCCCACGTCCGTCGAGGAGACCCGTGACCGAGACCCGCTCCACCCCACCCGCCGCCGACCAGCCGGGGGAGGGCACCGCCGAGGCCTCCGGCCTCTCGCCCAACCTGGGCCGCGCGCTCGTGCTGATCTCGGTGGCCCAGCTGATGCTGGTCCTCGACGGCACCATCACCAACATCGCCCTGCCGAGCATCTCCCGCGACCTCGGGATGACCGCCGCGGGGCTGACCTGGGTGGTCACGATCTACGCCCTCACCTTCGGCGGGTTGCTGCTGCTCGGCGGCCGCCTCGGTGACCTGCTCGGACGCCGACGCACCTTCACCATCGGCCTCGGCACGTTCGCGCTCGCCTCGCTGCTCGGCGGCTGCGCCACCGAGGGCTGGATGCTCCTCGGCGCTCGCGCGCTCCAGGGCGCCGGCGCGGCCCTCGCCTCGCCGGCGGCGCTGTCGCTGATCACCACCAACTTCCCCGCCGGCCCCGCGCGCAACAAGGCGATGGGCGTCTTCGCCGGCATGTCCGGCATCGGCGCCGCGGTCGGGCTGCTCCTCGGCGGCTTCCTGACCGGTATCGACAGCATCTTCGGCTTCGAGGTCACCGGCTGGCGGCTGACGCTGTGGATCAACGCGCCGATCGGCCTGGTCGCCGCCCTGCTCGCACCGCGCTGGCTCAGCGAGTCCGAGCGCAACCGCAACCGCCTCGACGTGCCCGGCGCGCTCACCGCGACCCTCGGCCTGCTCGGCGTGGTCTACGGCCTCTCCCGCGCCGGCGAGGCCGAGCACGGCTGGGACGACCCGTGGGCCCTCGCCGCCCTGGCCGCCGGCGTCGCGCTGCTGGTGGCGTTCGTCGTCCTCGAGCGCCGGGTGGCTCACCCGCTGCTGCCGCTGCGGATCGTGCTGGACCGCACCCGTGGCACCAGCTTCGCCGCGATGTTCTTCGCCTCCGGCGCGATGTTCGCGATGTTCTACTTCAACGGCCAGTTCGTGCAGCGCATCCTCGGCTACGAGCCGCTGCACACCGGCGTCGCGTTCCTGCCGTTCTCGGTCGGCGTGATGGTCGGCGCGGTGATCTCCTCCAAGCTGGTCGTGCGGTACGGCGTCCGCTACATCACCGGCACCGGCACCCTGATGGCCTCCGCCGCGCTCTACGGGTTCTCCCGCTACGACGTCGACGACTCCCCCGCCGCGGTCCTGCGCAGCCTGGCACCCGGCGCCGACGCCCTGGGCGCCGACGTGTCCTACTGGACCTCGATCTTCCCGTTCCTGCTGCTCATGGGCGTCGGCATGGGCATGACCTTCGTGCCGATGACCCTCACGGCCGTCCACGCCGTACGCCGCGAGGACGCCGGGGTCGGCTCGGGCGTGCTCAACACCGTGCAGCAGGTCGCGGGCGCACTGGGCCTCGCGGTCCTCGGCACCGTGTCGCTGTTCTTCGTCAACCGCACCAGCGACCGCGTCGAGGGCCCGTTGCGCGAGGGCCTGCGCGCCGCCGGCGTCGACCCGGACGCCTCCGTGCCCGGCGGCAGCCTGAGCAACATCGACGCCGCGCTCTACACCGCGACCTACACCGACGGCGCCACGAACGCCCTCCAGGTCGCGGCGCTGCTGATGCTCCTCGCGTCGCTGATCATCTGGACCTTCCTCCGGATCAGCCCCGAGGACCTCGGCGGGCGGACCGTGCCGGAGGTCGAGGGCGCGGACGCCTGAGGTCGGGCTCGGGATTGCGGCGCGCGAACTGGTCCCCGTGCGGCCCAGCGGGTTACCCCATTCTGCAGACGCCTCTCGAACGTTCGTTCGACTAGACTGAGGCATGGCCTCCCCCGACATCCCCGACTGCGGCTCCCCCGCCGCCGTGCTGGCGTTCGCGCGGCAGCGACGGGCCGACGCCCACGCGGCCGAGGTCGACGTCGTACGGGCCGCTCTGGCGTGGGCCGACCTGCATCCCGCGGAGTCGGTCGAGCCCGGTCCCGTGTTCGGGTGGGAGCTCGTGGTTCCGCTCGCCGGCGAGGGCGCCCCGGAGGTGGCGGAGTTCGCCCCGATGGAGCTCGGCGCCGCACTCGGCATCTCCACCGACTCCGCCCGGGGCCTGATGGCCGACGCCCTCGAGCTGGCCCACCGGTTGAAGCGGACCTGGCGGCTGGTGCAGGCCGGCAAGGTCCCGCTGTGGAAGGCCCGCCGCCTGGCGCAGCTCACCCACAAGCTCTCCCTCGACGGCGCCACCTACGTCGACCGTCGGCTGGCCGCGGTCGCCGGCAAGGTCGGGCTGGTCACCCTCGCCCGGCTCGTCGACGAGGCTCAGGCGATGTTCGACCCCAACGCCGCGGAGAAGGCACGGTTGGCTGCGGCCGAGTCGCGGCGGTTCAACGTGCACACGGAAGGTGCGAACCACGACGGCACCATCCATGTCGAGGGCGACCTCGACCTGGCCGACGCGCTCGACCTCGAGGCTGCGATCGCGCAGCGCGCCGAGGAGCTGCATCAGCTCGGGTCCATCGAGTCCCTCGACGTGCGGCGCTCCATCGCCGCCGGCGAGCTCGCCCGCCGCTGCCTCGGCCTCGACCATGCCACCGAGGACGGCAGTGCGTCCGGGACCACGTCTGTCGTGAAGCCCCGGCGGGTCGTCATCCATGTCCACCTCTCCGCGGCCGCGATCTCCCGCGACGAGGCCGGGGTCGCCCACGTGGACGAGACCAGGTCCGTCATCTCGACCGACCAGGTCCGCGACTGGTGCGGCAACCCCGACACCGAGGTCGTGATCAAGCCGGTCATCGACCTCGACGAGCACCACCACACCGACGCCTACGCCATCCCCGACCGGATGGCAGAACAACTCCACCTCACCCAGCCGAGCTGCGCCTTCCCCTGGTGCGACCGGCCCTCCCGACGCTGCGACACCGACCACGTCACCGCCCACGACAAGAGCGGATCCGACGGGAACGCCGGCCCGACCTGCAGCTGCAACCTCGCCCCACTCTGTCGCCGACACCATCGGGCGAAAACACACACCGCGTGGACCTACGACAAGGCCGACACCGCGACGTACCTCTGGCGATCACCCCACGGGCTCCACCTCGCGAAGCACCGCGGCGAGACCCGACTCGTGACCGCGCACTCACCCGGGCGATGAGCTAGCTGCATCAAGCCGTCCGGCCTGGGCGTCGAGATGAACCACTCGGTCGACAGCAGTTCCTCGCGCACCCACGGCGAGCAGGCTCGAGCACCCCCAGAGAGCGGCCCTCACTGGGGTGTGTCTCTCTTGCGAACGGGGCTACAGACGAGAATCTGTAACCCGAGAGACGAAAGTCCCGGCGACGCCGTCGCGTGGCCCGGAAAACGGGTCCACGAGGCGCGTCGTTGCGTTGTGGGTCAGGTGAGTCGGCGCGTGTTAAGGGTTCCGTCACTGGCTTCGAGCCACCAGACGAACCCGTCCCCTCGACGCTGTCCCTGATGTGGCGTGTCGGCGTTCTCGGGGACCGACAGCACGGTTGCCTCGTCAATCGCGGCTACTCGCCCACACTCGGGGTGGAGCGCGGCGGCGCATGCACGGCTAAGAAGCCCGCCCTGTGTGGCGTGCACGTCGACCGTGAAGTCGACCAGCCCCAAGCCGGGGGCCAGCGTAAGTTCGTCGAAGCCCTCCGACCAGTCCTCATCGCACATGACGCGTCCATGGTCACGCCAGCCGCCCAGAAGTGCCGTGTTGGCGGCGATCATCGCTCCGGCAGAGAAGCCAAGGTAGGGGACTCGGTCTGCAAGCGCGTCCTTGATCACGACGGAGAGGTGGCTCAGACCAGCGTGGTAGAGGGCGGTCGGGCCACCTGCGACCACGATGCCGTCGACCTCCCGGAACACCGAGCCGTCGCGCCATGGGCCCCCATCGAGGCGGATGTCGAGGTACTCGAAACCACCAGGGATGTGGCTGTCGAGCGCGGCGGTGTACGCGGGCCGGAACTGGTCGGCGCGCCCGTCAACGTCGACCATCACAAGGGCAAGGTGTGGCGGCGCATCTGTCTTGGCGTGGTTGGTGGCCTCGACCGCGAACGCGCCTGCCAGGTCGGCGGCATTGGGGCAGTCCGCGCCGCCGCCTACCAGGTGAACACTCGCGAGGCTGTCATTCATGGCTGCACGGTTTCACATTGCCCTCACAGGAGGGCGGCCCTCACCCGCCGGACAACCCCGCCCTGGCGCCAAGGTGCGGGGAAACGAGCCCCGACTGATCACTGCCCACCCACCCGGGGTGATGAGCTAATCGCTCCCGCCCCAGGCGGACATGGTGCGGCGGATGAACCACTCCGTCGAGAGAAGCTCCCCGCGCGGCGCCGCCGGTGCTAGACGGGCGATGAGTCCAGGCAGTGCGCCTCGGTCGACCTCGGAGCGGTGGGCGAGGATCGCGGCCAGCTTCTGCTCCAGCCAGGGCGACACGTCCACGCGGTCCGTGACCTGCTCGTCGGGGGTGGCGTACGCGGTTCCTCGGGCGCCGATGATGCTCTCGATCCCCGCCACCGCCGACCGCGGGTGGGTCGCCAGGCAGACGGTGTCGAGGCCCGCTGCCTCGGCGGCCAGCATGGTCACGCGATGGGTGTGCACGTGGTCGGGATGGCCGGTCAGCCCGCCGTGGGCGTCGTGGGTCACCAGAGCCTCCGGGCGGAGCTCGCGGATCTGAACCACCAGCCGATTCACGGCCTCGTCGAGCGGTACGTCGCACCAGCGGGGACGGCCCAGAGCAGACTCCGGGACCCTCGCGTCGGCGTACCCGAGCAACCGCGGCTCGCCCGCACTCAGGACCTGCAGCGCATCGGCCAGCTCGGCCGCTCGTTGCGTGCGCGGAGCCCACGTCGCGGTGACGACGGCAGTCCGCGCGCCCGCCGCGGCGTGTTGCGCGAGGACTCCGCCGGCGGCCAGTGACTCGTCATCGGGGTGAGCGAACACGGCCAGCAGGCTCGAGAACCTCACCCGTTCCGCCCTCAGAGGTTGGCGGCGGTGGTGCGCGCGAGCGTCAGCGCCTGACGCGCCCACGCCGCCGAGGCGCCCGCGAGCCCGCAGGCGGGGCTGATCAGCAGCCGGTCGCCGACCGTGCCGGGGTCGAGCCCGAGCATGTCCAGCCAGCGCAGGGTGGCCTCGGTGAGGCGGGCGTCGCTGGGACCGGACGCGGCCTCGCCGGTGCTGGGCACCATGCCCAGCACGACCTCCTCACCGGCCTCGAGGGCCTCGGCGAGGTGGTCGTGGTCGGCGGCCGAGAGCTGGGAGTGGTCGACGGCCAGGCCACGGGCGCCGGCGCCGCGCAGCAGGTCCAGCGGCGTGCCGGGCGCGCAGGAGTGCACCCACGGGACGGCGTCCTCGGCCGTGACGGCCGCGAGCACCCACTCCAGGTGCGCGGAGGCCTCCGGGAGGTCGACCGTGCGGTGCCGCCCGAAGCCGGACGCCGTCGGGACCTTGCCGCCGAGCACCGCCGGCAGCGCCGGCTCGTCGACCTGCACGACCAGGCGCTGGAGGCCCGGCAGCCGGCGGCGTACGTCGCGCAGGTGCTCGCGCAGCCCCTCGGCCAGTGCCTGGGCCAGGTCGGCGCGGGCGCCGTGGTCGGCGAGGATCTTGTCGCCGCGCGGCTTCTCGACGGTCGCGGCCAGCGTCCACGGTCCGGCGATCTGCACCTTGAAGGTGCCGGTGAACCCCTGGGCCTGCTCCTCGAGGGTGTCGAGGTCCTGGCCGAGCAGGCTACGGGCGCGGCGGTGGTCGATGCCCGAGCCGCCGCCCGTGAGCCGCCAGCCGGCGGGCTGCAGGTCCACGCCGAACTCGGCGACCACGGCGAGCGCCCGGCCGGTCATCGAGGCGGTCGCGCCGCGGCCGGGCAGCTCGGGCAGGTGCGGCAGGTCGGGGAGCTCCCCGAGCACGAGCCGCACGGCCTCGTCGAAGTCGCGCTGCTCGGTGCCGGGCAGGGAGCCGATGGCGGTGGCGGTGGTCATGTGGTGGCCCGTCGGGTGCTGGAGATGGTGGCCGACCCGACCACCCGGGTGTGGTCGTAGATGACGACCGCCTGCCCCGGCGCGATGCCGTACGCCGGGTCGAGCAGCTCGACCTCGACGCCGGTGCCGTCCGGGCTCACGGTCACGGTGGCGCGGTGCTCGTCGCCGTGCGCGCGCAGCTGCACGGTCACGCCGTCGCCGGAGAGGCGGGTGGGCACGGTGCCGCACCACCGCGGCCGGATGCCGCTGAGGCCGTCCACGGCCAGGCCCTCGCGGGGCCCGACCCGGACGGTGCCGGAAACCGGCTCGATGTCGAGCACGAAGCGCGGCTTGCCGTCCGGGGCGGGACGCCCCAGGCGCAGGCCCTTGCGCTGGCCGATCGTGTAGCCCCAGGACCCCTCGTGGCGGCCGAGCACCTCGCCGGTCGCGTCGTCGACGATGTCGCCGCTGGTGTGCGGGGCGCGGTCGCCGAGCTTCTCGCGCAGCCAGCCGGCGGTGTCGCCGTCGGCGACGAAGCAGATGTCGTGGCTGTCGGGCTTGTCCGCGACCAGCAGCCCGCGCCGGGCCGCCTCCTCGCGCACCTGGGCCTTGGGGGTGTCCCCGAGCGGGAAGTAGGAGTGCGCGAGCTGCTGCTGGTCCAGTACTCCGAGCACGTAGGACTGGTCCTTGCCGCCGTCCACCGCGCGGTGCATCTCGATCAGCCCGTCGGCGCCGGTGCGCAGCTGCGCGTAGTGGCCGGTGGCGACCGCGTCGAAGCCCAGCGCCAGCGCCCGGTCGAGCACCGCGGCGAACTTGATCTTCTCGTTGCAGCGCAGGCACGGGTTGGGCGTGCGGCCCGCGGCGTACTCGTCCATGAAGTCCTCGACCACGTCGGCGTGGAAGCGCTCGGAGAGGTCCCAGACATAGAAGGGGATGCCGATGACGTCGGCCGCGCGCCGCGCGTCGTTGCTGTCCTCGATCGTGCAGCACCCCCGCGCACCCGAGCGGTACGACGCGGGGTTGCGCGACAGCGCGAGGTGGATGCCGGTGACGTCGTGCCCGGCCTCGTGGGCGCGCGCCGCGGCGACGGCGGAGTCGACGCCGCCGGACATGGCTGCCAAGACCTTCATCGGATGCCTCCTCCGGCGCCGGTCACAGGCGCGCCGCGCGGGCCCGCTCGACGCAGGGGGCGATCGCGGCGACCAGGGCGTCCACGTCGGTCTCGGTGCTGGTGTGGCCCAGGGAGAAGCGCAGCGAGCTGCGGGCCTCCGCGTCCGGGCGCCCCATCGCGAGCAGCACGTGGGAGGCCTGCGGGACACCGGCGGAGCAGGCCGAGCCGGTGGAGCACTCGATGCCGCGCGCGTCGAGCAGCATCAGCAGCGAGTCGCCCTCGCAGCCGGGGAAGGAGAAGTGGGCGTTGCCGGGGAGCCGCTGGCTCGGGTGCCCGGTCAGGACGGCGTCCGGCACGGCGGCGCGCACGCCGGCCACCAGCCGGTCGCGCAGCGCGGCGATCCGGGCCGCGTGCTCGGGCTGGCACTTGACCGCGAGCTCGACGGCCGCGGCGAGACCGGCGATGGCCGGGGTGTCGATGGTGCCGCTGCGGATGTCGCGCTCCTGGCCGCCGCCGTGCAGCAGCGCGGTGACCGACAGCTCGCGGCGCACGATGAGCGCACCGACGCCGTACGGGCCGCCGACCTTGTGACCGGTGAGGGTGAGGGCGTCGACGCCGCTCGCGGCGAAGTCGACCGGCACGGCGCCGAGCGCCTGCACCGCGTCGGTGTGCACCGGGATCGCGTGCGGGGCACAGATCTCGACGACCTCGGGGACGGGCTGCAGGGTGCCGACCTCGTTGTTGGCCCACATCACCGAGACCAGGGCGACCGAGTCCGGGTCCCGCTCGACCGAGGCGCGCAGCGCGTCGAGGTCGACGACGCCGTCGGAGTCGACCGGCACGAGCTCGACCTCGGCGCCCTCGTGGGACTCCAGCCAGTGCAGCGCGTCGAGCACCGCATGGTGCTCGACGGCCGAGGCCAGCACGCGCACCCGGCGCGGGTCGGCGTCGCGGCGCGACCAGAAGACGCCCTTGAGCGCGAGGTTGTCGGCCTCGGTGCCCCCGGAGGTGAACACGACCTCGCCGGGGCGGCAGCCCACCATGCGAGCGATCGTCTCGCGGGACTCCTCGACCACCCGGCGGGCGCGGCGCCCGGAGGCGTGCAGCGAGCTCGGGTTGCCCACCTCGACGAGGTGGCGGCTCATGGCCTCGATCGCCGCGGGGACCATCGGAGTGGTCGCGGCGTGGTCGAGGTAGACGGTGTCGGGCATGTCGTGGTCAAGCGTACGGCGCGGGGGCGCCACACCCCGAACCCGCTCGCCCCCCGACGCCCTGTCAGTACGGCGCGGGGTCCGCGCAGCGCTCGACCGAGGCGGCCAGCCAGCCGGTGCCGACGGCGTCACGGAGCACCTCGACCGCCGCGATCCCGGTGCCGTCGGCGGCCACGACGTACCAGGTGCGCTTGTCGGCCCCGCCCGGCTCGGAGCCGCGGATCGCCCGGACACCCTCCTCGACGGCGTCCAGCGCGGCCGCCTCGGGGCTCTCCTCACCGCGCGCGTCCTCGGCGAACGAGCTCGCGGCGACCGACAGCTCCCGGCACCCCGGCGGCGGCCACGCGGGCGCCATGGCGGTGCCGCCGGGCGTGCTGGACCCGGTGCTCACCGAGGCGAGCGGGTCCGCGTCGGGCGCCGGGTCGTCTCCGCAACCGGCGAGCAGCACGGCGGACACCAGCAGGGCGGGCGGCAGCAGGCGGCGCATGGCGCTGAGACGTGCGCGAGACGTGGGAGGTTCCCGCGCTCAGCGGCGCGGGCGCTCCAGCACGACCAGGTCGTCGCGGTGCACGAGCGCGCGGTCGTAGCCGGCTCCGTGGTCGCGGCGCAGGTCCTCGCTGGATCGGCCCAGCAGGCTCGGCACCTCGTCGGCGTCGAAGCCCACGAGTCCGCGCGCGACGCGCAGGCCAGACGGGTCGAGCAGGTCGACCGGGTCGCCGGCGAGGAAGCGCCCGCTGACCGCGGTGACGCCGGCGGCGAGCAGGGACGCGCCGCGCTCGCGGACCGCGCGCACGGCGCCGTCATCGAGGCTCAGCGTGCCCTTGCCCTCCGCGGCGTGGCGCAGCCACAGCTGGCGGATCGGGCGGCGGCGGCCGGTGGCGTGGAACAGCGTGCCGACGACGTCGCCGTCGAGGGCGCGCGAGGCCTGGTCCGCGCTGGTCAGCACCACCGGGATGCCGGCGCCGGTGGCGATCCGGGCGGCTTCGACCTTGGTGACCATCCCGCCGGTGCCGACGGCCGAGCCGACGCTGCCGATCTCGACACCGTCCAGGTCGCTGCCCGAGCGCACCTCCTCGATCAGCCGCGCGCCGGGTGCCCCCGGCTTGGCGGTGTAGAGCCCGTCGACGTCGGAGAGCAGCACCAGCAGGTCGGCCTGCACGAGGTGGGCGACCAGGGCGGCGAGCCGGTCGTTGTCGCCGAAGCGGATCTCGCTGGTCGCCACCGTGTCGTTCTCGTTGACGATCGGCAGCACGCCGAGCTCGAGCAGCTTGGCCAGCGTCTGGTAGGCGTTGCGGTACTGCGCGCGGCGTACGACGTCGTCGACGGTGAGCAGCACCTGCCCGGCGGTCAGCCCGTGGCGGCGCAGGCCCTCGGTGTAGCGGTGCACCAGCAGCCCCTGGCCCACCGAGGCCGCGGCCTGCTGCACCGCGAGCGCCCGGGGCCGCTTGCTCAGGCCCAGCGGCTCCAGGCCCGCCGCGATCGCACCGGAGGAGACCAGCACGACCTCGGTGCCGCGGCTGCGGGCGGCGGCGAGCACGTCGACCAGCGCGTCCAGGCGCGCGTCGTCGATACCGCCGCCGTGGCGCGTCAGCGACGACGAGCCCACCTTCACGACGATCCGCCGCGCCTGGGTGACCGGCGTACGCCGCTCGCCCGCCGCCGCCGTGCTCACTCCCCGGGGTCCTTCTCGGCCCAGTCCGGGTCCTCGGCCGAGCCGATCTCATACGACATCGGGCCGATCCCACTGCTGTTGCGCTCGGCGTCGAGACGGCGGGCCACGTCGGCGCGGGTCTCGTTCTCGCCGCGCTCGGGCATCAGCTCGTCGATCTCGCGACGGCGACCGGCGGCCGGACGCGACTCGTCGAAGCGCTGGTCCTCGCCGCGGCGGCCGAGCATCTCCGCACCGGCGTCGATGCCGGGGCGGAAGTCGAAGACGACCGAGTTGTCCTCGGCGCCGATGATGACGGCGTCGCCTTCCTGGGCGCCCATCTTGGCGAGACGGGTCTCGACGCCGAGGCGGTTGAGCCGGTCACCGAGGAAGCCGACGGCCTCGTCGTTGCTGAAGTCGGTCTGGCGCACCCAGCGCTCGGGCTTCGACCCGCGCACCCGCCAGCCGTCAGGCGTCTCGGTGATCGTGAAGTCGTCGCCGCCGTCGACGCTGCGCGGGCGCAGCACGATCCGCTCGGCCTCGACGGTCGGCTGCGCGGCACGGGTGGCGGCCACGATCTCGGCCATCGCGAAGGTGAGCTCCTTGAGCCCCTCCCCCGACGCGGCGGAGACCGGGAAGACCCGCAGGCCGCGCTCGCGCAGCTCCTCGATCGTGATGTCGGCGAGGTCGCGGCCGTCGGGGACGTCGATCTTGTTCATCGCGACCAGGCGCGGGCGGTCCTCGAGACCGCCGTAGCGGCTCAGCTCGTTCTCGATGACGTCGAGGTCGTCGACCGGGTTGCGGCCGGGCTCGATGCTCGCGGTGTCGATGACATGCACCAGCGCCGCGCAGCGCTCGACGTGGCGCAGGAACTCGTGGCCCAGGCCGCGGCCCTCGCTGGCGCCCTCGATCAGCCCGGGGACGTCGGCGACGGTGAAGATCGTGTCGCCGGCGCGTACGACGCCGAGGTTCGGCACCAGCGTGGTGAACGGGTAGTCGGCGATCTTGGGACGGGCCCGGGAGATCGCGGCGATCAGGCTGGACTTGCCGGCGCTCGGGAAGCCCACGAGACCGATGTCGGCGACGACCTTGAGCTCGAGGGCGATCTCGACCTCCTCGCCGGGCTCGCCGAGGAGCGCGAAGCCGGGGGCCTTGCGCTTGGAGGAGGCCAGCGCGGCGTTGCCGAGGCCACCGCGACCGCCCTGGGCGATGGTCAGCTCGGTGCCGGCACCCACCATGTCGGCGAGCACCTCGCCGCCGCGGATGCTCACCACGGTGCCGTCCGGCACCGGGAGCACCAGGTCGCTGCCGTGGGCGCCGTTGCGGAAGTCGCCCGCGCCGTGCCCGCCGTTCTCGGCACGCCGCCGGGGGCTGTGGTGGTAGTCGATGAGGGTCGTCACCGAGGGGTCGACGCGCAGGATCACCGAGCCGCCGGGACCGCCGTTGCCGCCGTCGGGACCGCCGAGCGGCTTGAACTTCTCGCGGTGGACCGAGGCCACACCGTGCCCGCCACGACCGGCGCTGACGTGCAGCGTCACCCGATCCACGAAGGTCGGAACTGCCATGGGTCTTACCGCCTAATCAAAAGGTCTGGGGTGGAGCTGGTGGCGCGGGGCCGCGTGATCGCGGCCCACCACGCCGGAGGTGCCGTGGAACAGTGAAAGGGCGCCCCGGGGACCGGGACGCCCTTTCACAAGGTCTTGCTGCGCGCGAGCGTCAGGTCACTCGCCCGCGACGATGTTGACGACCCGGCGACCGCGACGGGTGCCGAACTCGACAGCACCGGGGATCAGCGCGAAGAGCGTGTCGTCGCCGCCACGGCCGACGCCGGCGCCCGGGTGGAAGTGGGTGCCACGCTGGCGCACGATGATCTCACCGGCGTTGACCAGCTGGCCACCGTATCGCTTCACACCGAGGCGCTGGGAGTTGGAGTCGCGGCCGTTCTTGGTGGACGCCGCGCCCTTCTTGTGTGCCATGTCGTGATCCTTGTGTTCGTGTCGGGCCTGCTCTGAGCCGGGGGCTCAGAGGGAGATGTCGGTGACCTTGACCTGGGTGTACTTCTGGCGGTGACCCTGGCGCTTCTTGTAGCCGGTCTTGTTCTTGTACTTCTGGATGATGATCTTCGGGCCCTTGGTGGCGCCGAGGACCTCGGCGGTCACGGACGCCTTGTCCAGGGCGGCGGCGTCGGACGTGACCGTCTCGCCGTCGACCGCGAGGACGACGGGCAGGGTCACGGTCTGGCCCACCTCGGTCGAGATCTTGTCGATCTCGATGACGTCGCCCACGGCAACCTTCTGCTGCTTGGCGCCTGCGCGCACGATCGCGTACACCGCGGTCTCCTTCGTCGTTACTGCTTCGGTTGGTGCGTACTTGTCTACGTCGGCCGGCTGGGGCTTCCTGCGCACCCCGCCACTGGCCTTGGGCCAGGTCGCGGTGGGGCTGCCACACAGGGCCGCGGCACGTGTGAACGCACCGAGGGTCAATACTACGGACGCTCGGCAGCCACCGCAAAACGCGGGGCCTCACCGATCAGGATCCGGTCAGCTCAGAGCTCCCGGACCCGAGACCGGCCCCCGTACCTTACCCCGCGAAGCGCCCTGCCCCCGCTTCCGGACCGGAAACGGGGGCAGGGCGTCAGGACGCTCAGGGATCGCGCGTGGGGAGCCGGCAGGCTCAGCGCTTGCCCTTCTTCTTGACCGGGACGTGCTCGACGGACGCGCCGTCCTCACCGCTCGTGGCCTCACCGGACCCGGTCTGCGCCGAGACCTCGCTGGGCGGGCCAGCGGGCCGGTTGACGCTCCGGGTGCGCGTGCGGGTGATCACCTTCGGCGGCTCCGGCGTGCTGAGCGACGCCGCCGTCGGCAGCGGGGCCGACGGGGCGGCGATGATCGGCGCCACCGGGGCCGTCACCGTGGCCGGGGAGCCGGCCGGGCGGGTCGCGGTACGCCGGCGGGTGCGGGTGACGACCTTGGGCGCGGCCGGCTCGGCGGGTGCCTGCGGTGCCGGGGTCTCGGCCTGCTGAGGCTCCGGGGCCACCGGCTCCGACACCTGCACCAGCGCCTGCTCGGCCTGCTCGGGCGCCGGGGTGGCCTCGCGGCGCTCACGGGTGCGGCGCTCGCGACGCGGGCGCTGCGTCACCTGCGGGGCCTCGGCGACCGCCGGAGACTCCTGCTGGCCAGCGTCCGTGCGGGGTTCCGCCGCCTCGGCGGCCGGTGCGGCCTCGACGGGCGCCGTCTCGACGTCCTCGGCACTCTCGGGGCGCGCCATCGCGGCGACGTCCTTCGGGGTCGGCGCGGACGCCGGGCTCGACTGGGGAGCCTGGTTCGACTGGCGCGAGCCCTGCTCGCTGCCGTCCTCGCCGCCGCGGCCCTTGCCGCCGCGCTTGCGGCCGCTGCGACCGCGCGAGTCGTCGTCGCCACCCTTGCGGGCCTCGACCGGCTGGTCCTGGATCACGACGCCGCGACCGTGGCAGTGCTCGCAGTTCTCACTGAACGCCTCGACCAGGCCGGTGCCGATCCGCTTGCGCGTCATCTGCACCAGGCCGAGGGAGGTCACCTCGGCGACCTGGTGGCGGGTGCGGTCGCGGCCCAGGCACTCGACGAGGCGACGCAGCACCAGGTCGCGGTTGGACTCCAGGACCATGTCGATGAAGTCGACGACGATGATGCCGCCGATGTCGCGCAGCCGCAGCTGACGCACGACCTCCTCGGCCGCCTCCAGGTTGTTCTTGGTGACCGTCTCCTCGAGGTTGCCCCCGGAGCCGGTGAACTTGCCGGTGTTGACGTCGACCACGGTCATCGCCTCGGTGCGGTCGATGACCAGCGAGCCGCCGGAGGGCAGCCAGACCTTGCGGTCCAGCGCCTTGGCGATCTGCTCCTCGACGCGGTACTCGGCGAAGATGTCCTTGCCGCCGTGGGCCTCGGGGAAGTAGCGCTCCAGGCGGGGGGCGAGGTCCGGGGCGACGTCCTCGACGTAGGACTGCACGGTCTCCCAAGCGTCGCCGCCCTGGATCACCAGGCTGGAGAAGTCCTCGGTGAACAGGTCGCGGACGACCTTGAGGGTCAGGTCCGGCTCGCCGTACAGCAGCTGCGGCGCGCTGCCCTTGGACTTGGCCTCGATGGCCTCCCAACGGGCCTTGAGGCGCTCGACGTCGTGGGTCAGCTCCTCCTCGCTGGCGCCCTCGGCGGCGGTGCGCACGATGACGCCGGCCGACTCGGGGACGATCTCCTTGAGCAGCGCCTTGAGGCGGGCCCGCTCGGTGTCGGGAAGCTTGCGGGAGATGCCGCTGGTGGTGCCGTCCGGCACGTAGACCAGGAACCGTCCGGCCAGGCTGACCTGGCTGGTGAGGCGTGCGCCCTTGTGGCCCATCGGGTCCTTGGTGACCTGCACCAGGACGCTCTGGCCCGAGGACAGCACCGACTCGATCTTGCGCGGCTGGCCGTCGCGGTGGCCGAGGGCCGACCAGTTGACCTCGCCGGCGTACAGCACCGCGTTGCGGCCCTTGCCGATGTCGATGAACGCCGCCTCCATCGAGGGCAGCACGTTCTGCACCCGGCCGAGGTAGACGTTGCCGATGATCGAGGTCTGCGACTCACGGGCGACGTAGTGCTCGACGAGCACCTTGTCCTCGAGCACGCCGATCTGGGTCAGGTCGTCGCGCTGACGGATGACCATGACGCGGTCGACCGCCTCGCGACGGGCCAGGAACTCGGCCTCGCTGACGATCGGGGCACGACGCCGCCCGGCCTCGCGGCCGTCGCGGCGACGCTGCTTCTTGGCCTCGAGGCGGGTGGAGCCGGAGATCGCGGTGATCTCGTCCTCGGCCGAGCGGGGCTTGCGCACCCGGGTGACGGTGTTCTCCGGGTCGTCGCCGGAGTCGGGGCCGTCCTCGCTGGAGCGGCGGCGGCGCCGGCGGCGACGCGAGCTGCCGCCGCTGCCCTGCTCCTCGGGACCGGTGTCGCCGGAGGCGTCGGAGTCCTCGCCCTCGGCCTTGTCGCCCGAGGCGTCCTCGCTCTTGTCGCCGGCCCGGTCCGCCGACTTCTCGGCGGTCTCGCCCGGCTGTCCCGCCGAGGCGTCGGACCCGGCCGAGTCGCCGTCGGAGTCGTCGCCGGACTTGCGGCGGCGGCGACCACCACGACGACGACGGCGACGGCCGCCGCCCTCGGAGTCGCTGTCGCTGTGGTCCGCACCCTGGTCCTCGGAGCGCTCGTCGCCCTCGGCGGGCTCCTCGTCGGTCTCCGCGGTCGCCGCGGCGGGGGCCTCGGTGGTCTCGGCGGGGGCCTCGGCGCCCGCGTCGACGGTGGCCGCGGTCGCCTCGAGGGCGACCTCGCCCTCGGCGGTCTCCTCGTCGTCCTCCGCTGCCGCGGCCTCGGCGGCGGCAGCCGCCTCGGCCTCGGCGCGCTTCTGGGCGGCGGTCTTGCGGGTACGTCGGGCCGGCGCCTTCTTGGCGACCGGCGCCTGGAAGAGCGGGACCGGGGCGCCGGACTCGCCCGTCTCGGGCTGGTCGGTCGTCTCAGCGGTCTCGGCGGTGGGCGCCGGCGTGCTGGCGACCTCGGCGCTCACGGGCGCGGCCGGCTGTGCCTCGGGCGCGACGTCCTCGGTCGGCTCGGCGGCGGCGGCCTTCTTGCGGGCCGGTGCCTTCTTGGTGGTGCGCTTCGCGGCGGTCTTGCGCGCGGTGGCCTTCTTCGCGGGCGCAGCGGTCTCGTCGGCGGCCACGGGGGCCTCGGCGGGCTGCTCGACCGGCGTCTCGGCAGCCGGTGCCTCGGCGGGCGGCGCCTCGGTGGGGGCGTCCGCGGGCGTCTCGCTGTCCGCAGCGGCGACCTTCTTCGTCGTCCGCTTGGCGGTGGTCTTCTTGGCGGTGGTCGCCTTGGTGGTGGCCTTCTTGGCGGTCGCGGTCTTCGCGGTCGCCTTCTTGGTCGCTGTCTTGCGCGCAGCGCGCTTCGCCGGGGCGGGAGCCTCGTCGGTACCCGGAGCGGTGGGCTCCGAGGGGGTTCCTGCGTCACCTGCCGCTGAGGCCGTGGTGGTGGGATCGATCTGGTCGTCGGGCATGTGCTGCTCCTCGGCCCGGCGCGCAGCGCGCCGGACGTGTCAGACGCCGGCGGCCCGCGTGCTCAGAGCCGACGGCGCAAAGCCTTCGGTGGCGGCGACATCCTCCGCGGTGCGTCACTGGCGGCAGAGCTGTCACCTGCCGCGGTCGCTTGGCCCAGTCCTGGGACTGTTCGCGGACTCCCTGTCACGGAGCCCACTGGCCGCGTCGCGGTCTGGCAACGACTGCCTCCACTGTGCCGAGCCCTGGCGGGACCGGCGAGAACGTCGTCGAGTCGACTGGGGTGCTGCTCCTCGGGGCCGGCCTGTAGGCCGTCAACGAGGACCGTCACCGGTCATCAACCGTGGCGAGTATCGCACACGCTCGGTCTCTTGGTGTCATACCGAACCGTGCAGCGGGTCGCCGACCTCGCCGGTCGCCTCGTCCAGCGGTCCCTGGGCCACCCGGGTGAGCAGCGGGGACTCCCCCAGGTCCAGGCCGGCGACGGCCTTCAGCCCGGAGAGCACGTCGTCGGGGCGCACGGACGGCGTACCGTGCCGCAGCACCAGGTCCAGACGGCTGCCGCCGTCCCGCTCGACGACGGCCAGGGAGACCACGGCGCCGCGGCAGTCGAAGGTCCGCAGCCCCTTCTTGGTCATCCGTTCGACCTCGACGCTCTCGGCGTTCATGAACGCGGTGACGGCCGGCGCCACCACGGCGGCCGGCGTGGCGAGGTCGAGGTGCCAGTGGCTGGCCTCGAGCAGGTCGGAGAGCGAGCCTCCGGGAGACACCACCACGTCGACGACGTCCAGGCCGTCCGGCAACGCCTCCTCGAGGGAGGCGCGGACGGCCGCGGGGTCGAGCACCTGAGCCAACCCGATCTCGACGAACTCCGCCTCGCTGGCCGACCCGGTCGGCGCCGCGCCGGCGTAGGAGATGCGTGGGTGCGGGTTGAACCCGGAGGAGTACGCCATCGGCACGCGGGCCCGGAAGATCGCCCGCTCGAAGGCACGCGAGAAGTCGCGGTGGCTGGTGAACCGCAGCCGCCCGCGCTTGGCGTACCGGATCCGGAGACGCTGGACGGGTGGGGCTTGCTGCTCGGGCTGCTCTCGCACCTGCACAGGGTACGAGAGGTCCACCGCTTCGCCCCTCATCGCGGTCCCCACCACCCCTCTCCCCGACCGGGTGAGATGGCTGGCAGCATGACGGGGTGACCCGCCGCACATCCGCCCTCCTGCTGCTCGGCCTGGTGCTCTTGTCGTTCAACCTGCGGCCCGCGGCGGTGAGCGTCGGACCGGTGCTCGACGAGGTGCGCGCCGGGCTGTCGATGTCGACGGCGGCGGCCGGGCTGCTGACCTCGTTGCCGGTGCTGGCCTTCGCCGGGTTCGGCGCCGTCGCGCCGGCCCTCGCACGCCGGGCCGGGATCCACCGGGTGACGCTGGGCGCGCTGGTCGCGGTCGTCGCCGGGCTGGCCGGGCGGGCGCTGGTCGACCAGACCGCGCCGTTCCTGCTGCTCTCCATGGTCGCGCTCGCCGGCATGGCGGCCGCCAACGTGCTGCTGCCCTCGCTGGTCAAGCTGCACTTCCCCGACCGGGTCGGACCGGTGACCGCGATGTACACGACCGCCCTCGCGATCGGCCTCACCGCCTCTCTCGTCCTGACCGTCCCGATCGCCGAGGCCGCCGGCAGCTGGCGCGCCGGGCTCGGGGCCTGGGCGGTGCTGGCGCTCCTCGCGGCACTGCCGTGGCTCGGCCTGATCGCCCACGACCGCACGCCGGAGGCGGCCCCGCAGACGGTGCGGTTCCTCGACGTGGCCCGGACGCCGCTCGGTTGGGCGATGGCTGTCTTCTTCGGGCTG